>CALWEM010000018.1 GCA_944377315.1 uncultured Clostridia bacterium
GTAAATCTGTTCAAAAATGCGAGCATTTGCACGTTAATATTCGTAAATGTCTGCAAAGCGCAGTTAAGGCAAACTTAATTCCATATAATCCCGCAGATAGAATTGATAGGCCTAAAAGTCCAATCCACATTTCTCAATTCTACAACAAAGAAGAACTTGAAGAATTTTTTGATTGTCTTGCCGATGATAACTACGCCTACATCTACAAAATGACCGCCTATTATGGTTTACGTAGAAGTGAAATGGTGGGCATTAAATGGGATAGTATAGACTTTAAGAAAAATACTATAACACTAAAACATTCGGTTATTCAAACGAGATTAAATGGAAAATCCGTCATCGTTGCAAAGGATAGATTAAAAAATTCGTCAAGTTTTAGAACCTTACCCCTTATCCCAGAGATAAAGGATATATTGTTGGAACTTAAAAAGAAACAAGAGCGAAATATGGAAATGTATGGAAAACAATATTGCCACAAATATGATGAATACATTTGTGTTGATGATTTAGGATACAGAATAAATCCCGAAACGGTTAGTTCTCACTTTAAGATTATTTTAAGAAAAAACAACTTGAAAAATATTCGTTTTCACGAATTAAGACACAGTTGTGCAAGTTTACTTTTGGAACAAGGTGTTGCGATGAAGGAAATTCAAGAATGGCTTGGACACTCATCTTACACAACCACAGCAAACATCTATTCTCACTTGGACTCGAAAGCAAAAACAAAAGTTGCAAATGTGATAAGCAAGGCTTTTGGAATGGAAGAACTTGAAATTGAAGAAAGTGGACGAGATGAAAAAATTACAGGAACTAAGCCAAGATATATTAGCAAAGTTAAACACAGAGATAACAGCACAACTGTTGAATTAGACTATAAACAAACGCCCGAAAATGTGGAAGAAATTTTGGAAGAAAATCAAATAGAAAAGCCTATAAAAGAAAAATCCGTGAAAGTCTATGTGAATGTTGACACTGGATATTTAGGTGCAACTAAAAGATTTAGTGACTTGGAAGATAACCATAAATTCTTAAAAGAAATCAAATCTGTTGACGAAGCAAATGACTTTATTGTTGAACTATTTTGTTCTGGTGAATATGATAAAAATGATTTAAAAGAGTATAGAAGTAGACTGTTAAAAAAGGTTAAAGAAATATGCGAAGATAGTGAAATGTAAACTATTTTTTAATAAAATGCGTCGGTTTTTGCGGTAGACAAAAATTGTCAAAAGAAACTGGTGGATTTTGACGTAAAAATAGATGATGTCTACCAAAATGTCTACCGCGAAAAAAGCCCATTTTTTGCCTATTTTTGCCAAAATTTAGCATTTTTGTGTTTAAATTTTAAACTTTTTAAAAATCAATATATAGTATGTAAATATATGAAATAAATGAAAAAAGCACTATATATAGTGCTTTTGATGTGGCGGAGAGTGTAGGATTCGAACCCACGGAAGCTTTCACTTCAATGGTTTTCAAGACCACCGCTTTCGACCGCTCAGCCAACTCTCCACGGTAGACATTTTGTGCAAAATGCCAAGTATTTAATTGTTGAACATTTGGTAGAATTTTCGGTAGACATTTTGGTAGACATTCCTAAAATTCTAAATTTTTTGGTAGACACAAAAATGTTCTAAAAGTGCCTATTTATCGGTGATTTGGAGATAGGATAAAGGGAAATAAACTAACGCAATTCCACTTGTTTTCAAGACCGCCGCTTTCGACCGCTCAGCCAAACCTCCATATATTTTATCTGACAAGGCAAGGGTTTTGTCAGCAATATATATTATACATATTTTTTTGTTTTTTGCAAGTGATTTCTCAAAATTATTTTGAGATTTACGAAACAATTTTGGAAAATTATAGATTTTTTTCATTCTTTCATTATTTTTATGGAAACTTGGGTGGCAGGGGATTGATAAATTTTTAAAGGCAAGGGAGACAAATAAAAAAATCTTTCAAGTGACAAACGAGAAAGAATGGAAAAACTTGGCATATGTAACACCTGTGGAAATTACCACAGGTTTTTTCTTGGCGATTATGAAACCGCAAAATAATCCAAATTTTAAGGTAATGAGTTAAATTAGTTAAGCAGTGTTTTAAATGTTTTATGGTCTAGAAATACAATTTTTTGATTTGGAAATACAGATGCCCATTGACAGTGCCATATGCGACGCCTTCATTTTTCACCTTTAAAACATCGCCATTTTTAAGTTGGAAAATTTGACGAGTGGACAAAACGGCATACTTACTGTTTGGAATCAAGCATTCGCCATCTACTTGGTCAGCATCATTGATTGTCAAGATTATTCCGCCATACAAAGTTGAGCCCAGTTTGCTTGTGTCGCAGGTTGTGGACATATATATTTCATAGTAGCCAGCTTCATTGATGATGATACTTTCGTCATTGAAGGTGACATAGTTACTGTCGACTGGAGCTTTTAGGATGGTTGTTGGTGTGGTGTAGTGTGCGCCGGTGTTGCCGGTGTATTTCATTGAATAATAGCATTCAGAAGCGGCAGGACCTGTTGGACCTATTTCGCCTTTTTCGCCCTTTTCTCCTTTCTCACCTTTTTCACCCTTGTCACCAGAATCACCTTTCTCACCTTTTTCGCCATCAGCACCCTTTTCGCCGGTCTTTCCACGAGGAATAACAAATTCCAAAAGGTGTTGTGTGCCAGTGCCGTGGTCGATGACAGAAGCTTCTTGTTCAGGAGTGCCAGTGGTGGTTTTTTGAATGGTGATGCTTTCAGAAACGCCGGTTGCACCGGTAGCGCCGGTTGCCCCACGAACTCCGGCAGACCCAGTTGGACCGGTTGAGCCTCGGATTAAAATTGTTGGATTATATGGGTCGCCAAACGAAAAAATATTACGCATTGCCTGTGCCTCCTTGGCACATTATCATCATATTTTGAAAATGCGGACTTTGCCACAAAAAAATAACTCACTTTTTGTGAGTTATTTTTAAGTTTAATTTAGGCGGTGACAGTCACATTGAAGGAATATTCATAAAGCCCGAAAGGAAGTCCAATGCCATTCAAGATTGAGTCGACTGAAGGAAGAGGCTTACCTATGATGCTTGCACCTGTTTTCAAAAATCTTGACACAACAATTTTCACTTTGGCAGTGCCGTTTTCATTGCTTACTATTTCTGCTTTTTTAACTTTGACAATCAAGGCTTGTTCTGACATATAGTCAATGGTTGTGATGGTCGAACCGTTTGCCAAAATGCCTGTTGCATTGAATTCCATACCCACCAAGGAAGAGATAGACAGTTTCATTTTCAATCAAGAGATTTAGGTATTGTGAAACATTGTTATGGTCTTTGGAGAGTTCTCTTTTTGAATTTTCTTGGTCAAAACTTATTTTAAAACTCAAAAGTCCAAGGTTTTCCCAATCAATCTTTTCCACAATTTCAAATTTTGGAAGAATGGTGTATGTTTTGGTATTTTCATCAATTGCTTCGAACGATAAGATATTGAGAATGTCGTTGTTTCCTTGCATTGAAGTGTCAAAATTGAGAATGCCGTCTTTTAATTCTGAACTTGTTGGCAGTAAAGAGAGATATTCGACAGTTTGAACAGTGATTTTCAAAAGGCTGGGAAATTGTTTCTCCGACTTGTGCCTGAATTTTGATTTTTGCTTCAAATGGGTGTTTCTTGATATCAATTCCGTCAATCAAAATTTCACCTTCGTCAAACGGAAGAATTCCGCAAAGGCATTTTATTGTTGTGGTTTTGCCTGCGCCATTCGAGCCAAGAAAACCAAAAATTTCACCATCCTTAACTGAAAAGAAATACCCTTAACTGTTGGAAGTTCGGCATTTCCATATCTTTTCACCAAGTTTTTTATCTCTAACATCAATAACTCCTTGTGCAATTTTTCAATATTTTTAATATGTATATATAGCACAATAAATATGTTATAATAGTTCATATATAACACACGAAAAAAATTTGTCAAGTTTAAAAGCGTCTGTGCAAAAAATAATAAATTAATTTTTTTTAAATATTTTTTATTGTTTTTTTAAGATTAAAAATGCTTTTATTTTTATTTTACTTGTGCTATAATTATAAAAAAATACCTAAAAATCATATTTTTTTTGCATTTTTTTTGATTTTTTTAATGATTTTTTCGGTGTTTTTTGAAAATTTTAAATTTTTTATAATAATTAAGGTGAAAAATATGTTGGAATTAAAAGAAATAAAAAAAGAATACAAAGTGGGAAATGGAAAGGTGGAAGCCTTGAAAGGAATTTCTCTTCAATTTCGAGAGAGCGAATTTGTTTCCATTTTGGGCCAGTCTGGTTGTGGCAAAACCACCCTTCTAAACATTATTGGTGGACTTGACCATTCCACAAGTGGCGATTTGATTGTGGATGGTGTCAGCACGAAAAATTACACGGACAGAGATTGGGATTCGTATCGCAACCACAGGATTGGCTTCATTTTCCAAAGCTACAACTTGATTCCACATCAAACCATTCTTGAAAATGTGGAGTTAAGTTTGACAATTTCCGGAGTTGGAAAAGCAGAGCGTGTGAAGCGTGCCAAAGAAGCCCTTGACAAAGTCGGACTTAAAGGGGAATATAACAAAAAGCCAAATCAACTTTCTGGCGGGCAATGTCAAAGAGTGGCAATCGCAAGAGCGCTTGTCAACGAGCCGGAAATTCTCCTTGCAGATGAACCGACAGGAGCACTTGACAGCGAAACCAGTGTCCAGATAATGGAATTAATCAAAGAAATTGCCAAAGAGTGCTTGGTTATTATGGTCACACATAACCCTGACCTTGCTGAAAAATATTCGACAAGAATCATAAGACTTTTGGATGGAAAAGTTATTTCTGACAGCAATCCATTTGAAGCAAACGAGAAAAAACAAAAAGAGAAAAAAGAGAAGAAAAACAAAAAATCCAAACTTTCTTTTTGGACAGCATTCAAACTCTCGGCGAAGAATTTATATTCCAAATTTAAACGCACCTTTATGGTTTGCCTTGCAGGCTCAATTGGCATTATTGGCGTGGCAACCGTGTTGGCAATTTCAAGCGGTGTGTCTTCATATATTCAGTCGATGCAAAACGATATGCTTTCTGGCAATCCAATAACAGTGAGTGAAACTGGCTATGACCTTTCTTCTTTTCTCTCGTCAATGTCCACTTCGGCACAAAAAGAAGTTTTGGAAGAAGCAACAAAAGACGGCTATATCAATGTTGACTATTTTGTGGAGCAGTTGGTTTCAATGGGTGACGGGATGAATTCTTTGCTTCTTGAAAATGACATCACGCAAGACTATGTCGATTTTGTCTATCAAATGCCGGAAGAGTATTATGCAGAAATCGTGTCCTATTATGGGCTTGACCTTTCCAACAATCTATACACCACTTTCAAATTTGAAGGGCAAGAAAACAACAATATGTCGCTTGCTGTCGCCATTGAAATATACACTTCAATGCTTCAAAAAACAGAGTATAAAGACTATGCGCAATATATTTCGCTTTTCACAGAAAGTTTTATGCAAGCACCTGACAGCGAAGAATTCATTTTGTCGCAATATGACATCGTTTCGGACGCAAATGAGAGCAAAATTGCACAAAACGCAAATGAAATTATGCTCGTTCTTGATGAAGACAATGCGTTGACCGACCTTTTGCTGGCACAACTGGGTTATTACTCACAAGAGGAGTTTTTCAATATTGTTTACAAGGCAACTGGCGATGAAAAATATGATGAGAGTCTTGACAAAGACCATTTTTCATATGACGAACTTTTGGGAAAAACCTTCACTTGGTATCCAAATGACACAATTTTCACAAAAACCGAGACGGAAAACAACCCATTTGTTTATAGCGCATATGAAAATGCGTCTTGGGAGAATGGTATCGAACTTAAAATCACAGCAATTTTAAAACCGAAAGAGAGTGTTTCATATGGAGCACTTGAAAGCGGACTTTACTACACATCGGCACTTGCAAAAGAGATAATCAAAGAAAATATTTCTTCCCAAACAGTTCTTTACCTTTTGGAGAGAGAACTTGAAAGTTTTGATGGTTATTCCATTTCAGGCACAAAAACAGGCATAACTTATGATTATCAATATTTTGTGGATGGCACAGCCTACAACGATGTGGGGATTTTGGGAGAGAAAAGTTCAATTATGGGCTCGTCCAGCACAGTGACAAGATACACTCTTTCTCTTCGTTCGTTGGGTGGTAAAAATATTCCAAATGAAATCGCCATCTATCCGACAGATTTTAACCAAAAAGACAATGTGACAAAGTATCTTGATCAGTGGAACAGTGATGAAGATATTGTCGTTGGTGACAGAGTGATAACAAAAGAAGAGCGAACGGAAATAAATTACACCGACAATCTCGCTCTTGTCATCAGCATTGTCAACAATATGATTAACATTGTCACCATTGCGCTCGTGGCATTTTCGGCACTTTCTTTGGTGGTTTCGACAGTGATGATTGCCATAATCACATATGTGTCAGTGATGGAGAGAGTGAAAGAAATTGGCGTTATTCGTTCGCTTGGTGGAAGAAAACGCGATGTGTCCAGTTTGTTTATTGCTGAAACTTTCATAATCGGCGGAATTTCTGGTGTGTTTGGTGTGGTGATAACATATATTTTGTCGCTCATAATCAATGCCATTGTGGGCAGTTTGGTGGGAATTTTCACAATTGCATCTTTGCCAATTTTAACTGCTTTCATAATGATTTTGATAAGCATTGTTTTGACGCTTATCTCCGGGCTTATTCCTGCAGTTTTGGCAGCCAAAAAAGACCCAGTCGAAGCACTTCGAAGTGAGTAGGAGGGGAATATGATTCATTCAACAGCGGGTGGAAGTTTGAAAGAATATGGTGTTTATGACTACGCCAAGGTGGAAACTGAATTTGGCGTTTCCTTTTTCCTTTCGCCTTTCAAAGAACTTAAAAAAGATGATATTGTGCTTGTGCCAATTCAAGACAAAATTATGGAAGGAAAAGTGCTTCGTGTGGACAAAAACGTTAAAGAGCAAAATTTTCCAATTCCTTATAAAAGACTGAAAAAGATTATTGAAATAAAAAAAATTAGTCAAAATTGATTTGGCTAATTTTTATTTTAAAACGCCATTTGAATTTTTAAGAGTTGTTTTGATATCCTTTTATTATGTTTTTTATTTTGTTCATAAAATTAAAAATGTCACACAAAATATTTGAAGAAAACATCGAAAGGATGAAAAAAAACAAAAAAAGGTCTTGTTTTTTGTTTTCATTTGTTGTATAGTATTTGTAAGGAGTGCATATGAATTCAATGATGATTGAAAATTTCAATTTTCTTATTAATTGTGACATATCCAATCTGTCCAAAAATGAAAAATTATCCTATTATCGAAGAATAAAAAGCAAAATCGATATGGTGATGAATGACAAAGACATAGACCTAAATTTCTATCAAAAACTGCTAATTTTGAAAAAGCGTGTGATGTCCAAAATTTTGAATGTGGATTAGGAGTTATGATGGGAAGAGAGAAAGGTAATAAAGGTTTTTTGAAAAACAAAAGATCAAAGAAAATGGAAAGATACAGTTTTAAATTCTTTTTTAACAACGAGCAAAGAGAGTATAAAAAGAAGAGATATACATATGTGGCACTTGATTCCTGCATCTTGATTGATATGATGAAAGTTTTGACCGGAACGGCACAATTTAAAAAATCGCCACAATATTATTCAATGCTTTCAAAACTGATGAAGAGAAATATTTTCAACAAAGACCATTCCAAAAATCCGCGTGGTGATCTTGTTTTTTGTGTGTTGCCTCACGTTTTGCAAGAAATATCAAATGAAGATGGCGAAATTCACGCTTCGATGAAAAAATTTATTGAAAAACAAACGGTGATTTTGGATATCGCTCCGTGTAACCAAAAGAATTTTGACAAGAAAATTTCACGATTGTCATCAGAGTATTGCAATAAAGGATTTTTCCTTGATGAAGAGAATGCTCCAACCGTGGATTCTTTGATTGTGGCAGAAGCTTCGTTTTTCAATTTGACACTTCTTTCTCGCGACCGCCATATTTGCATAAACTTCAAGGACAAGTCGCCAAAAGAAAAAATAAGAGTAATCAAAGAAATAAATCGCAAAGCCTTTTCCAACAATTTCGATGGTGCACAAGCAGAACCAAAAAGAATCGAACATTTTTTGAATGCACTTGAAAAGGGTGAAGATATGCCAAAATTAAGGAATGAAGACATCTTGATTTCGGACTTGCAACAATTTATTTGGGGAATTGACCATAATGGCATTGCCAAAGAAAAAGAATAAATTTTGATGAAAAAACTTATCCACAAAGACCATAAAATGTGGATAAGTTATTTTTTTAAGTTTTGATATTTTCAAACTTTTTTCTCAATTTTTAAGTTAAAAGACAGTTTTTCGCCCAAAATTCACTTATTCAAAGTGAGATAACCACAATTTGCCCAAACAAATCACTTTTCTTCGACAACTTCCACAGTGCCGTCTTCACTCACTTTGATGATGTCGCCAGTTTTTATTTCGGTTAAAATTTCCTTGCCCAGTTTGTCAATGGCAATAATGTTGGAGTTTTCCCAGTTTTTTGCCAATATCACACCGCTTGCTGCAAGCGAATCAATTTCTTCACTGAACAAAAGAGCAGACGGATTGATACCCATTTGGCAGATGGTTTGAATGACAAGTCCGCCGGTTGTTGAGCCGATGGTTTGTGGCAAAATAAGAGCAACTCCGGTCAGATTTTTGCCATAGACATCTTTGTTGTTTTGGTCAGAACCAATAACTTTTTTCTTGTTCATAAGAGCAGATTTTTGAAAGGTGGCAAGAGTGTTGAGCCCTTGTTTGGAAACCACGCATTCACCTTCATATTTACCTTTGCAGATAACTCTTCCTTTAAATTTTTTCATTATTTCACCCCACAGATAATTTTGACAATGTCGTCATCTTTAAAGTATCGACTTTTTGAATATGTTCGAAGTTTGTTGCTGTTTGTGATGATTGGTTTGCTTCCAGCAAGTGGATTATTTGTATACATAAGTGGACAGATTGATGAAAGATTCACACCAAATTTTTTAAGTTTCAAGAAGTTTTCGGTTTCTTTGAATTTTGCAACAACATCAGGAGCGGCAGTCATCACAGTGCGCACACAAACTTTTCTTCTGCCAGAATGAGAAAGATTTTCTTCAATTTTTTCTGTCCATTTGTTGAGTTGGCTGAAAGATAAGTGTGGGCAACCAATAAAGCAAAGAGTTGGTTTGGCGTTTTCTTTTTTCCACATCACTGGATAACTTTTATACACTCTTTCAAGTTCTGCATCGTCAATTATGTATACTTTCGCATCTTTGTTGATGATTTTTTCGCCATATTTTTTGGCTTCCGGTGTCAGGTTCTCAATGTGATAAAGCCCAACAGCACCATTTGAAGCAGTGGCAGCTCCAAAATCTTTGAGATAGGAAATCACATCGTCATTGAGTTTTGTGCCAAGAAATTTGTCCAAGCCTTGGACATATGGCACATCTTCCATAACCTTCATTCCAATTGCACTTCCGAGAATTTGTGCTTCTGGAAGGTGAGTGGTTTCAAGTTTAATAATCCAATTTGCTTTTCTGCCTTCGTCAGTCAAAAGTCCAAAGTTTGGCACTTTGCCAATGAGAGCACCGAAGATATCCAGCATTCCGCTGTTACGATTGCATCTTGCACCCAAAACAGAATTGGCAAAAACCACGGCGCTACTTTCCGCCCAAGAGAGAACATCGCCAAATTTTGGAGTGTTGCCCACTTCGTCAAGATAGCAAGTGCAAGTGAAAGCATTTTTGTTTTTCAGTCCAATTTTTGACAACTGCTCTTCATAGTGCTTTTGTTTGGAATACATAATTTTGCTGAAAATGAGTTTATCCAAAACTCCGCATTTCACATTTTGATAGTCAATTGGTCTTGGGTCGACTGTGAAAGGGTATGGCGTTTTCAGTCCGGCGTTAATAATTTCGTCCATTGCGCGATAGACAGGTTTCAAAAGTCCAATCCCAAACGAAGTCACAAGGTGGCCAGAAGTTGTGACTGGAACAAGTTTGTCAGCACCAAAAAGGTCGCCAAACTCGACAAGGGTTTGCAAAATTTTGGCTTTGGTTTCGCCTTCTTTGCCAGCCAAAATATCTTGCTCTTCTTTTGTTAGTTTCATATTTCCTCCTTAAACATATTTTCATTATACCAACAAACAAAAATTTTTCAAAACAAAATAACAAAATTTAATATTGACAGTGCAATATAAGTGTGATAAAATTTAAAAGGAGAAAAGATGATAATAAAAAACGGCAACCGAAAAAATTTCATTGTGTGGAAAATAAGAGAAGTTTTGAGTCAAAAAAACATCGATATTGACAGGCTTATCTTATATTTCAGCGAGTATTGCCTATATGACCTAAAAATCAAACAAAGTGAACTTAAACGCCAAAAGAATGTTTCATATATTGGTGCATATCGCTCGGGCGTTGTTTATCTCAATGTCGACTTGAACAAAAAATCGCTCTATGAACTTTTGAACACTTTGGCACACGAATATAAGCATCAAGAGTGTGACATAAAAAAAGGAAAACGCTTCAAAACCTTGGAAAAAACAAAAGAAAAAAATTTTCCAATCAAAAAACTCAACACTCTTTTATACTATCTCTTGACTGATGATGATTATGAAAAACTGAATTTGTTTTTCCTTGATTATACTTCAAAAAATGAACAAATGGCGCGTGATTATGCCATAAAACTTGTTGACAGATTCATTGTTGACCTTGAAGAAAAGATGGATGAAAAAGATGTGAAACTGAAAAAAATGATAAAATATTTGAAAGTTCACAATTTGAAGAAAGAAACAAGTGAAGAATTTTTGTTGTCAAAAAGGCTTAATCCAGCGAAAAATTCATTGAATTATGCCAAGGAGCATATCCTTGAGTTAATCAGTTTGCCATATCAAAGTTTACGCTTGTCAAAGTCAGACAAGTTTGGACAGTTTTATTCTCAATATGGCACTTTTGCACCGATTATTGATGCATATTTATCATTGTTTTGTGACGAAAAAACTTGTGAAAAAGTTTTGGAAAATGCTCAAAAATATGATGACAGAGAGTGCGTTTTGGAACTTCTTAATCACGAGAATTCCGAGCCTTCACTTTCATTAATTTGCAAGGGCTTGTCCTTTTTAAATAATGGTGAAAAAATAACATTTGAAAATATGAAAGAGCAACTTTATTCTTTCAAAGAAGATTCTGTCATCACCATTTTTCAAAATTATAATAAACTTCACAAAGATGACAAAAGTTTGTGACAGTCGTCAAATTTCTCAAAATTTCGACACAAAAATTTTGCTTTCTTCTTAATTTGCTTGTAAAATGAAGTAATTTAGTTTATAATAAAATTAATATAAATATTCGGAGGAAAGATATGGCGACTTATTTTTTGTGGGGTAGCATCGGTCTTTTGGTGGTGTCGTTGGTCATCGGCTTTTTTGTCGGATTTGGCCGTGGCATCAAACGCTCGTCTTGTCACGTTCTTTTTCTTGTGGCAAGCATCATTATTGCGTTTTTCATAACCAAGCCTGTCACCAATGCCATAATGGGAATAAGTATTCCAGTTGATGGCGGTGCAGTGCCAATCAAGGACTATATTTTGCAAATGATACAAGAAAATATGATGGACTTGTCAAGTTTCGATTCGGCTTCGGCGTTTATTCAAAACTTGCCAACTGTAATTGCCAGTCCAATCATCTTTTTCATCTTGATGTTTTTGGTGTATATTGTTATGGACATCATATATCTCGTGGTTGCTCGCATAAGTTTTGGCAAAAAGAGCAAAGATTTTGAAAATCACAAACCACATCGTCTTCCGGGTGCTGTTATCGGGCTTATTGAAGCGTTTATGTTTATTCTCGTTTTGTTTGCACCAATAACATCATTGACAAACACATATTCGGAAATTCTTTCGCTTTCAGAAGCGCAAGCACAAACTTTGATAATTGAAAGCGAAGGTGGCGAAGGTGAAAGTGGGCAAAGCGAGAGAATGCAAACCATCGGCGAACTCGTTGGCTCAAACATACCTCAAGAAGTGAACGATGCGATAATGGCGTATAATAATTCTGCCATTGGAAAAATTTGTGCTTTGGGCGGATTTGATGACGCAATGTTTGACGGACTTTCAAGTCTGACCATTGACGGCGAAAAAATTTATATTCGTGATGAACTTGTTTCTCTTGCTGACACATACGATTCTTTCGTGGTGGTATATAATCAGGTGTATATCGACAAGGACTATGCCAATATCAATGTTTCTACTTTGAAAAAAGCGGTGACTCACGTCATTGAGAACAATCTCTTTAAAACTGTGATTGCAAACACTCTTCAAGACCTTGTTTTGAACTATGATGAGATTTTCAACAATGAAGAAAATCCAATTGAAGTGCCAGCACCTTTCGATGAAATCATAAAGGCTCTTCAAACAAGATTTGGTGGAGAAGACTTCAATCCATATGAATATCTCAAAAGCGACCTTCTCACAATTTTGGATATTGCAGAAGATGTGGTAAGTAACAACGGAATTGGAAAGATTGTGGATATCAATATGGAAGATATTTCCAGCATCTTGAACTATGCCACAACAGAAAATGCTCTTCTTTCTTCAAGTTTGAAATCTTTTGTTGGACTTAATCTTGTCACAGACACATTGCCAATTCTTCTTGAATATGCCAACGACCAATTGGAACCAAATTTTGCCAACGACCAAGGACTTGTTGTCGCTCTCAATGAAAACATCACAATTGAAGAATTGCAAGCGGTTATCACAGAACTTTTGGAAGGCGACAATGCCATCATAAGCCAAGTGAAAACTTTGGATGAAAACTATAATGTTATTGATTTAATTTCAAGCGATGATATATTAAACGACATTTTGAACACAAAGGGAATTTCAAATGCTCTTGTCGACCTTGGCAAAATTGCTGACAAAGCAAACAACCTCAAACTTTTCTCATACACCACACAAAATGGTGAAGTGAAAGCACTTGAAAACTTGCTTGTTTTGAATGGTTTTGACATTTTGGATGACAAAGTGAACAAGAGAGATGAAAGTGGAGAAGTGACCGGCGAAGAAACGCTTGACACTTTTGAAAAAGTGTTCACATATCTCAAAGAACCAATTGACAACATAATTAACAGCGGACTCACAAATCTTTTGAACAGTGAAGTGGACTTTGATGAAGTTTTGGACATAATGACAGAAAACATCAGTGGCACTGAAGAAAATGGCTTTGAAAAGAACTATGATTTCATCGCGGACATCTTGATGCCATTCTATGAACTTGACGAAATGACCATTCAAGGTCAAACAGTGAAGGCAATAGTGTTTGATAATGTCAAGAATATGTTGGATAAGTCGCTCGGCGAATATATTGACCTTTCGACCACAGAAGAAACTGACAACTATGAAACTTGGCGTGAAAGATTTGTTTCGGTTGCCAAACTTCTTGACAGTTTGAATGACGGAGAGATGGAAGTTGAAGGACAACAAGCAAAACAAACCTATCTTGAATATATGCTTTCCCAAAACGCTGACTATTTTGAACTTATCACAACGATGAACGAAGATGGTGCAGTGGATAATCTTTTGAATGTCATTTTTGGCAACAAAATGTATGCTCCAATCAATCAAATTCTCTTCTCCACTCTTGCCACAGAAGTTGGAGGTTTCACCGGTGTTGAGCCAGCGTCTGATTATAGCGAAGAGAAATTATACACACAAAGCGCTGACTATATAAAAGTTATCAAGACAATAATCTCCAACCTTGAAACTCTCATCAATATGCCTGATGACATTTTCACAAACGCCGACAGTTTGAAAGAACCATTTGAAGCGATAGGCGAAATTCTCGACACTTTGAAAACCTCGGCAAAGAATGGAGTGTTCAAAGAACTTTATATCAATCTTGTTTGGTATGTGACAGGTGATGTCATTGAAATTGAAACGCACCCTACATATCAAGACCAAGTTTCACCATTTGAATATGCTGACAAAGTGAGTGAATTCTTGAAGGCTGATGAATTGAGCGAAGGATATTTTGATGATGAATTCTCGTTTGGTGACAAGATTGCTGACCTTGTTGACTTCATCAAGCTTGGCAATCAAATTGCCACAAGTTTGGGTGAAAATGCTGGAAATTTAAACACTGAAGAAGGCATCAAGAATTTTGTGGAAGACATCAAAACCACACTTGAAGAGATTGAAGACCCTGTGGCAATTGTGGAAACTGCGGTTGACCTTGTTGATGTTGTTTTGACTGAAGAACAAAAGGCTGAAATAAGCGAAAAAGCAAGCGAAGTTAAAACGGCAATTGACAAATATATTGAAGAAAATGCAAGCACGCTTGATGAAAATATCAAGAATGCACTTGGCGCTCTCAAAGGACTTTTTGTGGAAAACACACAAGGAGCTGAAAGTGGAGTTTAAGCACACACCAATAATGCTCAAGGAAGTTATTGACGGACTTGACATCAAAGAAAATGGCATATATGTGGACTGCACTGTTGGCGGAGCAGGACATTCCTATGAAATCGCCAAAAGGCTCAAAAATGGGAAGCTATATGGCTTTGACAGAGATATTGAAGCGATTGAAGCAAGTCGTAAACGGCTTGGCGAATTTGGCGACAAAGTGGTTTTGACAGAGATGAACTATAAGGATGCGCCGGCATTTTTGCAAGCACAAGGCGTAACAGAAATTGACGGCGTGCTTATTGATTTGGGCGTTAGTTCGCATCAAATTGATGATGGTGAGCGTGGTTTTAGTTTCCTACATAACGGCAAACTTGATATGCGAATGGGACAAAGTGAAAACACTTTGACGGCGTTTGACATTGTGAATTCATACAGCGAAGAAAAACTCCGTGACATCTTCTTTCGATATGGAGAAGAAGAGTTTTCCAAACAGATTGCGAGAAACATCGTCAAAGCAAGGGAAAAGAAAAAAATTGAAACCACTTTTGAACTTCGCGATATCATTGAAAATAGTATGCCAAAAAAAGTGGTATTTTCGCGTGGCGGAGCAAGCAAGAAAGTTTTTCAGGCAATAAGAATTGAAGTGAATGGTGAACTTGACGGTTTGGACACACTGCTTGAAGATTTCATCAAACTCTTAAAGTCGGGTGGCAGAATGGCAGTTTTAACCTTTCATAGCCTTGAAGACCGAATTGTTAAAAATGTTTTCAAAAAAGAAAGCGTTGATTGTCTTTGTCCACCAAAAATTCCAATTTGTGTTTGTCATCACAAAAAAGTCGTTGAACTTGTGAACAAAAAACCGATATTGGCAAGCGAACTTGAACAACAAGAAAATTCTCGTTCCACTTCAGCAAAACTTCGAATTATAAAGAAAATATAGAACGGCAGAATTCATATTTTAATTTGGAGGTTAATAAAATATATGGACAGGTTAGTTTTGGACACGGAAACCAAAAAAGAGCCGGCGAAAGTGAGCATAGAAAAAAAAGAAGAAAAAAAGGTTGTTTTGAAGAAGGAAAAATTGAAGCAACAAGTGGTCAGCGTGACATTTTCAGAAGAAAAACCAAAAGAAACCGAACCTTTAAAAGAGATGCCGGCAGTTGAGCAAGAAGAAAGTGTCAATCAATATGTTTCAAGTTTTGAAAATATGACCATTGAAGATATCAAAAAAGAACAATCACAAAAAGAAGTGGTGCAAGAAGAAATCGAAGACAAGATTGAAAATGAAGAATCTGCACCGGTTGAAGAAACAGAAGAAGAAATTGAAAAAGAGCCCGAAAAGCCTGTCAAAAAACTTGTGATTGAAAGACCAAATTATGATTTTATCAAGGAAAACAAAAAGGCAAAAAAAGAAAAGAAAAAACCAAAACTAAAAACGGTGGCAGTCGCGTGTGCTTTGGCAGTGGCAACGATTGGAACAGTGGCGGGAAGCGTTGCGGTGGACAATTTGTATAGTTCATACATCGAACTTCAAGACGAATACACTCTCAATTTGTTGCAATATTTAAAGAATATAAACAACTTGAATGCCACAAATGGCAGTCTTGACTTTTTGGAAACATATCCAGAAGACTTAACTTCGCCTTCAAATATTGGCGAAAGCACGAATTGGTTTGATAATTTGGCGAATTTCATAGCAGGAATATTCGGAGGGTAAATGAAAAAGTCCTACACCTTATATTCAATGCAAAAGAGAATAATATCAGTTGGATTGGTTTTGATTATTCTTGCATTGACACTGGGTGCTCGACTTTTTTTTGTGCAGATAATAAATGGAAAAAATTTACAATCATTGGCACTTGACCAGTGGACGCGGGATTTGAGTTTGACTGCACCGCGTGGAACGATATATGACACCACTGGTGACACCATTGCCGTGTCATACACCACATACAATGTCTATGTGCGAGGTAGAGAAGTTAAAGATGATGAAAGGACGGCACAAAAACTTTCCACAATTCTCAATTTGAATTATGAAAGCACTTTGAAGAAAGTGAAAAACAAAAATATTTCTGAAAGTTTGCTCAAAATGCAGGTGGATGGCGAAATTGCTGAAAGAATATATGATTTGAAAATTGACGGTGTTTATCTATCCGAAAATGTTGGCAGACATTATGTCTATGGCGACCTACTCACACAACTCGTTGGCTTCACAAGCATTGATTCCACAGGACAAGCGGGCGTGGAAGCATATTTTGATGAGTATCTTAAAGGAATTGATGGATATAGTTATGTTCAAAGCGACCTTCAAGGAAAAGAGATTGGTGGCAGTTTGCGATATTATGTTCAAGGCGTGGCTGGCGATGATATCACCTTGACAATCAACAGCAAAATCCAAATAATTCTTGAAAGAATTTTAAGTAAGGCATATGAAGAGCAAAAAGCGAAAGCGGTGACTGGAATTGTTATGGACGCCAAATTAGGCAAGGTTCTGGCAATTTCGTCCAAGCCAAGTTTTGACCTAAATAATGTTCCGCGCGATGACCTTGCAACTTTGTTTTCTTTTTCGAAAATGACGGCGGTGACTGACACATATGAACCGGGGTCAACTTTCAAAATTCTCACCATTTCGGCGGCTTTGGAAGCGGGCGTGACATCGCTTGAAGACAGGTTTTATTGCCCGGGCTATCGAATTGTGGATGGACAGAAAATCAAGTGCTGGAAAACAACCGGCCACGGCTCTCAAACCTTGAGTGAAGCATTTGCCAATTCCTGCAATTGTTGCTTCATTGATTTGGCATTGCGATTGGGTGTTGACAAATTCTATGAATATATGGAAAAATTTGGGATTGGTGAAAAAACTGGGATAACAGTGCAGGGCGAAAGCAGTGGAATACTCCGTGACAAAAAAGATGTGCAACGGGTGGACTTGGCGCGTATGGGTTTTGGTCACGCCATCGCGGTCACGCCCATTCAACTTTTGTCCATTGTGACAGGAATTGTCAATGGTGGAGTATACAACACTCCAACAGTTGTGGAGAAAATTGAGAACACAAATGGCGACACCACTTTCACGCCAAAGGTGGAAACAAAACGATTGGTGAGCTCGTCCACAAGCGACATCGTCAATTCTCTTTTGAAACTCACCACCAACAAAACTGGCGACTATATCTTTGTCGAAGGCTACAATGTCGGTGGTAAGACAGGCACAGCGCAGAAGTATGGCGAAAATGGACAGATTGCACAAGGAAAATATATTTCAAGTTTCATCGGCACATATCCAGCAGACGAGCCGGAGTATATTTTTATGATAATGGTGGATGAGCCCAGTGCGGGCGGATACTATGGCTCGGTGGTGGCGTCACCATATGGCAAGGAGTTTTTCAGCGAACTTTTTGACTTTCTTGACCGACCAAAAGATGATGAAACAGCGGTGCGAAAAGAAGTGATAATGCCTTCTCTTGTGGGATTGAGTTTGTCAAATGCCACGGCAAAACTTAAAACTCTCAACTTGTTTTATGAAGTTGAAGGAGAAGGTGGTTTTGTCACCGAGCAGTTGCCACCAGCCGGCACGATATGTTATGAAGGAGAAACAATTTTAATTTCCACCGCATAAAATTTGCAAATAAAAGAAAATTGGTGTATAATACTATTATGTGGGTATATGTCGTTATCGGAGTTGGTGCGGTTTTGGTGCTTTTGGTTTGCTTTATGCTTGCCATTGCCAATTTTTCCTTTGACAATTTCCGCGAGAAAAGAGATGAAGCGATGCGATACTCTTGTTCGCAAAACTTGACAATCTATGATTTTGTGGAAGAAGTCAACGAAACAAAACTGAAAACCAAGCTTCAAGTGGAAAGATGTGAAGAATATCAAGACCACTTCTCAATCGGAACAATCTCATTGAGTGAAAGCACACTTCGTTCAAACGGACTTGCTTCGTTTGCCACAGTGGGACACGAGTTGGGACACGCCGTGCAATATGAAAAAGGCGAACTCACAAAACATTGGCAACAAAGACGCAAAAACAGAATTTTGGGCAGATTTTTTCTCCCGCTCATTCTCATCGGTGTGGTGCTTGCAGTGCTGGGACTTTTCAGCGTCTTGCCATTCTATGTCGTATATATTGGAATAGCGTTTGCAGGAGTGAGTTTTCTCATATTTCTCATTGCCATATACACCAAGTTTATGGAAGTGAAAATTGAGAAAGGCGCATCAACATACGCCATTATGTTACTCCGCGACTACCTAAACGATGCGGAACTGAAAATTTGCAAAGAGTTTTTGGATTCAGCACGCTTAACTTATTGGGGAAGTCTGTTCAGGACAATGCTGGGCTGGACATTCTTAACCAAAAAAGAAAGAATGTTTATATAGGCATAAAAAACGCTGTTTCAACATATATAAAAAATTAAAAAGGAGGAAAAGAGATGAAAGGATTAATTCGTGCGTTTGATGGATTACCAAAATGGGCAAAGGTGATTTTGGCTCTTCCTGTTCTTGACATCGTTTGGGCAATTTATCGTCTTTGCAGATCTATCGACAAAGGAAATGCGTTGGGAATTGTTCTTGCAATCGTGATGCTCATTCTTTGTCCAGCAATTTTCTGGCTTGTTGATATCATCACAATCATAGTTGCCGACAAAGTTCTTTGGATTGACTAATATGATAAAAAAAACTTTACCAAAATTTCACTTTACTTTGGGTAAAGTTTTTTTATTTACTTGACAAAAGATTTATGAAGAAATAAAATAAAAAAAGATTAAAAGGAAGGTAATATGGAAAAAAGTTTGAACATCGCATTTTTCACTGACAACTTCTTTCCAGGCACTGGCGGAACAGAAAATGTCATCAGAATAATGTCGAAAATCTTGACAAGCGGGGGGGGAGTGACCGCGTAAAAATTTACTGCCCTGACTATCATAAGAAAAATCAGAATGAAATTGACATTCCGGTTTTCAGAATACCGAGCATAAGATTGTCGGACAGTGACCATATTGCACTGCCAAGTTTATACAGAAAGAAACTTGAAAAAGATTTAAGAGAATTTAATCCAGACATCATATATTTCACCACCGGTTCGGGAATGGCGAAGTGGGCACTTAAAATGGGCAAGAAATTGGATGTGCCAGTTGTTGCCACAATACACACAAAGTTTGATGAAGCGTGGTATGACTCTTGCAAAAGCCACTTAATCACTTTTTGTATGATAAAATCGCTGGCAAGAAAGATGAACAGAGCGTTTGCTGTGACAACCGTTTCCAAAGACGCAGCCAAAACTTTGCAAAGATATGGCTATAAAGGTGAGCCAAAAGTTCTTATGAATGGTTTTAATGCTTCCGAATTCTCTGTCACACCTTGTCTTGAAGACAAAAAAGGAAAGTTCACATTTTTGTTTTGCGGAAGATTAATCAAAGTGAAACAAATTCAATTTTCACTCAAATGCCTTGGAAATATCAAGAATAAATATAATTTCAACGACTTTAATTTCTGGATTGTGGGTGACGGAAACTATCGCAAAAAACTTGAAAAATTGGTGAAAAAATATAACCTTGAAGAAAATGTCAAATTTTTTGGTTATGTTGGCAATCGTGCACAACTCAATGGCATATATTCCGTTGCCGACCTATTTTTGTTCCCATCCAGTTTTGACACCGACAGCCTTGTTGTGTTGGAAGCCAAACCTTGTCATTTGCCAGTGCTTTCACTCAAAAATTATGGCTGTGGTGAGAGAATTGAGGATGGCGTGACTGGATTCTTGAGCGATTTTGATGAAGAGAGTTTCACAAAGAAGATTTGGGAAATATTAAACAACAAACCACTTCTTGAAAAGGTGAAAAAGAATGTCGACAAACTTCGAGCAGACACTTGGGAAGAAGTGGTGGCAAAATATCGTCAATTCTTCCTTGAAAAAATTGAAGAATACAAAAAATTGAAGAAAAAGAAATAAAAGGATTTTAATATAATAAACCACCTAATTTTGGTGGTTTTTATGTTTTTTTTGAAAAATTTGGTTAAGTGAATTTAAGTAACAAACAAAAAATGTGAACAAAATTGCATTTGAAAGGTCATTGTTTCTCAAAATATTTGACAATGCTTTCGGCAAGAGAAGAGTGAATCCCTTTGACGAGTTTAAGTTCATCCACACTTGCTTTTTTGATATTTTCTGTTGTGCCAAACGCTTTCAAAAGGGCATCAATTTTCTTCTTGCCCAGCCCAGCGATATTTTCAAGTTCGGTTTTGGTTTGTTCTTTTGTGCGTGTTTGGCGGTGGAAGGTGATGGCAAAGCGGTGAGCCTCATCTCTTATTCTTTGCAAAAGTTTGAGTTCGGCACTGCCATATTTCAAAATAACCGGCTCGCTTCTGCCCACCAAAAAGACTTCTTCCAACTTTTTGGCAAGAGAAATCATTTCGATTTTATCTTCAAGGTGGAAGTTTTGAAGGATTTTGTATGTCGAAGACAATTGTCCTTTTCCGCCGTCAATAATGATGAGATTTGGCAATTCCTTGAAACTTTCGCCGTCTTTTTCTTGAAGGCGTTTCAATCTTCGCTCCAAAGTTTCTTGAAGTGAAGCAAAATCGTCCGAACCTTTCACAGTTTTGATTTTGAATTTTCGATAGTCTTTTTTATATGGCTTGCCGTCCTTGAAAACCACCATTGAAGCCACCTTGTTTGTGCCACTGATATGAGAGATATCATAGCACTCCATCCTTTTTGGCAAGGATTTAAGTGATAAACTTTTTTGCAGGCTTTCAAGTGCACCGAGCGTCAAACTGTATTCCAATTTTTCCTTTTCAAGATGTTTTTCAAGATAGTCACGAGCGTTTTCTTTTGCCATTTTGAGAAGGGTCAAATTCACTCCCTTTGGATTGGAGATGATTTTGATGTTTTTCTCCAAAAATTCACAAATCAAATTTTCGTCAACTGGATGACTGACAATAATTTCGCTGGGTGGAAGCAAATTTTGGTAGTATTGAATGATGAAATTGAAAATGGTGTCTTCTTCGCTCATATCTGTCTGTGAATAGTTTTGAATACCCAAAATCTTTCCGGCACGAATAACCATAATTGTCAAAACGCCGTTCAAGCCATCAGTTTCAAAGCCGATGACATCTTTGTCGACATTTTTCGGCAAGTTTGCGACAACGCGTTCTTTGAGTTTTGTCACCATTTTGAGTGCTTCACGCAGTTCAATTGCGCGTTCAAAGTTTTCAAGATTGGAAGCGGTGACCATTTTTTCAAGGAGTATTTTCTCAATTTCTTCGTCATTGCCGTTAAGAAAATTTATGGCTTTTTTGACTTCTTCCATATATTCTTCTCTTGTCACGCGAAGAGTGCAAGGAGCAAGGCAGAGTCCAAGAGAAAAATTCAAACATTCTCGCTTCAAAGGTTTTTGAGAAGAAAATTTATGCGAGCAAGAACGAATTTTGAAGGCAGATTGAATGGTCTCCAAAATTGCCCGAGGGTCGATTCCGGCAAAATATGGACCGAAATATTTTGCTCCGTCATTTTTTTTCACTTTTCGAGTGATTTCAAACTTTGGGAATTCGTCGTGCAAATTGATTTTAATATATGGAAATTGTTTTCCGTCTTTCAAAAGGATATTGAAAAAAGGTTGATATTTCTTTATCAAATTGCTTTCAAGAGCCAAGGCGTCCAGTTCACTCATAGTAATAAAATAATCAAAATCGTCCACATTATCGACCATAGTTTGCACTTTGAGTGGTTTTTCGGAGTGGCGAAAATATTGAGAGACGCGGTTTTTGAGAATTTTTGCCTTGCCGACATAAATAACTTCGCCGTTTTTATCTCTCATCACATAGACGCCACTTTTTTTTGGCAGAGTTTTCAATTTTTGAGCAATTTTTTCATTCATATTCCTATTATACACGATATGGAGAAGATATTGCAAGGGAATAAAATCTTTTTATTTTCCTAAAAAAATAAAAAAATTTTGCAAAAAGGGGGAAAATTTGTTGTAAAATGTAATTTTATTTGTTATAATGAGAAAAATAATTGTTAAAAAGGAGAGGGTATGTTTGATTGGATTGGTGATTTCTTTTTAGAATTATTTAACTTAATTCCAAAGTTAATGTATCTAATGAACACTTCTCTTTTGAGTTTGGTTGATTTCCTTCAACTTTTGTTCAGAAAGTTGGCAGGTCTTGATATATATTATGTTGATGGAGAAAAGGTTAATGGTGACTTGTTGACCAACTTTATTGGCGGGATTTTGGGTATTGACATCAACGGGCTGGGTGAAACGGCACAAAAGACAGATTATTCCATTCTCTCGACAGTTTTCTGGTCTTTTGTTATTTTCGGTCTTATCATTCTTTTCATTTCCACCATTGTGGCGATAATAAAAAGCCATTATTCCTATAATGAAAAGTCAGCAAAAGGACCACTTCCAATCGTGGCAACAGCGGGCAAAGCGGTTATCAATATGGTTGCAGTGCCAATCATTGTGATTTTGGGGTTGTATTTAAGTCAGGCGATTTTGAACGCTCTTGACCAAATCACTTCAGTTGGTTCGGACGACTTATTAACCTTGTATGGCTCGTCAGAAGAGGGAGCGTCTCAAGAATATGGTGTGGCGCAACTTGTGCAGGGCATAACCGATTCACAGGGTAATGAAACTTACATATTCTATGATATGTTTGGCTGGACAGGAAAAATTTGGTATGGACTGGGAGTGATTGACTTTGGAATTGCAACAAGAGAAGAAATGAGTGGCGTGGCGGCAAGAACGCAACCATTCTCTGGCTCGATGTTCAAAGTGGCGGCGTATAATGCTAATCGTGTCAGAAAACATCAATTCACATACAGCGACAAATTCACCGGAAATGGCGGTGGCGGGTTAAACCTTTTCATACAGCACGACAACAGTGACGCCAAACTTGCCACAATGGTGGATGAAGCGTTTGCCAACTTCTTGCACCTTGACAAATCATATGATATGGTGTATGGTATCGGCAATTTCACATCGGAAAGATTTTTCACCACTTGGACAACCACACACGCTTGTGCTTTTTCCAAGTTTAATGTCGGTTTGGTTTGGTATTATTATAATCTTTGGGACTATAACTTCGTTGTCGGCTTTGGTGCCGTGATTGTTTGCTTGTCCATTTTCTTGAACATCATAATGGGCTTGATGGCAAGACTTGTGATGGCACTTGTGCTCTTCCTTGTGATGCCACCACTTGCCGGTCTTGCTCCGCTGGATGACGGCAACGCCTTCAAGGGCTGGACGAAGAACTTTATGTCGCAAGCCTTGATGGCATATGGAGCGGTGGTCGGAATGAACCTTGTTCTGCTCATACTGCCGTATATAAATGGAATTGACTTCTTCAACATCCCGATGGTGGACATCTTGGTGCAAACACTCTTTGTCATTGTTGGTTTGGTCACCATCAAAGCGGTGATTGCAACATTGTCGCAACTCATTGGGGCAGCGGACGCCAACAAGACGGGTGCAGATATGCACGATGAAGTCAAAGGAACAATGATTAAGGCTGGTTTGCAAACAGCAAGATCAGCAATGGTGGCTGGTGGAGTAACCAAAAACCTTGTCCAAGGGGCAGGAAAACTTGCAATCGGAGCAGGAGCAGCGGTTGGAAATCTTGGAATCGCTGCAGGTAATGCCGTCAGAGGGGCTAGAGCCAACAGAGAAGCCAAAAAAGCAGAAAAAGAGTTGTCAGATGCACAACGGGCAGTCAAGAAAGACAAGATGATTCAAGAAATGTCAAGAAAAGATTTGTCACAAATTGACAAAAAAGAGTTTGACAAGATAGCAAGTGACAATGGCTTGTCAAGAAAAGAAGCAAAGCAAATGTGGGCATCAAAGAGAAGAGCAGAAAAGAATGCTAACTCTGCAACCGCTGACAAGACGAGTTACAAGAATCGTGCAGACTTTATGCGACAAGATTTGGCAAAATCTGATGAAGCATACAAAAAAGAATATGACAGAATGCAAAGCTCACGAAACAACATTGAACTGGGCAGAGCAAGAAGGGCAAATGAAGCACTCTTGAAACAAAAAGCAGTTACTGCTCGAAATGAAGCCAAAATGAGAAATGAAAGAACAATGAGAAGACTTAATATGGCAAGAGATAATGCTGTTGGCGGGTTGAGAGATGCATACACATATGGTGGCAGAGCTGTAAGAAGTTATACTGGAGGATTATCGCAAGTTACTAAAATGGGATTAAGTGCTATATGGGATGAAAAGACCGAAGAAATGTTTAAAAAAGCAATAGTAGCTGTAGGAATAAAAGATAAAAAACCAGATTATTTGGAAGAGATCTATAGAGGCTTAAAAAATGCAGGAGTAATTAAGGTGGGGAAAAAATAACATAAAACAAAAAACCAACTGAAAAGTTGGTTTTTTGTTTTGTGTTTAGGTGGATTTTGTGGTAGAATGGGAATATACAAAGGAGAAAGAATGTTCAAAGGAATCAAGTCAAGTGTGAAAAACAGCAAGAATGTGTATGCCATTTGCTTGGAAGACAAAGTGCTTCAAATGTTCCCAGAAAAATTCCAAATGGAAGAAGAGCGAGCGCTTTGAAATCTTTTTCGTGCGAAAAAAGTGTGCGTCAATGGAGTTGCTGTCTCTTTCAGCAGTGACTGGTTTGTTTTCCGCTTCGACATTCCTTATAAAGCATTTATATATCAACAATCAAACTCTCACCACCAACATCCAGCAGTGGTTGGAGTTTTTTTATTTTCCCAAAGCTGACTAAACTTTTGAAACTCAAGAAGTCGCAAAAAAATATGCAATATGTCGCTTTTCACATTTTGTCAAACACGACATATTGCACACAAAACAAAATTTTCATTTGGTGGTGATAGGTGGGCTCGAACCACCGACCTTATGGGTATGAACCATACGCTCTAACCAGCTGAGCTACATCACCATAGTAAAACGAGCATATTATACTATAATCAGATTTTTTTGTCAATTATTTTTCTCCAATTTTTCCAAAATTCTCAATTTTTCCAGACCACTTTTTCATTATTACTTTCAAAAGCGGGCTGTTTTGCTTGTGTTTTTTCTTTTTTTATTGTAAAATATTTTTGTTCTAAAGGAGTTTATGTATGATTGAAGATGAAATCAAAAAAGCAAATGTGGAAGCAATGAAAAACAAGGACACTGTGGCAAGAGCGTTCTACAGTGTTTTGATGAACAAAATTATGCTTGAAAAAATCAACAAGCGTGAAAAAGGACAGGAATTAACTGATGCCGACACTTCAAATATCATTCAAAAGATGATAAAAGAACTTGGCGATGAAAAAGAAAATTATCAAAAGGCTGGAAATATGGCAGAAGTTGAGCATATTTCAAGACAACTCGAAATTGCCAAAACTTATCTTCCAAAAATGTTGTCAGAAGATGAAATCAAGGCGGAAATTAAAAAATTGGGCGACAATTCCATTCCAGTCGTGATGAAACACTTCAAGCAAAATTTCAACGGAAAGGTGGATATGCGTCTTGTCCAAGAAGTTTTGAAAGGTATGCAATGAGAGTCTTTGCGATAAGCGATTTGCATTTGTCGGTGAACAATCCAAAGCCGATGGATATTTTTGGTCCGGCGTGGGATAACTATGTCGACAAAATTTTCACAGATTGGAAAGAAAAGGTGACAGACGATGACCTTGTCCTTCTTGCGGGGGATTTTTCGTGGGCGATGAAAATTGAAGACAGTGTTGCCGATTTTGAAATGCTCAAGGATTTACCTGGGAAGAAGGTGATAATCCGTGGCAATCACGACTATTGGTGGAAGAGTATCAGTGCGGTGCGAGCAATTTTGCCAGCCAACTTTTTTGCCATTCAAAATGATGCAATGAAGTTTGGTGAATATATTGTTTGTGGCACTCGACTGTGGAATTTGCCGTATGACAACAAAAAATTCAGCGAAGATGATGACAAAATATTCAAGCGTGAGTTAATCCGACTTCAAATGACGCTCGAATCTGCCAAAAAACTTCAAACGGCGGATGAAAAAATCATTTGTATGCTTCACTATCCGCCATACACCTTCAAAGAAGAAGACAACGAAATCACGGCGCTTATGGAAAAGTTTGAAGTCAGTGCGGTTGTCTATGGACATATCCACGCCTACTTAAAACAAAATTTGGTGCTGAAGAAAAACGGAGTGGAATATTTTCTCACCTCTTGTGATATCGTTCAAAACAAACTTGTGCCGATTTTTGTTTAGTTTTGGGGAAAAATATCTTTTTTAATCATTTTGAAATTATATAAATATTATTGACAAAGATAACAATAATATTGTAAAATAGCGAGTAGAGAAATTTTCTTAATATTAACAACTTGGAGAGATTATGAAAAAAATTTTAATGGCGATTTGTTGTTTTTTGACTTTGGGTTTTATTTTGGCAGGCTGTAACAGTGCCAATTTATTGAAAAACAGCGAAGGTGGTTTGATTTATAACGGAAATGCGGGCGTTGTTGTGGACGGCTATCTTTATTATGGCAATGCGTTCTCTGATGTTTCTTCTTTCACTCAATTGAGCGAACTTAAATCCGCCAAAGGCACTTCCTATCTTGCACGCTACAACCTTAATAATAAAAGAGATGCGAAGGGGATTAATTTCACCCCGAACGGAAATGAAAAATTGGTGGAAACAGTGGTGGCAAGTGATTATCAATTTATGTTCACGCTCGGCGATTATCTTTTCTATTTAAGACCAGATGAACACAGATATGGCGCTGATGACGGCACTTCTTCACATCAATTCACATATCCAGTTTTGTGCTCAACCCGTGGCGACAAGGAAAAAGAACAATACACTTTTGAAAGCGAAGTGTCAAAGATTGAAGTTTTGGAATATGACGGCAACTACTATATTGTGGCTCTTGCTGGCGACAAACTTCTTTCACTCAAGGTGAATGGTGGCTCTGTCAGTGCCAAAACTTTGGCAGAAAATGTGTCAAGTGTGGCAATTCCAGAAACCACTTTGACAGGTGCGGTATCTCGTGAAGGCTGGAATGGCAAAATTTATTATGTTGCCACTGACGAAGATGAAAAAACCGGTATTTATGAAATCAAAGTGAATGACGAAAATTCTGTAAAATCACTATACAACAAAAATAACGGGACAATTCAATTCTTGCAACGCCAAAGCGATATCATTGTGTATTCTTATCAAAATGAATTTTCTCAAACACAAATTTTCTATAATGATGTCAGCGTAAATTCTTCTCGTGATGAAGTTATCTTGATTGATGATGCTCATCGCTTACCTTCCACTTCTGCCAGCGATATAAACATAATTTTTGGCAACATCGACACAGTTATCTTTGAAGGTAGTAATGGAATGAAATACAAAAACGCTCGCGGGAACGGCTCTTTCGTTGTTGTTGATGAAGCAGGCACAGAAATTTCTGATTTTGAAATTATGTTTATTGATGACAAACTCGGCTATCTTGTCACTTCCACAAATATATACGAAGTGGACTTCTCTCCACTCACTCACAGCGATGCCAGTGGGAAAATCACTCTCACTGCCACAAATTCGCTTGAAACTGCAATGACTGCCATTCACACAACCGGTGAATTATATAGCTATGATGGCGAAAACATATATTACTACGCTCAACTTGAAGAATTAAGCGAACTTGAACAAGAGCTTATTGACAAAGAAAAAGAAGAAGCTGGCATTGAAGTTAGCGAAGATGAAGATTCTTCAACAGCAATTGTCGACACCGATTCTGGTTACTATTTGTATAAACTCAACATCAACAGTTTCACATATGAACTTATCGGAAAAACAAGTTTTGAAGAAAGACATTCAGATTATAAATATGAAGCATAAAGAGAGATTGAACACTCTCTTTTTTTTGTTTTGTAAAGCCACATTTGAAGTGTGGCGAAAATCTTGATTATCATATTTTTATTTGACTTTTTTTGGAAAGTAGATAAAATTTAATAGACAGAAAGGTTTTGAATGGAATATACAAAACTGCCGATTTGGTGCTTTTTCCGTTAGATTTTGAAGCGGACAGTTTGGTGGTGCTGGAGTCAGCGTCTTGTGGTTTGCCAACATTGGCACTCAAAAACTATGGCTGTGGAGAGCGAATTGAAGACGGCGTGACTGGATTTTTGAGCGATTTTGATGAAGAGAGTTTTACAAAGAAGATTTGGGAAATATTAAACAACAAACCGCTTCTTGAAAAAGTGAAAAAAATGTCGACAAACTTCGAGCAGACACTTGGGAAGAAGTGGTGGCAAAATATCGTCAATTCTTCCTTGAAAAAATTGAAGAATACAAAAATTTGAAGAAAAAACAAAAAAGCAATCATTGATTGCTTTTTTCAAAATTATTTTTCTTTGTTGTCATTTTTGCGGAAAAAAGTTTTCACAAAGTTGTCGAACACATTTTCCTTTTTTGTTGCTCCTTTTGGAACAATTGATAATGGTGACACAGAATTATCTTTGTTAACAGCATACCACTTGATTTCATTTTGTTTTTCAACAGCGAATTCAAGAGTGTTATCTTTGCCAAAGAGCAAGGTTTTTTTGACAACTTTCTTATGTCCATTAACATTGTATTTGATACATTCTTTGATGGAGTAGTTTTCATCAGAGTTTTCGGTTACAATTGTTTTGATGCAGTCCACAACTTTGTTTGACACGATTTTTGGGTCATAGAAAGTGTGTTTTGATGGTGTTTGAATTTGGTCAAATATTTCCTTTCGAGTCACAATATCAAAAACAAAACTTTTCAAATCGTTATTATTTGTCAAGGTCAAATTTTTAATTCTTTTCTTAATGTTAAGCATAATTTTTTCTCCTTTTAAGATTATATATTATTTAAAAATATTTTTCAATACTTATTGCAAAAAAATATAAAAATTTTTTATTTGATATAATTGACAATTGATATCTTTTGGCGTATAATAAAATTGTTTAAGATTTTGGCAATGAAGGAATTGGCAACTCCCAAGCCAAACGCGTGGTCGGCGAACAGACTAGATAAGGCAAAGAGATTTGCAAATTAGGGTGGAACAGCGGTCAGAAAATCGCCCCTATGCTTTTGTGAGCATAGGGCTTTTTAAAAAAAGGAGAGAAAAATGGATAAAAATTTGACAATGGACAAACTTGTTAATTTGTGTAAATCTCGCGGTTTTGTTTTTCAAGGCAGTGAGATTTATGGCGGTTTTGCAAACACTTGGGATTTTGGGCCAGTGGGCGTGGAACTGAAAAACAATATCAAAAAAGCGTGGTGGAAGCGATTTGTGCAAGAAGACCCGCAAACCTTTGGTGTGGATGCTGCCATACTTATGAATCCACGCGTGTGGGAAGCAAGTGGGCACGTTCAAAGTTTTTCCGACCCACAACTTGACTGCAAAAGTTGTAAATATCGTTTTCGTGCTGACAACTTGATTGAAGAGAAGTTCAAAGATGTTGATGTGGAAGTTATGACCACTGAAGAGATGCAAAATTTCATTGAAGAGCACAAAGTTAAATGTCCGCATTGTGGCAACTTCAATTGGACGCCGGTCAGACAATTCAAGCTTATGTTTGAAACCAGTCGTGGAACTGTGGAAGGTGAGAAAGATGTGGTGTATCTTCGACCGGAAACCTGCCAAGGGGAATATGTCAACTTTTTGAATGTGCAAAGAACAATGCGTGCCAAAGTGCCTTTTGCGATTGCACAAATTGGCAAATCTTTCAGAAATGAGATAACACCGGGGAATTTCCTTTTCAGAACAGTGGAATTTGAGCAAATGGAACTTCAAAAATTCTGCCATCCAAAGGACAGTATGGATTTTTATAATGACTATAAAAAGCGAGCGATGGACTTTGTGTGCGACCTTGGGCTTGAAAAGGAAAATTTGCGTTTCCACGACCACGAAAAGTTGGCTCACTATGCCAAAGCGGCGTGTGACATTCAATATAATTTTCCAATTGGCTGGCAGGAGCTTAATGGCATTCATCATCGCGGTGACTGGGATTTGTCAAGACACAGTGAGTTCAGTGGTAAAAATATGGAATATCTTGACCCGTTCACAAACGAAAAGTTTTTGCCAAATGTCATTGAATACTCCATTGGAGCTGACAGACTCACCCTTGCCATTATGAGTGAAGCGTATGAAGAAGAAAAATTAGAAAATGGCGAAACAAGAGTGGTTATGCACTTCAAACCTTTCCTTGCTCCATTCAAAGTTGCAGTTTTGCCACTTCAAAAGAATTTGAGCGAAAAAGCAAAAGAAGTGTATGCTGTTTTGTCCAAAGAATTTATGTGTGACTATGATGAAGCGGGGTCAATCGGAAAACGCTATCGCCGTCAAGATGAAATCGGCACACCATTCTGTGTCACCATTGATTTTGACACTTTGGAAGATGACACTGTGACGGTGCGCGACCGTGACACAATGGCACAAGAACGACTTAAAATTGACACGATTGTTTCATACTTTGAAAAGAAGATTAAATTTTAGAGGTTTACTATGGGAGCGTGGGATATTATCAATATTATTGTTGGAATTGTTATGGGCTTACTTATGGCGTATCAGTTCTTATATATCATAATAGGGCTTTTCAAGAAGAAAAAATTTAAGGACACCAAAACAGAATCCACTTATGGAATACTAATTGCAGGAAGAAATGAAGAACTTGTGATAGGGCAACTTCTAGACAGCATCAAAAAGCAGAATTATAACCTTGAAAAAGTCAAGATTTTTGTGGTTGCCGACAATTGTGATGCTGGCGACAAAACTGCTGAAATTGCAAGAGAAAAAGGTGCGGTTGTCTATGAAAGACACAACAAAGATGAGATTGGAAAAGGTTATGCACTCAATTTCCTTTTGCAAAACATTGCGAAAGATTTTCCGGAATATGACCCGGATGGCTGGTTTGTTTTTGATGCTGACAACATTTTGGATAAAAATTATATATACGAAATGAACAAGGCCTTCAATTTTGCGGGGGGGGGTAATGTTATAACCTCTTACCGAGCATCAAAAAACTATGGAAAAACTTTGTTCTCAATGGGTGCTTCTGTTGGTTTTGTGAGAGAATGTCGCTTTCTGCACACACCGCGAACGGTTTGCAATATGTCAACACATATTTCAGGAACAGGATTTTTAGCGCCAAAAGAAGTTTTAAATCCTAAATTAGGCTGGAAATACACCTGTATAACAGAAGATTTGGAATTTTCTTGCGACAATTTGACGAAAGGTAAAAAAATCCTATATTGTGATGATGCGATATTTTATGATGAACAACCAGAAACTTGGAAACAAACATACAGACAAAGGATGCGTTGGCAAAAAGGTTCGTATTTATGCTGTAAGGCATTCACATTTTCGTTTTTGTTAAAATTATTCAAAACTTTGAAATTTCCATTTTATGATTTTCTTATGTTTTTTGCTCCGTTTCCAATTCTGTCATCAAGTTGGGCGATTGTCAATGGTTTTTATGCAATTATCGAAAGTTTTATCAAACTTTTGATGGGCGCATCCTTTTTCCAAGAGATGGCATTTTTGCTTCTTGCTCTGGCACAGACTTTCATCCTTCTATATTTAGGGATGTTTGCATATGGCTCAATTGCAGTTTTGAAAGATTGGAAAAGAATAAAAGCAACCAAAAAAGAAAAAATTTTGTCGATGTTTGCATATCCAATATTTATGATTTGCCTGATTCCAATCTGTTTCCTTGCTTTATTTAAAAAAGTGGAATGGAAACAAATTAAACACACCAACAGTGTTGATATTGAAGACATAAATAAAAGTGCTGAAAAAACAAAATAAATAAAATTCAATAAAAAAAACGCATAAAATTTGATTTTTATGTGTTTTTTTGATATTTTTTTGATATTTTAATTATATTTTTTATTATTTTTTAGTTTGTATATAAAGTTTTTTTCAAATTGTTATTTACAATAAAGTTTTCTGACAATAAAATTCACCATTTTTGTGGAGAGTATTCTTGGCAAGAAAACCACAAGTTTATATGAAAACCCCACGGTTTTTCGAAGTGGTGGCTTTTTCATTTTGGCAATTTTTGTGACAACTTTGGCAACACTGTCAGGACTTTTGCCGGTCTGTTCGTCCTTTTCCACTTTTTTGATGGATTCTTCAATTTTTGCCTTGAAGTTTTTGTCAGTTGTGTCATTTTCAACAATTCGATTTTTGGTGAAAGAAGTTTTGGTGTCTCCAGGAAGTATGGCTGTCACACTGACACCGAATGGTTTAACCTCATTGGCAAGCGCTTTGGAAAAGATTTCCACGCCAGCTTTTGATGCACTGTATGTTGCTTGATATGGCAAAGGAATGATGCCACCAACCGAACTTATGTTGATGATTTTGCCCTTACTTTCTTTGAGATATGGAAGAACAACGGATGAAAGAGCGATAACAGCCGACAGATTGGTTTCGATGAGTTTGTATATATTATCTTTGGAAGAGTTTTCAATGGCACCGGCTGTGCCAAATCCAGCATTATTGACAAAAATATCAATGTGTTTTTCTTTTTCATATATCTCTTTCAAAATTTCGCTCACTCTTTCTGTGTCATTAACATCGCTTTGAAAGCAAACAATCGGGTCGAGATTGTCCACTTTGGAGCGAGAGATGGAAAAGACCTTCATCTCTTTTTCCAAAAATCTTTTGGCAATGGCAAGTCCAATTCCACAGTTTCCGCCAGTGATGATTGCCACTTTTCCTTTCAAATTATTTTTCATATTTTTCTCCACAAAATATTTTTTAATCGAAAAAATATTAAAAAATTAGTTAAAAATTCATAAAAAACAAGAAAAATTCAATTTTTTTGGTATTTTTTATTATTTTTTTAATTATTTTCCCTTTTTTTGTTTTATGCTAAAAAATTAAAAGAATTTTCAAGACACTCACTTTGTGGACATATATTCTTCATAAGACATTTCTTTGTCAATAATGGTGTTTTCATCGACAATGTCAATGATTCGGTTTGCCACGGTTTCAATGATTTCTTGGTCACCAGTTGTGAAAAGAATTGGTCCTTTGAAGTTAATAAGTCCTTTGTTGAGTGATGTGATGCTTTCAAGGTCAAGGTGATTGATTGGTTCATCCAAAACGAGCAAATTACCACTTTCCAACATCAGTTTTGCGAGCATACATCTCACTTTTTCACCGCCAGACAAAACGCTGACTTCTTTCAAACTTTCTTCACCTGTGAAGAGCATACGCCCAAGCCAGCCACGAACATAACTTTCGGTTTTGTCTTTTGAAAATTGTCTTAACCAGTCAACAACAGAAAGGTGGCAATCTTCAAAATATTCACGATTATCTTGAGGTAAATATGACGGCTTTATCGTTTTTCCGAATTGCACAGTGCCACTGTCGGCTTGTTCTTTTCCCATAATAATGTTGAAAAGAGTGGTCAAAACAAGTGAGTTTGAAGACAAAAAGACAATTTTTTGGTTTGGTTCAACATTGAAAGAAAGATTTTTGAACATACCTTTTTTCGTCAAATTTTCCACTTTCAAGATTTCTTTCCCAATTTGTTGTTCAAATTTGAAGTCAACATATGGATATTTTCTTGTCGATGGTTTAAGGTCGTCAAGAGTCAACTTTTCAAGTTCTCTTTTTCTTGAAGTTGCTTGCTTGGATTTTGAAGCATTGGCAGAGAAACGAGCGATGAAATCTTTGAGTTCTTTTGCACGCTGTTCAGCTTTCTTGTTCTGTTCTTTTTGTTTACGTAGCAGAAGTTGGCTTGTTTCATACTAAAAATCATAGTTTGCCAAAAACATATTGATTTGACCATAGTCAACATCACAAATATGAGTGCAAACTTTGTTCAAGAAGTGACGGTTGTGCGAAACGATGATGACAATATTTTCAAAATCCAAAAGGAAATCTTCGAGCCATCTGATAGTTTTGAAGTCAAGGTTGTTTGTTGGTTCATCCAAAATCAAAATGTCTGGATTGCCAAAAAGTGCTTGTGCCAAAAGGACTTTCACTTTGATTTTTGAGTCCATTTCGCTCATAAGTCGGTTGTAATCATCTTCTTTGATGCCCATACTTTGAAGAAGGGTTTTGGCATTGCCATCAGCTTCCCAACCGCCCAATTCGGCAAATTCGGTTTCAAGTTCGCCGGCTCTGATGCCGTCTTCATCGCTGAAATCTTCTTTGCTGTATAGGGCGTCTTTTTCTTTTTGAATTTCCATCAGGCGTTTATGTCCCAAAAGCACGGTGTTCAAAACGGTTTCGTTGTCATACTTATTTTGATTTTGCTCCAAAACCGACATTCTTTCGCCGGGTGTTATAATCACTTCGCCGGTGTTTGGTTCAATTTCGCCAGTCAAAATTTTCAAAAATGTTGATTTTCCAGCACCGTTTGCACCAATGATGCCATAGCAATTCCCTTTTGTGAATTTCAAGTTTACTTCTTTATACAGAACTCGTCCGCCAAACGCCAGCGACACATTTGATGTTTGAATCATCTTTCTCTCCTTTAAAATAAATTATTAAAAAATTCAAAAAAAGAATTAAAAATTAATTTTTTTTGATATTTTTTTGAAAAAAACTTAAAATTTTGATGATTTTTTGAATTTTTATTATTTTTCTCATTTTTATTATAGCCACAAAACACCTATTTTGTCAAGGGTTTGTGTGAAAAAACAATATTTATAAACAATCTATTTTGGCAAGTTTTTTTGACAATTTTAAAATTATTTTTTTATTGAATTTTTTACTTTTAAAAAAATATTTAATATATTTTTATAATATTGTTTTATTTGTTTGCGAAAAATCCAAAATAATTGTATAATTATCTTGTTTAATATAACAAATAATTATGAAGGGGTAGGTATGAAAAAGAAAAGAAGAGCATTAGCAACTTGGAAAGTTGTCCTAATAACTATCGCAGCCATAATTGGTCTTTTGGGCGTTTCTATCTTTGTGATGTTCCTTTTGGGATATTTCAATGAAGAAACGATAAATCCTGAAAGTATAAGTTATGTTCAAGATGAGAATTATAATGAAGCCACTGGACTTTATGAAGTTTCAGATGATTTTTATATGACCATCACAACTGCGACTGAAAATGTCACAACAAAAAAGATAACCCTTTCTCTTGGTAACACTGTGGCAGAAAATGGTTATCTTGACAACGGCATTATCAAAGTGCCACAAGTTGTTTATCTCAACACCCCTTTTCTTGTTGAACTTTCCACCTCTTTTAATGATGAAATTGGAATGGAATACATAAATGGCGGGGTTGCTTCTCTTTGTGCAACTTCTGACTATCGCTTGATTCGTCCGATATATGCCAGCATTGCAGTCGATGTTCCGGTTGAGAGTGTTACTGGTTATATTTATGACACTGGTGACGGCGAAAAAACTGAAATTGGAGATAACCAAGTCGTTGTCGGCTCAAACTTCAAAGTGGAAGTGGAATTTTCTCCTGAAAACAGTGGATATATGTTCAGTAGTGACAGCGACCAAAAACTTGTTTTCTATGAAACAACTTCAAGTTACATATCCTTTGACTATGAAACACAAACTTTCACTGCAGACAAAGTGACCGCACTGGGCTATAATGACACCATTGCTGTCTACACCTTCTCTTCTGCCAAATATCAAAATGAGTTTTTGAGTCAAAATGGTGATTTTGAAAGTTTTGAAGAGATGAATGAGTCCGCTTTGAGATATTTCAAGAGTGAAGAAAACCAAGGGCGTGATGTATACAAAACTTTCAGTGTCGATGTTGTTGTGAAAGATGTCACAGTGGACAGTTTTGAAATTGCAAATGATGACTTCACTGGAATTGTGGACAGATATTTGACTCTTGCTTCAAGTTCCACATCGTCAATATTTGACGGAAATTTGGGTGTGGTTATCAAAGATAATGAAGGGACAAACATCAACTCTGTTTATGCCGGGAATGTGGGTATTGCTCTCACAAGCGACATTTCAAACACCAAAATTGTGGGCGAAAATGTGATGCGTGTCCAAGTTGTCACAAATCAAGAAACTGGCGAAGTGACATATCAAATTTTTGAAGAAAAATATGACAGCTCAAAGTCATATTTGCCAACAATTGAAGAGTTTGAGAAAAATTATTATTTCATTCTTCCAAACACTTCAGCTTCAACAAGTGCTTCAAACTTTAGTTATAAAATATCTTCAAATGTTGAAGAAGTGACAGAGTTTAAGCTGGCACTTTTTGTGGAAAGTGAAGACGGTTGGGATGTTTTGGGTGGAAATTTTGATATCAATTCTCTTCAAACTTTAACCATCACTTTTGAAGAAAATGCTGAAAAAAATGTCTATTGGAAAGATAATGAAACTGAAAGATTTATGCTCTTCTTCGACAGTGACGAAAATGTTTCTGACTCCATTGAACTTTCCGAGCAAATCAATGTGCCAAGTGAAAATGTCTATCAAGAAGTGAGATATTTCTTCTATTCTCCAACTGGCGGAAGAATTGATGGAATTGAAAATGTTTTGAGTTATAAGAGTGTTGTGCAATATAATGTGGGCGAAGATATCACACTTTCAATGCTTGACTCGTCTGCCACAACGGTGTATTTGTATGAACTTTCCAGCACCGCACTGACTGTTTTGAATGCAACAAGCGAAGATATCTATATCATTTTTGCCACAGTGAAGTCGAACGCTGATGAAGTGGTGTATGTTGACGAAGACGGAAAATATGAAATTGTTTACACCAGCAGTCCTCGCGCGCTTGTGGTTTCACCAACTTTGAAGTTTGATGATTTGACTTCCAATGTTTCCTTCTCTTCGGCAATGGAAAATAACAGATTTAATATTCAAGATGAAGAAGAAAACAATTATCTTTATGTTCCATCAATTTTGTATACAACAGAACAAGAAAGTGACACATTTAATATCACCATAAGCTTTAACAATCAAAGCGGAATGTTCACAGCAAATGACCTTCAAGATTTATATAATGCTGGAACAAGCGATTTGAGCGAAACAGATGCGGGTTATATCAAAGTTGAATTCCGAGATAGAGATGGAAATCTTGCGACCTACACTGATGAAGGTGGGAATTTGTTAAACTACTTTGAAATCGGCGCAATGGAATTTAGCGATGTCAATGGAACGATAAGTGGCACTGCGAGTGTTTCAATTTCTCGAAAATTTGAAAATACTGACGGCAATCAATTCACGCCACACCTTGTTTACAACAATGGCAGAACGACCAAAACAAAGGCAATTGAAATTTCATATAACAATGAAACATACTCGAATTTCACTTTGTATGCTCAAAAAGCGGAATCTTCACAATATCAATTTATCTATGACAACGACACGAGATACAGTTTGGATTCCATAATTTCTGTCAAAATTGACAGTTCTGGCATTCAAACCATCACTTGGGGCAACACTCAAATTCTTGATGAACAAGACAGTTCTGCAGTTTCAAAACTTTCTCAACTTTTGAACACTGTTATCTTTGACCAATACGGCAAAATTATATACACAGAAGCTGCATCGTTTAGTTTGGTGGAAGAAACTAACAAAAATTATATAAACATTGTGGACAATCAAATTCGAAGTTTTAATTCCACAAATTCAGCAAAAATATCCACATCTTTGAATGCTAACATCAATTCTCTTTTTGGGACTGTTCCAGATGAAGTGTCGCCAGGACAAGTGAATTTCGAAATTGAAAGTGCTGGCGTGACGAAGGTGGAATATGCCACAAGCGAATTTTTGACCGCAGAAGAAACCTATGAAGAAGGTGACAGAGCACAAGGTGTTGTCAGAAAATACTTAACTCTCAACGAAACTGTTTCACTCAACAGTTTAATCAAAGTGTATGTTGGCGACTCTGATGATGCTTCTCAAAACCTTCAATTCTCACTTGCTGATGAGTTTTTGGCAGAATTTTCAAGCGAAGAACTTGACGCTTTATTCTCCAACCCAAATGTGACTGATTCTGCTGGAATGTTAAATCTCTTAAATAATGGCGAAAAGGTGAGTTACACTTCTGCTCACATCTCACAAATCCAAATTGTTTCAATTTTTGCAAATGATTATTTTGACCTTGTGTTTGATGTGACAGACCCAAATAATATTGTCAACATTCAATTGACTCTTCGAATTATGCCAAACATCAAAAGTCAAGATATCATCAGTGAATACTACACTCCATATATTGACTATTTGACCTATGGCAATGAATCGACCACCAAAAAACTGGCATTTGGAAATGATTATATTTCCTTGAACACATATTTGCCAATCAGTTACGACAAGACAAGCAGTGGCGAGAACTCGCTTGAGTGGACACGAAATAACACAATTTTGGTGGTTAACGGCACAGTCGTTGGCGCAGAGTTTGTCAATAATGTTCGTTTGGCGGAAAATGATGAAGGAGAAATTTGCCTTCAATTTGCTGATGTCAAATCTTTGAGCACTGTGGAACTGACGATATATTATAATCGTCAAAACAACTTCTCTCTTCGAATTGATTTGGGCTTTGTTGTCAATCCAAACTATTTGATGGTGCAAAAAGAAACAAATGTCTATCTTGACGAACTTGCAGATGAAAGTAACACGACTGCAAAAAACCTTTCCACATATTATGATATTTATGTGGCAAAAGATTATATAAACAGATATATTCTTAACAGCACAAACGAAGATGTTTCACCAATTGGCTTTACTGGCGTTTCCAATATTTCCTTTGTTCAAAATGGCATTTTGGCTGTGGAAAAAACTGCTGACGGACAAATTCTTTCCAAAAATGGTGGATTTGTGGCAAACTTGGGCATCAAACTTGACTCATCAATTTCACTTCAATATCAAGAACAAGGTGCAGACAACACTTCTTGTCAATTCATCCTTCTTGACAGTGACAAAGAAATTTTGTCGCTTGCTTGCTCCACACTTGATTTCCAAGTGGGTTATGCTGAAACAGTGAGCAAAATTGTCAATATGTTTTTCAGCGAAGAAGATGGTGTGAGTGACGAAGGAACAACCTATGATATTTTGGACAATAATGGCGAATATGTCCTTGTGCTTGTTGAAAATGGCAGTTATATGGTATACAACGACTGGTCGGTGGAAACTGCCAGTGATTTGATTATCTTCTCTGGTTCAAGAATCAGCATCAAACAATTGCCGGGATTCAATATCAACGCAAATCTAACTTTCAGCCGAATTGACCAAAACGAAAGTGGTGATGTCAATGATATCATTTATGTCGATGTGCGTTTGACGAAAGTTGGGTTAATCTATGTTAACTATGAAAGAACAAATGAGGATGGCACAGCGTTTGGATTTGATGATATTGTCACAAATGCCACAAGCGAAGTGGAAATTCAAGAATTCATCAACAATATGGCAGAAAAAGGAATTTATGATTCCTACAAAGCGGGCGGTGAATATCAAGTGGTGTATGTTGATGACGGCGAAAGCGAAGTGACAGATGAAGACTTTGGCTTCCACTATATTTCAAAACAAGGTAATACCATCCGCTCCACTCTTGACATATATTCAATAACAACTGGCTATGAAGATTTGGTGACACTTGGAAAAACTGGTGAAAGCATCACCGACAAAATCATCTTGAAATCTTTGGTTGAGCCAAATGAAGATGTTTATTTGGTTTTGCGACTCACACTCTCGCAAACATATCAAGGTAATAATATTACTTATGTTATGTATTATAGAATAAAGATAGAATCAAATTATCAACTTGCCGAAGTGACTTATCCATACAGCGATGGTGCAGAATATATCACCGAGCAGGAATTTGATATCGACTTTGAAGAAGTGTTCACCGACAAAACTTCTGCCACAGCAAATATCGGAAAGAAGAGATTTGACACTCTTCAAAATGTGGATGGCACTGAAATTGCCAACTTGTCAGCAAAATATACTATATATGATGTTGTCATCAATGGTGAAGGATTTGAAGACTATTCACAATATTTGGAACTTAATCTTGATGAGGCAACTGGCGTTTTGAAAGCAAAAGTGCTGACAGCGGACGCTCAAATTGTTGTGAGAATTGCCAAAAATTATTATATTAACGACATTTTGGTGATAAGGTCGGAAAGACTTTACACAATTGTTTATAACGGCGAAATTCCAGAATATGTTTACTCTGCGACCGGTGGAAAGGTCAACGGAGATGTGACCATTCAAGAAGATGATGGCGATTATGTGGACGAAATTATGGTTGGCGGAGAATATGAATATAAAATTTCGGTTTCAGAAAAAATTGGCGATGTAAACAACCCAATCAATGATGTTTATGCACACTTCACTTCCATCAAAGAAGGTTACAGCGAAGATGATTATTTCTATCAATTCACAAAACTTGTGGACGGCAACAAACTTTATGAAGTGACGAAAGAAGAAGCATCTGGTGAAGTTAACTATATTCTTGGAGAAGAGATGACAGTTGGCTCTTTAGATGGAATCAAGAGCGGAAAATATATTCTTCTCAACGAAGAAAGTGACGAAATCACAAATTATGCTATTATTGACGCGGAAACTGATTTTGAAATTGGCGAAGAAAATGTGAGTGGTTATGTTGTCAAATTTAGTGGTCAAGAGATGTTATATTTCCTTCCAAAAGAAAATGTGGGATATTTTGATTTCAGAAATTCTGGCACAAATGGCGAATTCATTCTTGCATTCTTCACAAAATCTTCTATTCTTGAAAATGGCGATTTCTCAATTGGAATATACACTCAATATCTCAATATCTTCAACATATATTTCACTTTGGATGGCGGATATGATATCACATTTATCTCTGATATTAATGAAGCGAAAGCAAGCGGAACAAATTATGATATCAGCGACTTTATTTCAACCATCAAAGTGGGCGATGATGGTGCTGACATAAAGGATGAATTCAAATTCTCACTTTGCGATGACAGCCTTTCAAAATATATCAAAATTGAAGACAAGACTTTTATTGTGGCACACCTGCCAACAAGCCTTGACAATGTGAAGATAAAAGCAGAACACTTCAAATCTCACACCTATCCTGTTTTGAATTTGGAAAGTGGCGACAAAATATATAAAGAAGGCGTGGATGCTGAAACAGACACAAATATTATGGAAGAGTGGCTTACGATTTCCGAAACTGACCTTGCAGGCGAAGAAGTTTTGAAAATTTCTGACTTTGTGTTTGAAGAAGTTTCAGTTGGTGCTGGTGAAGAGGCAATCACATACATCAAAATTGTGCTCAACGAAGAGATAACAATCGGTGAAGAATTGGTGACAGAATTCTTTGTCAACAAGGCAGAAAAGGGTGTTGAACAAGAAACTGTGACCGACACAAGCCCAAGTTATCAGTTCTATTTCACGCTCAATTTCCTTCCAACCACCAAACTCACACAAGATTCGCTTGTGAATTATCAAGAAAGCGAAGAAAAGGAAGGTAATCGTTATTCGCAAGATGTGATTGAACTTGATTTGAGCAACACGGCTTCATACCTATATGAAGAAATTAGAAATCAATACACAAACTCAATAAGAGAAGGTGAAACCTTCACCTTTGAAGGCGGAGAGAACAACAAATCAATCACTCTTGAAAACGTCGGCGAAGATGGTCAATATGAACAAAACTTTGTGGTGGAATATCGCTTCTATGGCGAAATTATCTACACTTTCAATGTGAAATATATATACACAATTCACAAAAATGTTTCATTAACTCCAAACTATCCAACGCCAGACGGCAGGACACAACTTGAAGAAGAATATATCGACAACAACACCACGATTGAAGATTTCTTCAACACACAAGCAAACTTCACAACAAAGGATGCAAAATCAAGAGTTTACATTGAATGCACAAACAAAGGCAATGGAGAAAATTATGTCTATGACTACACTCTTGACATCACAGAAATTGAAAATGTCACTTTGCTTGTCAATGATTCGACTTCTTTCTCTCAAACTGCACAAATCAAGACCGGCAAATTGGACTGTGAAAATGATGTTGTCAAAATGGAAAACTTCAAATTCAACTTCAAATTAAACAACACCGACAGAGCCGGCAGTGTTCTGTTCACACTTTTGGTCAACAATGTTCCAACCACCTACAAAGTTATGGTGAGTGGCAATGATGTGGTCACAGTGGAATCCAATTCAATTATTCGCGAACAAGACTATGAAAGTGTGTTTGCAGAAGATATTGCAGGATATGAGACCAACAATTTGTTTGGCTATAATCGACTTTTGAAATATAATTTCCTTAACAGCGCAAGTGGCACATATTATTTGAGATTTACAAAAGGTGCGAACTACAAAATTCAATCAGTCACCGTTTCTTCAAAAGGCGTGGACAACATTTTGGATATGGGCAATTCATATGAAGGCTACACTTTCCAAGGCGTTTATTCAAGTCAAGGTGATGCAGTTTCAGAATCAAAACCACTCAACTGGAATCAATACTTTAAATATGAGCCATATTTGACCAACAGAATTGTTCTCTTATATTATGGTAACATTGTTTCAAATGATGTCGCATCAATAAAACTTGCCACAAGAAAAAATCCAAAACTTACTTACCAAATCAAAGATGGCATAAAATTGCAAGAAAGTTATTTTGTGCGATTTGAAAATGGAAATGAGTTCAAAGTTTTGGAAGTTAAGTTTGAAGACTATGGCTCTCAAAAAGTGACAATTGAACTGGATGCAAATTTGCAAGGGTATTCCTATGTTGGAACATATACAAATGAAAGTGATGCAAATGAAGGACAAAATAATGTTGGAATTGTCGGAGAAGGAAGTTGCATTTTTGAAGAAATTTCACTTTCTGACCAAAATGCTGGAATAACCTTTGAAGATATGAAAGATGTCAAATTTGATTCAAACACAAAAGTTGACACCACAAATGAATATTACATCGGCTATATTCTCACAAGAGAAAAAGTTGCAAAAACAAGAAATGATGAAACAACAACTGAAGAGATAACTCACAGAACAAACTATTCATATCGTATGCAACTCAATGTCAGATTTGAAGTTAGACAAGATGCAAGAACAACATCAGAAGTGATTCTCGTGGGCAGTGGCAACAACGGCTACACAGCGATTTTGAGCCTTATGGGACTTGGAATCAGAGATGCAAAAACTGGCGAGTATCTCACTTCAAACGATATTGGAGCGACACGACGACTTAATATTAAAATTTATGGTATTGATATTGCACTTAAAGACAATCCGGCAGACCCATACAACAACTTGACTCAAGAAGCAATTGCAGTGCACAATGAACTTCTTGAAGATAACAAAACTGGACTTGCTCCTATATATATGACAGACAATGAATGGAAAGATTTTGGAAACAATGGCTATATTAACCCTATTGACCAAACAAGAAACTATGCTTCTGTCAATGCGTATGATGATTATGGCAGTGATTACAGCATTCTCCCAAGAGGTTCAGGCGTGGACGGCAATGATGTTATGTTCCGAATTACTTACACAACCTATCTTGACAGTAAAGGAACGATTCCAATCACTGTGAGTGCAAACTTGAGATTCACAATCAAGCAAGATTATGACATTGACTTCAGAAGAAGTGCCGACAGTGAGCAATATGGTCAAGGTGAGATTATTGAACTTGAAGACGGCACTCTTGCCGAATCTAACACATCAGCAAACCCATACATCATCTCAAAAGACAGGACTGGTCAACACTATCTTTACAATTTTGGCAATAATGCTATTTATCCAATTTTGAAAGTGTTGAAAGGGCAAAATAACATCAATGAAGCATACGCTTTTGATTATTCAATGGTGATAAATTCTGCCGAGTCTGAATATAACAGCAAGTTTGACAATTTGGTTCTGGATGGTTGGGATAAAACTGAAAGCAAATATTCCCACGGAAAAGTGGCTCAAAATAGAGACATCTATTTTAAGGTTAACCCTTTGGCAATTGGCAACAGAAGTTATTATATTGACGCCATTGACAATTATGGCTACAAATTGAGAATATATTTCCAAGTTCAAGCAAGCATTGAACCGAATGTTAACAAAATTTCCAACACCATAATTTCTGAAGGATCAACCGCTCAAATTGGTGTGGCATTCAACAAAGTCGACTTTGCAAGTGGCGAAGTGACAAGTGAAAATTCTGGGGCGTTTGGATATGATTTTGCTTACACCATTGACTGTGGTGGACAAATTGCTAACGATGATAAACCAACTTTGAATATTTCAATCTTCAACGAACAATCTGGCTGGGGGTCAATGAAAACACCCCTTGATTCTTCTGATAATAAATATTTTGATTATTATTATGGTTACACCATTCTTGAAAATGAAGGCGAAACTCAAGTCCAAAAAACTTATTTAACAAAGGATTTTAATACAGTTAAAGGACAGACAGGTCTCACATCATTCAATCTATATCTTAAAACAAGCTCACTTAACGGGAAGACGCAAATGGTGTTTGGCGTAATGCATCAAGGAAAAGTTGTTCAGCCAAATGGAATAAATCGTTCCACAGGCGAGACTCCGGAATATTCCGATGAAGCCGAACTTCAATTGACAATGGGCGGATTTTCAGTGAATGTTTATGAGAATTTAGGTGGAAATGTTGTGATTCCAGCAATATCGGATGCTTCGCTTAATAGTGGCGAATTCAGCGAAATTTCGGAAAGCAACATTCAAGATATTGTTGTTTCAAGAGTTTGGTTTGAATATAAAGGCGAAAAGGTTGAAGAAGCTGTCATTGAAGAAGGTGGAATAAAACTCATTTCTGGTGACGCTTCATACAAGAACATATATCAAGACGGCGTTATTGATGTTGTTGAAACCAACAAAGATTTTGAAGTTCCACACTTCTCTGGTCAACTTTATGGCACTTCCTCAATGCTTGAAAATGTGGTTATGGTGGTTGAGCTTGAAAAAGTGAACGACACAACACAAGAAGGTGACACAACACAAGAAGGTGACACGGCACAAGTCAGACAAACCATAAACATTCAAAGAAGCACATATGGCGCTTTGGAGAAAAATCAATTCAAAGACGAAGAAAAACTTGGACTTTCAGCGTTCAATTCTTCCTTCAATGAAGATGGCGATGACAGTGGGGAAAATTCAGGTTCAGTGACAATATATAACGACACGGTTGAAATTCAAATGGAAGCAAAATCTTCTCTTGAATATGCCATTGTGAAAGCGGGTGAAACTCAACCTACAGAATACACAAAACTTAACAACACAAGAGATTACGCTCACAAAGAGCAGATAAGAATTTCCGACACAACCGACTATATTGAAAGTGACAAAACGCTTGCAACTCAATATAATGTTTATATTAGAAATAATACTGGTGAATATAAAGTTAAATACTTCAGCGATATTGTGGAAAAGGAAACAGGGCAAGATTATTATTCAATCACCCTTGGAGTGTTTGCAGAAAATGACCAAAATGGCATCGAACTCAACATTGAAGATGTGAGTGAAATCAGTGAGTCAACTGGCTACACCACAAGAAATATATACACGATTGTTGAAGTGGGGTATCCAACACAAGCACAAGAAAAAGAAACAGAGTATTACTTGCAACAAAATTCTGTTCAAGTTTATCCACTTTTCACTTCAATCACTTCCAACAGGCAAACAGCTTTTGAATATATCATTGATGACTATTATCAAGTGGACACTGCGGACGGCACTTACTATGTCATTTCGCCAACAAGTTGGGCAAGTGATGATTTCTTAAATTATTTCCACAATAATGAAAGTGTTTCCCAAAGTGAAAACAAAATCAGTTCAAAACCATATTATTACACATATGAAATTGAAGCAGGTGCAACAATTGACGCCAATGGTGTCATCACAACAAGCACGAACTTCAAAATCCAAGCGGACACAATTGTGCTTGATGTGTATATGCGTGTTTCCGGCGTTGACGGATTGTATGACGACCCAGACGGCAGATTGCTCACATCCATTCCGCTTCAATTCACCTTGAGAGCTTCGACGAATAGTGAGAATAATAATAAATATGAAGTAGGCACTGCCGGAGCGTATTTATTTGGAGGTGACATTGAATCTCTCATTGTTTTAAATGCGGGTGACATTGTCTATGGAAAGGGTAGAGCGAGTGCAAATAATCCAAGTGATCAATTAACTAATGCTGCTGATGCTGACAGTCTTGGGACATATCTTGTTTCTCGACACTCCAAATTCACTTATGATGAGTGTTTTGGCGAAGTGGGAAAAGTGGAAAATTCTTCAAATCGCAGTTACAGAATAATTAAAGAAGGCGATGATGATGAGAAGTATATCACTCACAACGCACTTGTTTCTCACACATATGATTCGGCTGGAAAATTCACAAGCGTTTTTGTGGAAAGTTATCGACTTGTTAATGAAAACAATGTGGACATCATTGAGTATGTGCTTAAAACGGCAGATATTATCGTCTATGACGCGACAATGCCGACTTTGAGAACAGCTGAATACACAAAGTCAACCGAAATTCAAACAACCGCTATTGATGGCAATTCGTCATTCGTTTATGACGCTGACATCCACACTTTGACATTGAACCATTCAGGATTAAGTGCAACGGAAGAGATAAGTGGTAATTTCTATGACCTTGAAACTGGCAAGCAAATTGTTGCTGACGGCACAAAAGATATAACCGCTCAACAGATAAAATTCAGTGACTATCTCAATGCAACCACTTCTTCAATCACAACAAAAGATATTATTGTTGAAAAAGATGGAACAATCACATATTATCGCATCAACTTCTTTGTCTACACAAAGACAATGGAAGAAAAGAATATTGCTTGGAGAACAAATGCATCCTATTATTTGTCTTCTCTCTTGGGTGCTGGCAAGTTCTATGAAATTGACAACTTCAAAGAAACAGAGTTGACTGCCAAGTTCTATTCTGTCAATGAAAATGAGAATGAAAAAGTGGAATACATTTTCGCTCTTCAAAACGGTAATCTTGTCAAATACAAACTCAATTTCTGGCTCTATTCGACTTCTTCCACATTGTCGACTTGGGTGACAAGTGGAGAGAATGCTGTGGGACTTCAAGTGGCTGGCGAGAAAATTGAAGACGGTGAAGTGGCAACACAAACCAATGCGAACGCCACAATATTTGATATGCTGGGCATTAAAGATGTTGTCTATGATGAAGAAAGTGGTGTCTTCACAAATGGTGATGTGACATACAAAATTTACACTGTTGAAAACGCTTCTGAACTTGAAGAAATAAGTGAAAATTCCTACACCCTTCAAGAATATGAAGATGGCGAAGAAATTGCTTGGAATTCTCTTTCTCGCATCTTCTTTGTGGCAACCACAAATGGCGGAAGAACCACATATCAAAGATTTGAAGTTCTCTTCTATAAATATGTGAAGGAAGTTGATGTCAATGCTGTGACGACATACAACAATCAATTTATGCTTCGAGAATTGGACAGCATAATAAGAAAGGGAATTGTTGACAACACTGGCGAAATCACTTGGTGGAAATATAATGAAGCCAACAGAATCTTGACTCAAACTTCATATATTCAAATCAACAGTGACACAGTTCAAAATGGAAAATATATTGACAGCGAAAACTTCTTTGTGCTTGTTTCACAAAAATATTACAAAGTCAATTTGAATCTTGTTTGCGCACAAGTGAAAAACTCCTTCAATGTTTTTGTGGACACAACAGAAATGGAAGATTTGACCGCGGTTGCTTTCGATAATGTGAAACTTTTGACTTTTGACACAACCGGCGAAGTTGTGCAAGGCAACGAAAACTTGACGACATATCTTGCTGAAAGTTTGGGCTTTGGAGTTGTGGATGAAATTGTTTTCTATGACTATGACCCAAGCGGAGCAAACTATCAATTTGACAGAACAGAAGTTGAAAATGTTGACTTAAGTGGAGCAAACAAGCCATATGTTGTTTCAAAAGACTATCTCATCAAAGTTTCATATCAAGTCAACACGAGAAATGTTGAAGCGTATGCAATGGTGGAAATTAACTTCATTGTGCAGGAGAGTCCAATAAATTCAAACTATCTTTTCCTTGGTGAAGGAAGCGGAAGTTTTGACCTTAACACCATTTCTTCACAAGTGAGAACACGACTTCAAAATGTCATCATTCCAGTCGCTTTCTTTGAAGATGAAAATGGAAACCAACTCTTGTCAAGTCTCACACTTGAAGATTCTGTTGAATATCTTTTGAAAGAAATCTATGTCAAAGTCAATTTTGAAGGCGAAATCAAATATGAGAAAATTTTGGTGCTTGTGAAAAACAATGGTTATCAGAAGACAACACAGGAGGGACAACTTGATTAATAATCCTTGGTTTTGGGTGTATATAAGTTCGTGGTTCATCAATTTGTTACTTTTGATTTCAATGATATTCTTGGAAAGAAAAAAATTCTCTTCCATTGTTTGCTGGATGACCGTTTTGACCGTTCTGCCGATTGTCGGCTATGTCTTCTACATTGTTATGGGAAACGGACTTTCATACAGAACGCGAAAGATGATTAATAAGCATAAACTATACGAACTCGACTATAACACAGAGATAAAGACAATTTTGAAACTGCAAGAAGGATTGAGAGAAGAATTATATGAAGATGCCGGCATAATTAAATGTTGCTACAATCTTGGAAGTATTCTTTGCCCGGCAAACAAGGTGGAGTTTTATCGCTGGGGAACAGAGAAAATTTCCGCTTTGAAGCGTGATTTATTAAACGCCAAAGAAACCATCAATATGGAATATTATATTTTCGGTGATGATGTCGCCGGAAAAGAAATTATGGACATTCTCATCAAAAAGGCAAAGGAAGGAGTCAAGGTGCGTTTCATCTTTGACTCCATAGGTTGCCTTGGCGCTCCTCGTCGATTTTTCAGAAAACTTAAAAAAGCGGGTGGCGAAGTTGCAGAATTTTTCCCGCCTTTTGGACATATTCGTATGCTTAATCTCAAAATGAATTATCGTAATCACCGCAAAATCGTGGTGATTGATGGCAAGGTGGCATACACCGGTGGGATGAATATTCGTGATGACCATATCTATGGCACCGCAAAAAAAACAAGCCCTTGGAGAGATAGCCATTTGAGAGTTGAAGGAAGCGGTGTTTATATTTTGCAAAATATCTTTCTTAACGATTGGCGATATTGCAAAAAAGAAGAGAAAGATCCTGAAGAATATGTCAAAATGGGCTATTTCCCAACCGCAGAACTCAAAGGTGATGTCAATTTGCAAGTGGTGGCGTCTGGACCTGACACCAATATGCAAAACATCAAAGACTGCTACATTAAGCTCATCACCAACGCCAAGGAGAGAGTGATTATTGAGTCGCCATATTTTGTGCCAGACGAAAGTTTCTTGTCTGCCATCAAAATTGCACTTGCAAGTGGTGTTAAAGTGGTGATAATAATTCCACAAAAACCAGACCACAAGGCGATTTTCCACGTTTCAATGTCCTACCTTCAAGAACTTCTTGCAATGGGCGCAGAAATCTATCTATATAAAGGCTTTTTGCACAGCAAAACTTTGCTTGTCGATGACAACAAACTTTCAATCGGCACTTGCAACACTGACAATCGTTCCTTTGCTCTCAATTTTGAAAACACCGTCATTATGTTTTCAAAAGAGATGGTGAGCAAATATTTTGAAAGCGTCAAAGAAGAGATTAAGTCATCAGTTCGAGTTGATGCCAATTATTATCGCGAAAGACGCTGGTATACGAAATTTTTGCAGGCGATTTATCGTTTGGGTGCACCGATACTTTAAAAAATTGATAAAGAAATTATTTTATTTGCAAAATTTCTTTATCTTTTTTTTTATATTTGCTATAATAAAAAAGAGGTGAATTATGGAATATAGTCAATTCATTGACGCGAGCAAAGCAAAATCGCAATTTATCAAATATCGAAAATCAATCTTGGATTCTGTTGAAAAAGGAACTTTTGATGATGTTTTTTCCGATGTTTGCGTGAAGGCACTTGAAGGTGACCCTGTTGCACAAGATTGTGTGGCATATTTTTATAACAAAGGCGTGCCAGGACATTTGAAAGTGAATTATGATTTGTATATGTCTTGGGAAATTTTGGCGTGTGCAAATGGTAACTCTTTTGCCATTGACAAATTGGAATTTTTCTTGAAATATGCTCTTGACATCATTTTCTCGGTTGACGCTGTTCTTCACGATGCACTGATGAATGGAAATATCACAAAAGAAAATGGAATATATGTCATTCCAAATCTTCTTTGCGAATGTATGGTGGACATTTTGAAGATTGACCCAAAAGAACTTGTCAAAAGAGATAACACTGAAGAACCATTCACAAATGAGTTAAATCGAAAATATGTGGATGCACTTGAAGACGCAATGCCAGTTGTTGTGAGATTTATTATTTCAAGATAAAATTTAGTTGCTTTTTTTCAGCATTTATTTTAAAATAAACATATTAAGAGGTAATTATGGCAGAACAAAAAAATTCAAAAGGGAAAAAACTTATCATCGCTTTGGTCATTTTTCTCGTTCTTTTTTATGCAATAGGAGTTGCAATAAGGTATTTCACAAGTGACAATCCGGACATTGTGGAAGCACTTGTGAGTGATTACGCTTGGGTAGGGCTTGGTGTTGGCGCGCTTTTTTGGCTCTTCTATTTGTATGCAGCAACAAGAAAAAGAGGAATGGCAAATGTGACTGGCAAAACCAAAGGTAAAACCGCAGAAGGCGTGGAAATGGATTTGAATTTCAATGCCAGAATGTTGTCGCCAGATGAATTGAATAAACAACGAGGAATTATTGGCACAACTTGGTCGCAACTTCCATCTCTCAAAAAAACAGGGCTTGTTGTGCAAAATTCTCTTCGAAATGGCAAATATCACATTTCAATGAAAGATGAATTCCATTCAATGATTATCGGTGCGACCGCTTCTGGTAAAACTTGGCTTGTTTTGGTGCCAACAATAAGAATTTTGGGGCACTCTGGTGAAAAACCTGATATGGTTATTTCCGATCCGAAAGGTGAGTTGTATCAAAAAACTTCCAATATTTTGCGAGAAGAAGGTTATCGTGTTTATAAATACGACCTTCGTGACCCATTCACTTCTTCAAGATGGAATCCAATGCAACACGCTTATGATGTCTATCAAGAAGGTTTGAATTTGAAAAACACCGTCAAAAAATGCACGAATGGCGCACCACCTGAAAAAACTGGATTCAAAAGAATCACCGGTGAAAAGTATGGTCAAGAGTGGTATGGTTTCAATGGTGTGGCTTATCCTGACTTGGAGCAACTCAAAATCGCAGTTGCCAGCACGGAAGAAGTTTATCGTGATCAGGCATACGGCGAGCTCAAAGAAATCGCTGCCACTTTGGTGCCAAGAAGTCAAGCACAAGACCCAACTTGGGAAGAAGGCGCTCAAAGTTTTCTTTATGGTGTTATGCTTGCAATGCTTGAAGACTCTCAAATTCCAGAACTTGGAATGACAAGAGAAAAATTTAATTTCTATAATTTATATCGTATTTGCACCTATCGTGACCTTGATCCAGACAATCCTTTTGAAACTTTGAAAAAATATCTTCTTCAAGGCAGGGATGAAACAAAAAGCGAAGTGGCACAACTCACTTCTGGCGTTGTCAACACTGCTCCAAACACTGCAAAATCATATTTCAGTGTGCTCACTGGCAAAATTAACTTTATGCAAGATGTCGGTATTTCTTATCTTACTTCTGACAGCGACATTGATTTTGGTGGCTTCACTGACAAGCCAACTGCATTTTACATCTGTATTCCAGATGACAAAGAAGAAAGATACACGCTTGCTAACCTTTGTATTTCACAATTATACAAGCGCTTGGTGGACAAAACTAACACATTGCCATCCAAAAAATTGCCTCGTCACGTTTATTATCTTCTTGATGAGTTTGGTAATATGCCACCAATTCCAAAATTTGACAGTATGATCACTGTTTCGCGTTCAAGAAATATTATATATGAACTTTTGGTGCAATCCTACACCCAGCTTGAAACCAAATATGGCAAAGAGGCGGCAGAAACAATTAAAGGTAACTGTAACATTCAAATCTTCATCGGAACTGATGACCAAAACACCAGAGATGACTTCTCCAAGCGTTGTGGTGATGTGCAACTTGTGTTTGAAGAAGAAAGCAAGACAAGAAGTATGAAAGATTCAGATGGAAATTCCAGAAACTATTCTGTTCAAAGAACCACCCGTCCACTTATCACTTCATATGAGTTGGGACAGCTCCCATTCGGAACTGTTGTGGTCAAGATTTTCCGTTTGCAACCTTGCAAAATCAAACTTACACCTGCCTTTGAAACACCATTCTTCCACTCAAATGATACCAAGCCGGAAGTTGGTGTGATGAAATCTTTGGATAAAGACAAGGTTTATTACAACATTAAGGACAGAAACAGAAAAATTTTGAAGTCCACAAATCCATTTGATTTCTAGGATGCTCAATTTTGACTTAAATTAAAGAGTGAAAATAACGCTCTTTCATTTTTTTGTGACAGCAAAGAAAAATTTGTCATATAAGATGATATGGAAAATTATGATGACTTTAAACTTGCCGATAATTTTGAAACAATCGCGCGAGCTTACTCAAAGTCAATGAAAAACAAGGGGTTCATTTTTGTCAAACTTGAAGAAGAAGAGTTTTCGCTTCTTTTGGATGAAATTTCTCTTCTTTTTGCCAAGATACTGGCGTGCGTTGACCTTTTGAAGAAGAGTTTTGACTGTCGCAGGCTGGAAGAGACGACTTTGAAAAACATAAAAGTAATGGAAGAGAAGTTTGCGTGCAAGCCAAAGTCGCATTTTCAATATATTGAAAGTCCAAACAAATGCTTTTTGTCTCTGGTCGCCATTGAAAATCTTTTGACAATCAAACTTATGATTTTGTCTGTCAAAAGTGGAGAACTTGAATTTTGCCAAGGGATTATCACGAAAAGGACACGAATTTATGCTGACAGTTTCTCCACTGAAGGCTTCATATTGAAAGAATAGTCAAGTTTAATTTTAAATCGTTTAAAGTTGCTTGACAATTTTTTTTCTCTTCTTTATAATCTCTTTAAGAGGTTATGATGAAAAGCAAAAGTAAAAGTTTTTGGGCGTCAATTATTGGCGTTGTTGTCAGTGGTCTATACATTGTCGCATTGTTTCATATAATTTCCACCACTTGGATTTCCTTCAAAAAAAGTGGGCTTGATGACACACGAATTGCTGTGGAAGGCTCTTTATATATCGCTTTGATGCTGGTCATCATCACAACCTTTGCACTTTCCGTGGCAATACTCGTCAAAATTGCCAAAAACAAAGACATTTTCAATGGCAGAAATCGAAAAATTTTGTTTTCAGACATCTTTTTTCTCTTTTTTGTGGCTTTTCTTTGTTTTGTTTTGAGTGTTTCAGGCGTGGGAACATTGGCGGTTATTTTATATGTTCTGGCACTCATTTTGTTGTCGATTTCCGCCACTCTTCTTCTTGTGGATTTTAATGAGAATTTGAAAATTCAAAAAGAAAATCGCAACAAAATTGACAACACAGCCACACAAGACAATTTCTATAAAATTGAAGAAATAATGAACAAAAATATTAACGACAAGGAGTAGGGTATGCAAATCGGAATCACAATTTTCACCATATTACTGGTGTTGGCGTTTGTCGCGATGATTGTTTTTGCTTATATCAAAGAAAAGCGAAATCTCTCAAAATACACAGAAAATCTTATTTTCAAGAAATATAACCAAAAATTGGACAAGATTTCCGAACTTTTTCAAAATGAAAGACTGGACAAGGAACTCGACAGTTGCCGTTTCAAGATTATTGAAAAAGAAGAAAAAAACGACAATATGGTTTATGAGAACATAAAAACGATTGACAAATTGGAAGATAACTTCAATCTTTTGAAAAATATCCAAAAAGAATTTGCTCACAAAGGAAGTGTGCAAGACAGAATTGCTCTTCTCAAAAAAAATATTGAAATTGTCAATTTGAAAGATTATCAAGCAAAACCTTCGCTTTTGAAACATAAAGCACTTTTGATGTTTTCAGAAAGATTCAAAGAAATCAAACTTGACGAAGAAGTCACCACCATTTTGAGTGGCACACCTTGCTATCAATTTGGCGATGTTTTTATGTTCCTTGAAAAACACATCTTGAAAATCGACAGAGAAGATGTTTTTGCTGTGGAGATTTTGGACTATGACAAATTTGATGTCAAAGTGAGATTCAAAGACGAAGAGTGGATTGATTTTGATGGCACATATGACCTTAAGGATGTCATCCACAAATTCCCAGAAAATGCTGACAAGGATGACCCATATGTGAAAGAACAAGTGCTTCAAAAAAGTTATGTTTTGTCTTTTCAAAATGGCTCAATGATATATGATGTCATCCATCTTGAAACCAACAAGGAACTTCAAAAAAAATATGACAAACTCACCACAATGTTGAAATAACAAAAGCGAGTGTTGACAAGGTTTTTTAAATATGGTAAAATATATCATATGAAAGATAGGAGGTAATATGGATTTTCACACAACAATCAAAATTGATGCCGATGTTTTAAAATATTCAGGCAATATTAAAAAAGCAGAAGAAATAAGCAGATTATTTGACGAGAGAGAAGCTTCAATTTTGTCACCAGAAGATGCTTTAAAACAAATCCAAGAAGGGAAAATGACTTGCATAAGCAAGACTGGTGCATACAAAAAAGTGTATGCATATGTGGCAGAAAATGCCGAACCACTTTTCAAAACTCAATTCTATAACGAAGATGGTGAACTTATCTTCACATATCCTTGGAATGGGAAAGTAAACAAATATGACTATAAAACTGGAAGATTGGAATTTTTAAGCAGTGAACTTCGTCGTATGGAACATCTTTCATCAATTAATTGTTTTGCCACAGAAAGTGGAAAAATAATGATTGAAGCATCTGCTGTGATGAGCCCATTTGGTGGCGTGGCACATTCAGATAAAGAAGAATATGTGGTGGAATTATATGACAGCGATGCCAAAGAAGTGCACTTTGGCGGGTCAGTGAGAAAAGAGGCTTTGCCAGAAGGATTGCAATCGGCAGTCACAGAATATGGATTTTTGGACAGAAGCATTTTGTTTTCCGCACTCGCAGTTTCAGACAACGCTGATGAATCTTTGAAAAAAATCAAAGAAAATTCATATGTGGTTTAATCAAATTTTCACATAAAAAATGATGTTGTTTAATGACAAACATAAAAAAATAGACATAAAAACTGTCTATTTTTTATTTTACGAATAGATAGTTTAAAGAAAGAAATTATGCATTTTGTTATAAATATATAACTTGCTATTTCAAATTTCACAGCAAACTGATTTTGTAAAAATTCATATAATTTAATAAAAAAATTTTTTTTGAAAATTTTGACAAAAACACAAGATATTGATATTTTTTCTTGACATAACCACCATATCTATTATAAAATAGAGTTGAATTTATAGGAGGCGAAAAATGCAAGTCGTTAAAAGAAATGGCAGTATTGTGGACTTTGACCCATCAAAAATTTCAAATGCCATATCAAAAGCAAATGAAAATGTCAAGGAAAAAGAAAGGGCTTCAAAGAAGGAAATAACCGAAATTGTCAATCACATCAAAAATCTTGACAGAAAGAGAATTTTGGTGGAAGACATCCAAGATATTGTTGAAGAAAAGTTGATGGAACAAGGGCACTATGAACTTGCCAAGAAGTATATCATCTATCGTTATACTCGTGCCTTGGTGAGAAAAGCCAACACCACCGACCAATCAATCAAGGAACTTATTGATGGTGAGAATGAATATTGGAACACTGAAAATTCCAACAAAAATGCGCGTATTGTGACCACGCAAAGAGATTATCTTGCTGGTATCACAAGCACTGATATCACCAGAAGATTTTTGCTTCCAGAAGACATTGTCAAAGCACACGATGAAGGAATAATTCACTTTCACGATGCTGACTATTTTGCTCAAAATGCTCTTCACAACTGCGATTTGATTAATCTTGAAGATATGCTTCAAAATGGCACCAATATCAATGGAGTTATGATTGAAAAACCACACAAATTTTTGACTGCAATGACAATTGCCACGCAAATTATCACTGCGGTAACTTCCAGTCAATATGGTGGTGCAACTGTCACAATGACGCACCTTGCTCCATTTGTTAGAGATAGCTACAACAAATATTTGGAGAAATATCGCGAGAGAAAGTTGACCGAAGAACAATGCAAAAAATTTGCCAAAGAAGATGTTTTGAGAGAGATTAAAGATGGCGTGCAAACCTTCCAATATCAAGTAAACTCAATGACCACCACCAATGGACAAGCACCATTTTTGAGCGTTTGCTTATATCTTGGCGAAACTGAAGAATACAAGGAAGAGTTGGCACTTATTATTGAAGAAGTTTTGAAGCAGAGAATTGAAGGAATGAAAAATGAAAAGGGTGTTTATATCACACCAGCCTTTCCAAAACTTCTGTATGTCCTAGAAGAAGATAATATTCACGAAGACAGCAAATATTATTATTTGACCGAACTTGCTGCAAAATGCACAGCAAAGCGTATGGTGCCTGACTATATTTCTGAAAAAATTATGAAAGAACTCAAGATTGACAAAAATGGCAATGGAAATTGCTATCCTTGTATGGGTTGCCGTTCTTTCTTGACGCCATATGTTGACCCAAAAACAAACAAGCCGAAATATTATGGCAGATTTAACCAAGGCGTTGTCACCATCAATCTTGTCGATGTCGCTCTTTCTTCTGACGGCGATTTTGACGCTTTTTGGAAGATATTTGATGAAAGATTGGAACTTTGTCACCGTGCTCTTCAAATTCGTCACGAACGCTTGGCACACGTGACAAGTGATGTTGCACCAATTCTTTGGCAACACGGAGCACTGGCAAGACTTGGAAAAGGCGAAAGCGTCCATCCACTTCTTCACGGTGGTTATTCCACAATTTCACTGGGCTATGCTGGACTCTATGAATGTGTGAAATATATGACAGGACATTCGCACACCGACAATGGTGATGGAAAGGAGTTTGGGCTCAAAGTTATGCAACACCTGAACGATAAATGCAAGGACTGGAAGACTGCTGAAGATATTGACTATTCAGTTTATGGCACACCAATTGAATCCACAACCTACAAGTTTGCCAAAAACTTAAGACGCAGATTTGGCACTGTCAAGGGGATTACTGACAAAGACTATATTACAAATTCCTATCACGTTCCAGTTTTTGAAGAAATTGATGCTTTCTCCAAACTTAAACTTGAAAGCGAATTCCAAAAATTGAGCCCAGGCGGTGCAGTTTCATATATTGAAACACCAAATCTTCAAGACAATTTGGAAGTTGTTTTGCAAGTTATCAAATATATTTATGATAACATTATGTATGCCGAACTCAACACCAAGTCTGATTATTGTCAAAAATGTGGTTACACAGGCGAGATTTTGATTGATGATAATTTGGAATGGTATTGTCCAAATTGCGGAAATCGTGACCACTCAACACTCAATGTGGCACGAAGAACTTGCGGTTACATCGGCACAAATTTCTGGAACAAAGGCAGAACGCAAGAAATCAAGGAAAGAGTGCTTCATATTGACAATAAGGACGATGAAGAATGAGATATAACAAGATAAGAAAAATGGATATATCAAATGGCAAGGGCGTGAGAGTTTCCATTTTTGTGCAAGGTTGCACCTTTAACTGCAAAAATTGTTTCAATCCTGAAACTCACGATTTTGCCGGTGGAAAAGAATTTACGGACGACACAATAAATCGTGTTTTGGAACTTTGTGCAAATGAAAATATTGAAGGCTTGTCCATTTTGGGCGGAGAGCCGATGCATCCAAAAAATATTGAAGGAGTCTCTTTGCTTGCCAAAAAATTCAAGGAAAAATTTCCACAAAAAACTCTTTGGGCGTGGACGGGTTACAATTTTGAAAACTATTTGAAAGACAAAGAGATTGTGAAATATCTTGATGTTTTGGTGGACGGGCAATATGTTGACGAACTGCACGATTTTCGCTTGAAATGGCGTGGGTCGTCCAATCAACGAGTTATTGATATTCCAAAAACCTTGAAAAAAGGTGAAATTGTGCTTTTTGAAGAAGCATAGAAATTTAAGAGCGGAGAAAATCCTTAAAAGGTTGTTTTATGAGAAAATTTGAACTTGTCAAAAAAGAATTTATTAAATATGGCGTTGACCCAAAAACGCTGAAAAAACCATACAGAGCCACCAAGCACGCTGTGGCATACGATTGCTTTTCGCCAATCGACATCACCATTCCGCCAGAAGCAACCGAACTGGTCTTCACCAACTTCAAAGCATATTGTAACCACGATGAAGGCTTCATTTTGGCTTCGACAAGTGGACTGGGGAAAAAGGGAATTATTCTTTCCAACGGAATCGGAATTGTTGAAAGTGACTATGCTGACAATGAGTCGAATGATGGCAACATTGGTTTTCTTCTTCACAATCTCAACAAAACGCCATACAATGTCAAGGCGGGCGATAAAATTGGACAAATTTTCTTTTTCAAATTTTTGACCACTGATGACGATGCTGAAACAAATCAAAATGTTGTCAGAAAGGGTGGTTTTGGTTCAACGGGTAATATCTAATCATTCTGATATTCGTTGGACAATTTGAGTGACCAAAAGAGATATTTGTTTGAAAAGTTATTAAAATTAAAGGCATATTAACTTATTTAATATGTCTTTTTTGTGTTAGGTTATTGTGGCAAAATTAATTAAAAAATGCAAACTTCCATTTTTTGAAAATTTGCATCTATGTGTGAAAGTTTTAACCTTCTTTCAAATTTATTTGGTCGAGATGGCGGGACTCGAACCCACGGCCTCACGGTCCCGAACCGCGCGCGCTACCAACTGCGCTACATCTCGTTTCAGCGACCGGAAAGTCGCTTTTTGTTTATTTCACAAAACGAACATAATCTTCTTTTCTTTTCACTGGCGGGTGAAGGTCGCCATCACGATAGCCCAAAACACAATGGCCAATGCCGACATAATTTTCGCTGACGCCCCATTCTTTCAAAAGTGCCTTGCCTTCTTCCGTTTCAAATTCTTCTTTCGCACGATGAATCCAGCAAGAGTCAATTCCAAGGCTGTATGCCGAGTTCATAAGGTTTCCCATCACCAAACTTCCATCTTCAACATATGTTCCAATGTTTTTGTCGGCAAGGACAATCAGAACAGTTGGAGCGTTATAGAACGGGTCGATGTTTGCTCCCAAGATTGAAGCATTAAGACGAGAAAGTTGTTCGATTCTTTTTTTATCTTGCAAAACAAGAATGATTGGTGCTTGACGCCCTTTTCCAGTTGGAGCATATGTTCCTGCCTTCAAAATCAAGTCCAAATCTTCTTTTTTGATTTGTTTATTCTCAAACTTTTTGCAACTTTTTCTTTCGCACAAACATTTAATAACTTCGTTCATACTCGCTCCTTTTAAAAAAGAGAAAACAAGCAACAATGCGGTTTTCGCTTTTGGAGCGGATAATGGGAGTCGAACCCACCTCTCAGGCTTGGGAAGCCCGCATACTACCGATGTACTATATCCGCACAAAGAGACATTGTCTCTTTTTTTGATAGTTAAACCCTTTGAAATTTTTTCAAAAATTTTATAAGTTATTTCAAAAACAACTCCAAAATTGACAAAGTTACATCACTCTTGAATATTTGGCGGAGTCACGATTGGACCCACAGATGAATTCAAGGTGAGTTCGGTGATGACATTTGAGATATAGCCAAGCATAATACGAACAGGTTGAGAATTTTTGATATAATCTTTTGGGTCCGGCAAACGCGAAAATTCAATACTGTCGACTGGAATATCAATGCTCATTGTGACAGCAACTTTGAGTAAACTTGCTGGATTCACTTGAAGCACTCTTGTCACAGTGGCACGCACAAATTCTTCACTCACCTTTTTGACATCGATGTTATCTTCTGGTTTGATGTTGACCATCACGCCATTTTGTGGATTTTGCAATTTTTCAAACACCACTCTTTCCAGCATTGGTTTCACAAGATGTGGTTTAATAACTTTTTCTTCCATAATAAAGCCCCCTTAAAGTCTAGAGTTATTTTATCACAATGGAAGAAAAAAAACAAGGAAAAAAGTTATTTTCTCATTTTAATCTATCTTTTTTTCTTGTTTAAGTCTTGAAAACACTTTTTCGTTGTGGATGACAGATGGGTGAGTTGGGTTGAATTTTTGGGAAAGTTTGTGATATTTAAACGAAGTTTTAAGGTCGCCAATTTCATAATAAAGAAGGCAAAGTTCAATCGCTGGAGTAAAATTGTAAAATGAAGTGGAAACAAAACCGCCTTTTGAAGTGTCTGGGTGACAACCAAGGGCAAGGCGATAGTAATATATTGCTTTTGTCTTGTCAAAACTTGCATATATTTTCCCTATTTGGCACAAGATTTCAGCACGCGGAAGGTCATAGAAAAAGCTTGAAAACAAAATTTTGAGTGCTTCATCAGTCTTTTTTGTCATAAGATAACAATTTGAAAGATTAAGACAGGCTTCAATTTTGTTTTCCACCCACGCATCATCTCTTTTCAAAAATTCTTGAAAGGTAAGAATTGCTTTTTCATAATGGTTGTTGAAAAATAGTTCTCGTGCATAATAAAATTGCGAACGCGGAGAAAGTTTCTCGCCACTTGCCACTCTTTTTTCATATATTTTCAGATTTCTTCCAGTTCTTTCTTTTTCACTTTGGAAATGGAAAATTTTGATGTCTTTGTGCACAATTTTTCCATATGGAGCAATCACTTCGTGAACAGGCTCCTGCCAAACAAAATTTTTCTCCCGCCTTAAAACACGCTCACGCTCGAACATAAAGGTTGGTTTGAAATTTTCATCAAAGCCAGAAACATATGGCAAAAACGCCACATCAAACTCTTCGCTTTTGAGTTTTTTAAGTTTTTCAATGTCCTTTTTGAAAACAAAATCGTCGGCGTCTAACCACATAACATAGTCACATTTGGCTTTGGAAAAAGAAAAATTGCGTGCTTTGGAAAAATCATCACACCAAACAAAATCATAGACCTTGTCGGTATATTTCAAAGCGATTTCTTTTGTTTTGTCCGCCGAACCTGTGTCGACAACAATAATTTCATCGGCGAACTTTTGGACACATTTCAAAATTCTTTCAAAAATCTTTTCTTCGTCTTTGACAATAAAGGCAACTGACAGACTGTGTTTCATAATAACAGCCTATGAAATTTCTCACTTTTGTGTGCCCAAAAAAGTTTGATTTCATAGTTAAAAGTGCTACAATAAAATTATGGAAAAGAAAATTTGCAACAGTTGCCCCAGACATTGCCAAGTGGACAGAAAAATTCAAAAGGGTTTTTGCAACGAGAAAGACAAAATTCGCGTGGCAAAAATCATTGACAATTTCAAATGGGAAGAGCCGTGTGTGACCGATGAAAAAGGTGTTTGTGCCATATTTTTTTCAGGATGCAATTTGAAATGTTCATATTGCCAAAACTATGAAATTTCTTGTGGGCAGAAAGGAAAAGAATATGACGAAGAAGAATTTGTCGCGCTTTTGAAAGAAAAGGAGGAAAATAGCTCCTATTTTGATTTCGTGACACCTTCGCATTTTTCCGAAACGCTTTTGAAGGTGCTTGAAAAATATCAGCCCAAAATTCCAATCATTTGGAATTCATCAAGTTATGAAAATTTGGAAGTTTTGAGAAAACTCGACAAGCATATTGCCATATATCTTCTTGATTTCAAATATTCAAGCGACCTTTTGGGGCGTAAGTATTCCAATGTCAGCGACTATTTTCAACAGGCAAAAAAGGTGATGGAATTTTGTGGAAAAAAGACAGATATTTTTGAGAAAGGATATATGAAAAGTGGACTTATCATTCGACACCTTGTTTTGCCAGATGAGATTGAGAATTCTCTTGGAGTTATTGATTATCTATCCAATCATTTTCCGCAAAGAATTGTGAGCGTTATGAGTCAATTCACGCCCACAAAATCGAGTCCAATTCAAAGAAAAATCAAACCGCTTGAATATCGAATAGTAATGAAAAAGGTGGAAATTGCCGGACTTAAAGGGTATTTTCAGGATTTTGAAAGTGCAAATTCCAATTTTATTCCAGATTTTTAAGTAAATTTTGTGAAAATTGTGAAATTTATTTGACTTAAATGTTAAATAATAATATCATATTAAAAAGGAGTGGTATATGAGAACACTTAAAGAATCCACGCGAATGATGATTTATAGTTGTGTTTTTTGTGCTTTGGCACTTTTGTTCTTTCTTTTGTTTCAATTGGATGTCATTTCAAATTTGGACTTCTATTCAGTTATGGTTTACATAACATATTTTGCTGGACTTGCTTTATATTATAACTCAAAAATTTTGAAAGAAAACAACAAATTAACTTCTTCCAAAGTGTGCTTCTGGTTTGCAATGGCTTTGATTTTGGTTTCCTTTGTTGCATTGATATATGGTTTTGCCACTGGGAACATCCTTTTTTGGGTTTGGTAGGAAAAATTGAGATAATAATTTATAAACACTTTAACAGTTCTTGTTAGGGTGTTTTTATATTCAAAAAGGAAGGATAAAATCTCAAAAGTTCAAAAATTAAAACTTGTGGAGAGAAAAAATTAAAAATTTTTAATAAAATTTTGAAAAAGTATTAATTTTAGTTGACAAATAGTCATATTTATGTTTATACTTAAATTAAGATTAAAGATTGGAGGATAAAATATGAAAAGACCAGTAAGTTTGGCGGGTGCAATCGTCAGCACAGTGGCATCTGGAGTTTTTCTTGTGATGAGTGTTATAACTCTTGTTGGTGCGATGATGGCAATTGCCGCAATTGCAGGAGCAATGAGCGAAATAGGATCAACAGGTAGCGGAATCACGGTTGCATATGGAATTTTGTTAGCTTTTATTTCAATTGTTATGCTTGCTTTTGGCATTTCAACATTTGTCTTAAGTGTTAAAATGTTCAAGTATGTTAACGGCACACACGAAGAATATGTTGCCAAGAAAAGAAAAACAATCACTCTCATTGTTTTGAATTTCATCGTGTCTTTACTTTGTTTATATCTCGCAATTTCATCTGTGTCAGATGAAGGCGGTGAGCTTAACCTTGTTTTGTATTTGATTATTTTACTTGCATTTATTGCTTGTAATGTTCTTTTGATTATTGACCTTGCAAAGGAAAAGAAAAGAGCAGAAAGCGTTCCAATTGCACGACCAGCTGAAGAAGTGAAGGTGGAAGTGAAAGAAGAACAAGTGCAAGAAGAAAATGCTGAAACAGAAGAAGAGAAAAAAGAATAAAATTGATGGCAAATGCCATCTTTTTTTATTGAAACAAAATTTTTGACAAAAGAAAAAGTAAAGTTTATTTTTTAAAAGCATATGGCAAAAGTTTTTTGTGGCGTTATAACTTTTTTTTAACTTCAAATATCAATTTGAAGCAGTTGGTGATGAGAATATTTCTTCACTTCTAAAATTAATTTGAAAAAATAGTTTACTTTTTTATAATTTTATAGTAGAATATTACTAATGATATATTTGGGGGTAAATTATGAACGTTCAAAAGAAATTTGGAGATGGAGCAGTCCTTGTTTGGAAGGACAGAAAAAGATATCTCGGAATGCCACTTTCTTTCACAAGATATTATTTGATTAAAAATGGAGATGTTTGGTTCAAAACTTTCCGTGATGTTGGTCTTTTGTCCACACATATTGAAGAAGTGAATTTGTATCGTATGTATGATATTGCTCTTCACCAATCTTTTTGGGATAAAATTTTTGGCACTGGCACTGTGATTTTATATTCCAGCGATGAAAGATGTCCAGAACTTGTTTTGAAAAGCATTGCAAAACCCTTCCAAGTTCGTGATATGTTTTCTCAACTCATCGAAGAACAAAGAAAAGCAAACGGCGTTCGTGTCGCAGAAATTCAAGGATAACAGGTCTAACCTGTTATTTTTTTTAAAATGATATTTGGAAGCTTGATTTTGCAAAATATGTGGCATTATAAATTACGAAAAAACCTTTTTATTATTGATAAAAAACAAAAAAAGAAACACAACAATTGCTGTGCTTCTTTTTGTCTTGGTGGAGATGATCGGATTCGAACCGATGACCCTCTGCTTGCAAGGCAGATGCTCTAGCCAACTGAGCCACACCCCCACATTCGCTTTCATATATTACCACAAAAATTTTTTTTTGTCAACAATTTATAAAAAATTAACAAAAAATCTTTTGAAAAATAAAAGACAGAGCGATTTTGCCCTGTCTTTTATGTATTTATGACTTTATTTTTCTTATTTGCAACCGTTGTTGCAACCGCAGTTGGAGAGAAGTAAAAGCATTAAGATTGTTCCGCAGTCAACATTGATACCTTTGAAACCGCCACAACCACAGCAGTTCAAGAGCATAATGAGAAAGATGAGAGAGCAGTAGTCATAACCGCAACCGCCACAATCTCTGCCAACATCGCCACAACCTGAGCCTCCAAAAAAGTTCATTTGTGCCTCCTAAAATTCTTATGTATTTACGACTTTTACATTGTGCTTTCACACATTATCATTCTATTATTTTTTTTAAAAAGTGTGAAATTTGTTTTATTTTATTTTCATTTATGGTAAAATACTTGGGTAGATTTCAAAATTTTTCACATAAATTGGGAAATTTGATGCACAATATTTTTGAAAGCAAGGAATTTTGCTTATGGAGGGAATATGAAAAAAACAATATCTTTGAAGAAAGTCGTTTTGAGTGTTTTCTGCCTTATGCTTGTTTTGACGGCTGGTGTCTTGCTCACTGCTTGTGGCGGAACACAAGAAAATGACTATATCACACCGGGAACGAATGCGAGTTTCACTGGCAGTGATGTGAAATTCAACAATACTGCTGATTTTGCACTTGTCTATAAAGGTGATAATCACTATGAAGCAACAGGTTCTTGTGCAAAAATGGATGCTGACCAAGCAAAAGCGTGGGGAACGGTGGAAGGAAGCGAATATGTTGTTGTCAATGTCAAGATGGGCAAAGATTCAACCGCTATTGTTGGTTGGAGAACGGTGGAAGACAAGGATAAGGAATTTTTGGAAAATGAAATTGATGATGAAAATATCAAACGCTCCACTTCATCAAACGAAACAAAAAATTTCATTTTGGCATTAACTGATGGTGAAACCCCAAGACACGAAAATGAACAAGTTTGGAGAATTGAAGTGACACCAAAAGCCGAAGAAGGTGAAACTGCAACCAAAGTGGTTTACACAATTGATTTTTCAAAACTTTATGTGGTTGAATAAAGAAAACGAAGATGGCTCTTTTTGGAGCTGTCTTTTTTTATTTTAATAATAAAAAACAAGTTTCCTGTTTGGTTTGCTTGCTTTTTATTTTGTTTATTTGCTATAATTTATTTGAAGTATATTATTTAAGGAGAGAAAGTGGAAGATATCATCAAGTTTTCAGGAACAAATGAAAAACTTTTCACCAGAGATATTGTCGAAAATGTGACGCCAAAGACAACTCTGATTGTTCCAGAAACACACAGTGCCATCATCATTTCCAACGGCGAAATGCTCCAAACTCTTCCGAAGGGGAGATATCTTCTTTCTGACCTTATTGACCAACAAAAAGATGAAAAAATTTCTTTGGAAATCATCTTTGTCAGCAAAACCGCCAAACTGAAACTTCTTTGGGGAACGCCAAACAAAATCACCATTTTTGACCCGATTCTCAAAGAACAATACAAAATTGGAATGAGTGGCGATTTTGAAGTGCAAGTGGGAGATGCCAGAAAGTGCTTTTTGTATCTCGTTGGTGCTGAAGATGTTTTGACTTCTGACGCACTTCAAGACCGACTTATGAGCAAAGTTGTTTCGGTTGTGGAAACAGAAGTGGCAAAGTTTATTTCCGAGCACAAAGTGTTTTATTCAAATATATATCAGCACAAGCAAGAACTTGCCAAAATTATCGTTCCACAACTTTCCAGTCAATTCTCGTCAAGTTATGGCATCACAGTGTCTTCTTTGAATATAGCGAACATCATTTTTGACGAAAAAGATTTGGAAAGATTGAGCCAAAAGCATAACATTGGTGACAAAAAAATTGTCTGTCCAAATTGTGGAACAGAACTTGATAAGGGTGTGAAGTTTTGTTTTAATTGTGGAACAAAAGTGAGCGAAAAAAAGAAATGTCCTGCGTGTGGTTTTGAAAATCCAGCCGAAGCCAAATTTTGCAGTAGTTGCGGGGCGAAGTTTTAAGGAGGAGATATGGTTGCTTTTTATATTATTGTTTGTGTGGCGGTTGTGGCTGTTTCAATATATTTTTTGATTCGAGAATTAAAGTCAGCCAAAAACGAAAGTGGTGAGAAAAAGGACAGCCGAAATGTGATTATGAACAAGCGACAAATTGAAAAGTCAGTGCAAAACATTGAGAGTATGATTGTGCTTGCTGACGGAAATGACACATTGACCAACAAACTTGTGGAACTCAAAGATGAAATTCGCTTTCTCAACCCATCAAAAAGTTCCAAAGTGAAAGCGGTGGATGAAAAAATTGCCAACAAACTTGATGACATCAAGATTGAAATATCCAAGGACAAAAATTCTGAAGTTAGTTTTCGTTTGATTGAAGAAGTGGAAGGATTTTTGGCACAACGCGCAAAGGAAATTGAAGGCTGATGAAAAGAGAATTGAAGGTTGGCAAGAATGTGCCAGAAAGCGTTTTGAAAGAGTTGAAATTGGGCTATATCAATCTTGCTGACGGGTTTTTCGACCTTGCACAAACAAACTTTGACCTTGTGATTATTGCAGATCCAACTTGTGCAGATGCGTTTTGGGGATTGATGCTCGCTAAATGTCAGATAAGGAATGAAGATGTGTTACTCACCAATGCCACGCTATACAAAAACATCATCTTTTTGAAGGAATATCAAAACGCACTCGTCTATGCGGACGAAGACCAAAAGAATATGTATAATTATCTACTTTCCGAAATTTTGAAAATAAATTCGGGTGAAGAGTTTTAAGGAGGAGTTATGTGGTGGCCATTTAGGAAAAACAAATTCAAAAATATTCAGCGTGAAGATTTGGTCAATTCAATTTGCGAACTTGAACGCCAAGAACGCACCGTGGAAGCGGAAATTTTCCAAATGCAAAAAGAAATTGACGCGTTGATGGATAAAGGGAAAAAGGAAAAAACTGAAGAACTCAAACTTTTCTATGCCAAAAAAATTAATCACTTGAAAGAGCAGAAAGAAAGCACAATGCAAAAAGGTATGTATTTGTTGTATAACATACGGCTGATGAACAAACTTAAAGATGCTTACGACAGCAATGCGTTCTATAAGACCAAAACAAAAGTCCCTCTTTCCGAACTTTTGGCTGACCAGAAAGGACTGGCAAAATTTTTGAACAAGGCGCTCGAAACCCGTATTGCTTCCGAAGATGTCTTGACAAGTGCGGATGATTTGTTCACTGAAATTCAAGGTGCATACGATGTTAATGAGTCCATATATGGAATGAAGAAAAATGATGAAGACCTTTTAACTTCTTTTGAAAAAGAACAACAAATTTTGGACGAGCAAGCGCTTTATGAAGAAGCGAAGGAAAATAAAACAAAAAAGAAAAAAATAAAAATGGAGGAATAAGAAAATGGCTTGGTTTAAAAGTAAGAAACAAAAAGAAATCGAACAAAAAATGCTCATCAAAAGGACAATAAATTCAATGGAGAAGCAAATTGCTCGCCTTGAAGAACAAAAAAAGGTCTTTGTGGAAGCGGCAAAAAAGGCTAAAGAAAAGGACTTGGAGCCACAATTTAATTTGGCGCTTTCTGGCTACAAAATGACCGTTCAACAACAAAAAAGAGCACAAGAGATGCTTCTCAATTTTGAAATTACTGCTCAAATGAGAGATGTCACAATGATGACAACCGAATTTTTGAGAAGTATGAGTTCAATCTCAAAAGAGATGAGCAAACTTGCAAACGCCAAAGAATTTGAGAAAATCCAAGCACAATTTGAAGAAGCAATCTCGGCGGTTGAAACTCAAACTGACCAAATGGACGCTTTTATGGAGATGAGCCAAGAGTCATTCAGTCAAGCGGGTAAAGCAAAAGACGGAAAGGACCTTTCAAATGAAGAGTTCGAAAAATATATTATGGAACAAGTGGCTGATGATGAAAAATCAAGCGAAGATATTGATGCTGAAATTGAAAAATTAAAGAAAAAGATTGAAGAAGAAGCAAAATAATCTTGGGAGAGAATATGGAAGACATCGAACTTCTGGGTAACACTTTTGACCTATATATGAAAAAGGGCAAAGAAGCAAAAGAAAAAGGGAATTATGCGCTTGCAAAGCGTAACTTTTTGCTTGCCGGCGAAACAATGATGAAGATTGCCAAAATAAGCCAAGGCAAACTTAAAAATGTGAGAATGGACAGAGCAAAACGGATTGTGGAATTGTCCGAGCGTATTGGCACACAAAAAGAGAAGAAAAAAGAAGAAACTGAAGAAGATGAAGATGTCAAAAAATGGCAACAAGCAGAAATTCCAAACATTCACTTTTCTGATGTTGCTGGACTTGAAGAAGTCAAAAAAGCGATAAAGATCAGAATGATTAATCCTTTTCTTTATCCAGACAAATATAAACTATACAACAAAAAAACAGGCGGTGGGGTGCTTTTGTATGGTCCGCCGGGCACTGGAAAAACGATGATTGCCAAGGCGATTGCTTGTGAAGTTGGAGCAAAGTTCTATGCTGTCAAAGGCTCGGATATTGTTTCAAAATGGGTGGGCGAAAGTGAAAGAAACATCAACTCACTTTTTGAAGAAGCGAACAAACAAGACAAAGCGATTATTTTTATTGATGAAATGGACAGCTTGCTGGGCAAGCGTGGACAAGATATTCACAACGACAAGCGAGTCAATGAGTTTTTGCAACAAATTGATGGCTTTGCTGGCAAAAATCCAAATCTTCTTCTTTTGGGTGCAACCAACAGACCTTGGGATATTGACACTGCTGCCACTCGTTCAGGGCGTTTCTCACAAAAGATATACATCCCACTTCCAGATGAAAAAGCAAGAAAGTTTATGATTGAGAAAAATATGAAAAATGTGCCAGTGAGCAAAGATTTTGACATTGACAAAATTGTCAGCAAGACGGAATTATACAGCGGTGCAGACATTGATGAACTTTGTGACAGAGCAAAAGATGAACCACTTTTGAAAGCGATTGAAACTGACAAGATTGTGGAAGTCACAAACAAAGATTTTGACAATATTTTGAAAATCTTTCCACCAAGTGTGACAGAAAGTGAACTAAAAAAATTTGAAGAATATAATAACGATATTGAATCTTTATTGGTTAAAAACAAGAAAAAATAGATGAGAGAAAGAATTTGTAATAATTGCGGAGGCAAAAAATATAAAGAGATAGGGCAGAATATGGTGAAATGCTTGTTCTGTGGGACTATCTATGTCGATGAGTATGCCAACAAGGAAGAAGAAATTTTGATTGTTCAAGCATATGAGAAAATCCGCAGTTTCAAATTTGAACAAGCAACAGATGAATTTGACAAAATTCTTGAAATATATCCAAAATCGCACGAGGCGTATTACGGGCGTCTTCAAGCAAGAAACAAGGTGATATATTTCAACAGCAAGGAAGGCACGAAGCGTTATCCTTCCTTTTTTGGTAAGGAAATTCCAAACTATTTTGAAGATGAAGATTTTGTGAAAGCGGTGGAATTTGCTCCAAAAGAAATTGCGGAAAGTTATAATGAACAGGCACAGCGTGTGGAAAAAATCAGAGAAAATTTCATTAGCGAAGCCCAAAATCACCACTATGATGTTGTTTTGAACGCTCACAAAGAAAAAACAGAAAATTTTGAAAAGATTTTTTCTGGACTCACAGCAAGAAATCTGGAAGTTTTTTTGCGTTTTGAGATAAAAAAACAGAAAAAAGATGTTGAAGCCTTCACTTTCCAAGCAATTAACACGGCAAAAGTGGAAATTTTACTTTTGGAAAATGCCGACTTTTTGAATAATCCACGCGTTCGCAATCTTTATCAAAGATTTCTCTATCGCATTGAAGTGAAAGACCGATTTCCTTCAAGTTTTATTGTGGTCTATGACTCAAAAAATGTCCCAATTGAAGTGATAAAAAAGACATTCCCCAATTTGCAAAAGTTGTATGATATTAATGATGGTAACTATCTTGAAGATTTATTAACATATGTCAAGTCGGCAACCGAAAGAGATTACAACAAAAAGGTTGGTCTTGAAAAGCGTGTTCTCAAAGAAGAAAAACCGCAAAAGAAAGAAAAAGTTGACATTGTGACGATTGCACCGGCAGAACTTGGGCATTATAATGTTGAGAATATACCACTTTCCGAAAAGAACAAAGTTAAGTGGATTTTTTACAGCATCAAAAATGGCGATTTTGAAACTGCTGAAAAATTAATTCAAGAAGAAAAAGAAGAGAATCCAAGTGGAGAAATTTATTTTGCTTCTCTTCTTTGCTCAAAAAAGATTAGAACCGAAGAAGAATTTTTCTCAAATATTGACAATTTCAGCGACAGAGAAGAACTTGAAAAGGTGCTGAAATATTCTTCTTCCACTTTTGCTAATAATTTTGTTAATAATTGGGAGAAGTTGATTGTCAAAGAAAATGATGTTGAGAACTATCTCAAATATTTGGAATTTTTGGCTCAATATCAAAACTCAATGCACAACGAATTTCTCGATGAAGCTGAAAAACTTGCTGTCGAAACCTTGAATGAAAAATTGATTGACAAGATTTTGAAATGTTTGCCAGCTGACAATGTGGACAAATACACAAGTTTTTACTTTCAACTGGCACAAAAAACTGGCGATGAAGAATATTACAAGAAAATTTTGGAACTTGACGAAGGACATCCGCAGGCACTTTTTGCTCTTTTTATGAAAAATTTTGACACAGTTGAAGAAAAACTCTCATACAGGAACAGAGATGACCTTGAAAATGTTTTGAAATATTGTGACAAAGAAAGACGCAGTGGCTTTTTGACCGATCTAATCAATTTGGTCAGCGAAATTTCCTTCTATGATATCAAAAAAGCGGAAGAACAATTTGATTTTTTCCTTTCTTATATTGATGATGAAGAATGTTTGCAAAAAACTTTGATATCGCTTGCTTCTTTTTTGCAAGCAAAAGGTTTTTTCAAGTTGAGTGAAAAATATTTGACCTTGGCAATCAAAAATGACAAAGAAAATGCAGAACTATATTGGCAACTTATTGAAGTGAAAACCCATTGCCATAATGAAAGTGAACTTCTCACGACATCTGTCAAAATTTCAGAAATGGAAGATTGGAAAACTCTTTTGAATTATGCCAATGATGAACAAGCGGAGAAATATTCACAAGTGGTGGCAAAGGCGAACATAAGTTCAGCAAAAAAAGTCTTTCGAATGGAAACTTTTGACAAGTTGGTTTTGAAAGAAAAACTTCGCGATTTTCTTCTTCGCAACGACAAAATTTTGAAAGATGCACAAGACAAAACTTTGGCAAATTACTATAAAGAACAATTCAAGGCTTTTGAAAGTTATTTTGAGAAGATTGAAAATGCCAACACTTTTGAAGAATATTATGACATTTTCACTCGACTTTTTGACCGTTTAGATATGATGGATTTGACCATTGACACTTCTGTCAATATTGCCAAAGTTGGCACAAAAAAGACCAGTTTGGAAGTTTTGGAAAAAGAAGCAAAAAGGCGAGATGACAAATATCTTTCCACTGTGGAAGAAGAAAGACGCTGGCGAAGACGCAAAATTGTGCTCTTTTGTTGCTTGCTTTTGGCACCAATGCTTTTGGTGACGCTCTTTTTGATTATGGTGGTGAGTGCACCAAAAGAAATGTATATGGTGTTCAGCCAAGATGGTGTCATCATTTTCACAATTTTGTCGGTTATTGTCGGTTTGGGCACACTTATTTATAACTCCATCAAAGTGGCTGGCGAAAAGAAGTGGCGACTTGCTCGATTTGCTATCACCATCATCGGCTTTGCCAATTTGATTTGCCTTCTTTGTGGTTTTTATATCTATCCGCCAGAGATATCAATTTTGAATGCTGACGAGTTCAACAAAATTATCCATAATGCAAGTTATGTCGATGTGGTTTTGGAAAATGATATTGACTTATCCAAATTTGAGTGGACGGCTGTGGATTTCTATGGCAACATTGATGGCAACAACAAAAAACTTTTCAACATAAACTTTAAAAATGGCAAAAAATCGCTTGCACTTTTTGATGAATTTGGTGGAAATGTGGAAAACTTGACCATTGAAATTTTGGAAAAAGAATATGTTGGTGTTGAAGAGTTTGGTGCGTTTGCCATAACCAACAATGGCAAAATTGAAAACTGCACTGCGAACTTGTCAATTGCAATAGATTCGGATAATCTTGTTTTTGGTGGGTTTTCAGCCTATCAAGGTGCTGGCGAAATTTCAAAAAGTAAAGTCACGATGGAAATTAATTTGAAATCAAATGGAAATCTTGTTTTTGGCGGTATTGTTGGTGAGAGTCGAAGCAAAAATGAGATTAGCGAAAATATGGCATATGTCAGTGTGAATATTCTTGCAAACAAAAGCAAGGTAAATTTTGGCGGGCTTGTTGGAGAAAACAGCACTCTCATTTCTTTGTCAAAAGCAGAAGTAACTTTGAACCTTACTGGTGAAGAAAATGAAGTTTTGGTGGGTGGACTTTGTGGCAGAACATATCGCTCAATCAATGATTCATATGTGACAGGAAGTTTTGATTTTAATGAAACAAAAGGTGTGACGGCAGGTGGGCTTGTCGGCGAAATGGCAAAGCGACAACAGACGATTGAACATTCCTATCAAAACATATCTTTCAAAAATGCCACAGGAAGAATGGGAGCGCTTGTTGGGTATCTCAAAGAAGGAATTGTGAAAAACTCTTTCTCGGTCGCATCAATCAACAATATTTTGGGCGGAAGAGGCTTGAACGAAGGTATTGCACCAAAGCCGTCAAATTGCAAGAATTTTGAAAAGGTGGAAGATGTGACAGATGAATTTGGCTTTTCAAAAGAAATTTGGAATTTTGAAAATGGCTTGCCAACACTCAAATGTTTTATGGAAGAAAGTTTTTAAAATTTTTTAGAAGAACATATTGAGAAACTATATTCAATATGTTCTTTTTGTTAAAAGATGCTTTTTCAATTGAAAATATTTTTTCAATTGAAAATTTAGTTGCAAATAAAAATCTAAAGTGTTAAAATATTTAGTAGCAATTTTTGAAGCAGATTGCTTTTAATTATTTAAAAACGAAAATTTTGCATATATATTTATGTTTTAGGGTGATTTATGTTTAAGTTATTAAAGTATTTGAAAAAGATTGACTATATCTTTATTGCTGTTATTTTGGGCTTAATCGTTTTGCAGGTTTGGCTGGATTTAACCTTGCCAGACTATATGGCAACCATTCTTTCTCTTCTTCAAACAGGCGGAGATAATATGGTCAATGAAATTCTTGTCAATGGTGCATATATGCTTGCTTGTGGTGTGGGCAGTTTTCTTTCTGCCATTGCCGTGCATTTTTTCATTTCGCAAATTGGGGCACGCTTATCGGCAAGTTTAAGGTTTGCCTTATACGGCAAGATTGAGAGTTTTTCTCTTTCAGAAATGAACAAATTTTCAACTGACAGCCTTATCACGAGAACAACAAATGATGTCACACAAGTGCAAATGCTCATCACAATGGGAACGCAGTCATTGATTAAAGCACCAATTCTTGCGATTTGGGCGGTTATCAAAATCATCGGCAAAGGCTGGGAATGGTCGGTGGCAACCGCAGTTGCAGTCGGAGTTTTGATGATAATGTCGCTCATCATTGTCTTTTTCGCTTTGCCAAAATTCAAGCGTATTCAAACCTTGACGGACAATTTGAATCGTGCGACACGCGAAAATTTGACTGGTATCAGAGTTATTCGTGCCAACAATGCGGAAAAATATCAAACAGACAAATTCCAAGATTGCAACAGAAAACTCACAAAAAACAACTTGTCTGCCAATCTTATTATGGCGATTATGCAACCGGGTATGTCACTTTTGATGACAGGTCTTTCGTTGGCTATTTACTGGATTGGTGCATACATTGTCAAAACTCCAGTTGATGTTTCCAATATGATGGTGTTCACTTCCTATGCCATTGGAGTGGTGGCGGCTTTTATGCTTCTCATCATCACTTTCATAATTCTTCCAAGAGCGCTTGTTTCGGCAAGGCGTATTAATGAAGTTTTGGAAACGAAAAATTCGATTATTTCAGGCGAAAAAACAACTGGTGAAAATAAAGAAAAAGATTATGTTGTTTTCAAAGATGTTTCTTTCAAATATCCAGACGCCAACGAATATGTTTTGAAAGATATTTCATTCAAAGTCAACAAAGGCGAAACAGTGGCATTTATTGGTTCAACAGGAAGCGGGAAAAGCACTCTTATCAATCTCATTCCACGCTTGTATGATGTCACAGAAGGCGAAGTTTTGATTGATGGCATCAATGTCAAAGACTATGACTCAAAACTTTTGAACAAGAAAATTGGCTACACGCCACAGCGTGGTGTTTTGTTCAGTGGAACAGTCAAGTCGAATGTCAATTTCGGCGATAATGAAGCTTGTGATGAAACCATCAAAAAGTCTTTGAGTATTGCACAAGCTTCAAATTTTGTCAGCCGAATGGAAGGTGGTGTGGACGGCAGAATTTCACAAGGCGGAACAAATGTTTCAGGTGGACAAAAACAAAGATTATCCATTGCGCGTGCCGTGGCAAGAAAACCAGAAATCTTTATTTTCGATGACAGTTTTTCTGCACTTGACTTTAAGACGGACAAAAAACTGCGAATGGCATTAAACAAGCACACGGAAGGAATAACCAAGTTTATTGTGGCTCAAAGAATTGGAACAATCAAAGACGCCGACAAAATTATTGTGCTGGAAAGCGGTGAAATGGTGGGTATTGGCAAGCACGAAGAACTTTTGAAGACTTGTCCAATATATAAAGAAATCGCTCTTTCACAATTATCAGAGGAGGAACTGCAATGAGAGGTGGAAGAATGATAGCAGGTGAAAAACCGGCAAAAGGTATGTTTAAGAAATCAATGCTTAAACTTTTGAAATATTGTAAAAGATATTATGGTGTGATGATTTTGGCAATTTTGCTGGGTGTGCTTTCGGTGGTTTGCCAAATCATCTCTCCAAGCAAACTCGGCGACTTGACCGAAGTTATCACAGGTGGAATTGCCACAAACACACCAATAGACCTTGACAGAGTGACAAGTTTGGCACTTCTCATTCTGACGCTGGCTCTTATAATGGCAATTTTCAATTATTTCCAACAATTTATTATGGCAACCACGACACAGAAAATTGTTTACAGTTTTAGACGAGATATTTCTCTTAAAATCAACAAATTGCCATTGAAGTATTTTGACACACACCTATATGGTGACACATTGAGTCGTGTGACCAACGATGTTGACACAATCGGGCAATCCTTGAACCAATCCATTGCTTCGCTTTTTTCCAATGTCATCTTGTTTGTGGGCGTTGTGATTGCGATGTTTGTAACGCAGTGGATAATGGCTTTCACGGTTATTGTTGCCACCATTTTTGGCTTTCTCATTATGCTTGTCTTTTTGACCAAGTCACAAAAATATTTCAATATGCAACAGAAGGATTTGGGGGATTTGGAAGCACATATTGAAGAAGTGTATGCTGGTCACAATGTTGTCAAACTTTTCAATGCTGAAGAGAGTGAAGGTGAAGAATTTAAAAGAATTAACAAAAAACTTTATAAAAGCGCGTGGAAATCTCAATTTTTGTCAGGCTCAATGATGCCATCGATGAATTTTGTTGGTAGTTTTGCGTTTGTGATGGTGTGTATTGTGGGTGCAATTCTTTTCACAAACGGTATCATCGGATTAGGACCGATTGCCACATTTATGATATACGCTCGTATGTTCACCAACCCACTCTCTCAAATCGCTCAATCGTTGACCAGTTTGCAATCAACTTCGGCAGCAAGTAATCGTGTGTTTGAATTTTTGGAAGAAAGCGAGCTTGAAGATGAAAGTGACAAAACACTTAAACTTGAAGAAGTGAAAGGCAATATTGAGTTTGAAAATGTCAAATTTGGCTACAATAAAGACAAAGTCATCATTCACGACTTTTCAGTCAGCGTGAAAGCAGGACAAAAAGTGGCGATTGTCGGGCCAACAGGTGCTGGGAAAACCACTCTTGTCAATCTTTTGATGCGTTTCTATGAAATTGATGATGGCTACATAAAAATTGACGGAGTTTCCATCAAGGATTTGACGCGTGAGAATATTCACGACCTTTTTGGTATGGTGCTTCAAGACACTTGGCTTTTTGAAGGAACAATCAAAGAAAACTTGCGATACAACAAAACAAATGTTTCTGATGAAGATATTGTGGAAGCGTGCAAGAGCGTGGGTGTTGACCACTTCATTCAAACTTTGTCAAATGGATACGACACTGTGGTGGACGACACAATCAATCTTTCAGCCGGTCAAAAACAGCTGTTGACGATTGCAAGAACAATGGTGGCAAACAACCCAATGCTGATTTTGGATGAAGCGACAAGTTCGGTAGATACGAGAACGGAAGAACTCATCCAAAAAGCGATGGATAAACTTATGGAAAACAGAACTTCGTTCATTATTGCTCACCGCCTTTCCACCATCAAAAATGCCGATATAATTTTGGTGCTTAAAGATGGTGATGTGATTGAAAAAGGAAAACACGAAGAACTTATGGCAAAAAATGGCTTTTATGCTGACCTATATAACAGCCAATTTTCAGAGAATTAACAATTTTTATTTTAAAAGAATAATTCAGAACATTTTTCACACAATAATTTCCGAATTGGAGGTGAAAAATGTTAACAAAAATATTTTTTTCGTTTTTGGGGTTACCGATGATTTTTAATTCAATGTTCAATTTTGTCGACCTAATCTCTTATGCACAAATGAATTTGATATACAACAGCGAGATTTTGGAGATAACAGAAGAAGACAAATCAAAAATTCAAGCTGAAATTGTGAAATATCTTGAGAACTCATATGACAGCCCGGCTCTTGCTGTGACTTTTCCTGAATTTTACAAGGAAATGCTTAAAGATGGCTACTTTCTCAATTTCAAATTTGGGAAAACAATCGAATTTAATGGTATGCCATTCAATGAAATCACCATAAAAGTGGACAGAGATATGTTTGGTTTTAACATTTTCCGTGGCAATGACGGCGTTTTCCAAGGAAGATGCATATATATCAACACAGAAAATTCATCCACTCCACTTTTTGAAGTGATTGAAGACATTGTCAAGGCGAAAGTGCCAGTTGAAGAAACGGAGGAAGGCAAAGAAGAAGCGTCAAAAGAAATTGAAGAAAATGTTGACGAAGAAAGAGAAAACACCAATCTAAATTTCGACACCAAATATGATGCATAAAAATTTTTTAAAAAATCTGGTATTTTGTTTGACTTATTTTAGCAATATATTATACAATATATAGACAAAAGAAGAAAAATCTTCACTATATATTGTATTTTTTATAACAAAGAATACAAGATATAGAAAATCACAAAGGAGCGAAAATGAAAGAAGAATTAAAAGAATATTGGAAAGGTTTTAAACAAGGAAATTGGCAAGAAAATATCGATGTTGCTAATTTTATTGCAAACAATTATAAAGAATATAAAGGTGACGACTCTTTCCTTGCACCAATCTCTGAAAAGACCAAAAAAGTTTGGCAAAAGTGCGAAAAATTGCTTGCCGAAGAAGCAAAAAAAGGACTTCTTGATGTTGAACTTGACGCTGTTTCGGGGATAACAAGTTTTGCACCAGGCTATATTGACAAGAAAAATGAAGTTATTGTTGGACTTCAAACAGACAAACCGCTCAAACGCATTGTGAACCTATATGGTGGGACAAGAATGGCGGACAAAGCCCTTGAAGCATACAACAAACAACTCAATCCAACCATTGAAAAATATTTCAAAGAATTCAGAAAAACTCACAATGATGGCGTTTTTGATGCATACACGCCAGAGATTAGACGCGCAAGAAAGGCGGGACTTTTGACAGGATTACCTGATGCATATGGGCGTGGAAGAATTATTGGTGACTATCGCCGTGTGGCTTTATATGGCATTGATGCACTCATTGATTTCAAAGAAAAAGATTATGCTCAAATTGATGTTTCAAGCGAAGAAAACATTCGTCTTCGTGAAGAAGTGAGAGAACAAATCAAGGCTTTGACAAAAATTAAAGAAATGGCTCAAACTTATGGTTTTGACATCTCAAAACCAGCCAAAACAGCACAAGAAGCTTTCCAGTGGCTGTATTTTGCATATCTTGCTGGTGTCAAAGAAGATAATGGTGCGGCAATGAGTTTGGGACGCACTTCCACCTTCCTTGACATATATTTGGAACGCGATATGAAAGAAAATGGCTTGACTGAAGAAGAAGCACAAGAACTTGTCGACCAATTTATCATCAAACTTCGACTTGTGCGACACTTGAGAACGCCAGAATATGATGAAATTTTTGCTGGTGACCCAACTTGGGTAACTGAAAGTGTGGGCGGAATGCTTGATGAAAGCAAGAGTTTGGTGACCAAAAATTCTTTCAGATATCTTCACTCATTAATCAATCTAAATCCGTCTCCAGAACCAAACTTGACGGTTTTGTATTCCAACAAATTACCACTTAATTTCCGCAAATTCTGCGCAAAAATTTCCATTTTGACGGATGCGATTCAATATGAAGGTGATGAAGTTATGCGACCAATTTATGGCAGCGACTATGCCATTGCTTGCTGTGTTTCAGCGATGAAAGTTGGCAAACAAATGCAATTTTTTGGTGCAAGATGCAATTTAGCAAAAACTCTTTTATATGCTCTCAATGGTGGTGTGGATGAAAAATCCGGTGTTTTGGTGGTGGAAGGCTTAAAGAAAAACACTGAAAAAGTTTTAACTTTTGACAAAGTTTGGAAAAGTTATCAAAAAACAATGGAATTGGTGGCAAAAACTTATGTCGATGCGATGAATATTATCCACTATATGCACGATAAATACGCCTATGAAGCCGCACAAATGGCACTTCACGACACAAAAGTGGAAAGATTGATGGCGTTCGGTGTCGCTGGTTTCTCTGTTGCTGTTGATTCGCTTTCAGCAATCAAGTATGCCAAGGTGAAACCAATAAGAAATGAACAAGGCGTGATTGTTGATTTTGAGACCGAAGGTGATTTTCCAAAATATGGCAATGATGATGACAGAGTTGACGAGATTGGTGTGCAACTTGTGAAATATTTTTATAATTGCTTGAAGAAATATAAACTCTATCGTGGAGCGAAACACACTCTCTCACTTTTGACCATCACTTCAAATGTTATGTATGGCAAAAAGACTGGAACAACGCCAGACGGCAGAAAGCAAGGCGAACCTTTTGCGCCGGGTGCAAACCCAATGCACGAACGCGATTGCTCGGGTGCGCTTGCATCGCTTAATTCAGTGGCAAAAATCCCATATTGTGACTGCTGTCAAGATGGAATTTCCAACACTTTTTCCATTGTTCCGGACGCACTTGGAAAGGATGAAAAGTCAAGAATCAAAAATCTTGTGGATGTTCTTGATGGCTATTTTGTCCAAAAGGCACAACATATCAATGTCAATGTCTTAAATCGTGACCTTTTGATTGATGCAATGAACAATCCTTGGAAATATCCAAATTTGACAATCAGGGTTTCAGGATATGCTGTGAACTTCAACAAACTTTCACGAGCACACCAAGAAGAAGTGATAAAGAGAACTTTCCACACTTCAAGATAGGATGAAAAATGGTTAAAGGAAATATCGATAGTTTTGAAAGTATGGGGCTGGTGGACGGACCGGGCGTGAGATTTGTGGTGTTTATGCAGGGCTGTCCGCTTCGTTGTGCCTACTGTCATAATCCAGAAACTTGGTCTGATGAAAAGAAAATTCAAATCACACCAGAAGAATTGGTGCAGAAAATTTTGAGATACAGAACATATTTTGGTGAAGATGGCGGGGTGACATTTTCAGGCGGAGAGCCTTTGCATCAGCCGGAATTTTTGCTGGAAGCGTTGAAAGAGTGCAAAAAATATAATATTCACACCTGCCTTGACACTTCTGGTGCAGGAGAAGAATACGATGAGATTTTGGACTATTGCGATTTGGTAATTTTGGATGTTAAAGAACTTGATGAAGAAAAATATAAGAAATTGACCGGGAAAAGTATGGATTGGTTCAAAAAATTCCTTGCTCTTTGCCAGAAAAAAGAAAAAAAATTGTGGTTAAGACAAGTGATTGTGCCGGGCTATAATGACACCGAAGAAAATGTTTTGAAATTGAAAGAGTTTGCTTCTCATCTAAAAAATGTTGAAAAGATTGAATTGTTGCCTTATCACAGTATGGCAAAAGAAAAGTATAAAAAATTGGGAATAGAATATCGACTGGAAAATGTTTTGGATATGAACAAAGAAAGATGTAAGGAACTTGAAAAAATGCTGAAAGATTAGTTGGCATTTTTTCTTTTAAAACTTAAAAACACCAAAAATTGCATAAAAAACAAGTTTTTTGGGGTTTTTTTATTTATTTTTAACATTTTTTCAATCATTTTTATTAAAAGCGGAAAGGTTAAGATATGAAAAATTGGCAAAACTTTTTTTGTGGATTATTTACTAATTTTCATTGTTCTTATTTGTGCCTTGATTGGTTATATAAAAGGATTGACAAAAATGTTCCTTTCGTTTTTTGGAATAACTTTTGTCATTTTGCTGTCTTTTCTAATTTCAAAAAATGTTGATAACCTTTTTGGATTATGTGACACCTTGAAAGTATTTTTTCAAAAAATGTTTGACGGATTGAGTGTTGAGAAGTTTGAAAATGGCGAAGATGTCTTTAATGCTGTCAATAATCTTGAACTTAACTTTATTTTTACTGCAGTGCTTAAAAGCATTTTGAAGAATGTTACATTTTCAAGTGGTGCGACTTTGGGACAAATTTTTTCACCGACATTAAGCGTGGTCACTTACAGAATTCTTCTTTTTGGAATATCGTTTGTCTTTTTGCTTGTTTTCATAAAATTGATTGAAGTTTCATTGAGTTTTATAATAAAAAAGACAGGACTTTCGCCTGTCAATCGTTTTTTGGGGTTATTGTTCGGTATTTTTAAAGGAATGATTGTCAGTTCGGTCGTCTTTTTAGTTTTGTCAACAATTGCAAGTGCAGGGTTGAGTGAAAACTTGACTAACTTCATTAACCACAGTTATCTTTCAAATTACCTATATGAAAATTACATTATCTCAATATTCAACTCGTTATATTCATTCTTGTCATAATTTTGACTTATTGAAGGGATGTTGTTGATATCATCTTTTGTGGAATCAATTTTGTTGTTATAGACGATGATAAGGATAATTTCAATGATAAGAGCAATCGTTAAAATTACAAGCAAAATTATGGAAAAAATTTTGAAAAAACTATTTTTACCTGCTTTTTTGGGAGTTTTTTCAATATTTTCTTCATTTTTTACTATTTCTTCGATTTTTTCTTTTTCCAATTTTATTTTCATAAAAATTTTTTAATCCTTTATTAATCTTATTATAGCAAATTAACAAGGATTTTTCAAGCAAATTTCCAATAAATAATCTTTCGATGCCAAGGGAAAGAAAAAAGGTTGAAAGGGTGTAAAATCTAAATTCGCCGTAATTAAACTTCAAATTAATAATAAAAAAAATAAAAATTACTGAAAAAACACAGAAAAAAGTTAAAAAATACTCAAAAAATTGATTTTTTATTATATTTTTCACTATTTTTTTAAAATCAAAAATAATTCCTGATAAAAAACCAAATAAAACCACAAGAAAAAATATTCGTGGTTGGGAAAGTGATTCATAAAGCATTATTTAAAAATCCTTTTGAGAAAAGGAATCTTTTCTTTTTTTGTCATATACTTAAAGGAATTTATTTTACCGCAAAAACAAACTTCTTTGTCTTCAAGGTTAAGTTTTTTGACTTCCAAATTACTTCCAGAAATCACAAGTTGCGTGTCGCCAACTTCGACCACTGCTTGATTTGTTGTTGAAGAAATAACCTTGGTTGCTCCAAAGATAATCATATTTTTGCGATTTTCAAGTGTGATTTTTTCTTCCATATATTCTCCTTGATAAAAGATATGCTGTAAATTTTGATATTATGAGTTTAAAGTTTGCGAAATTTCTTGAATAAAATGAAAAAATATATTAAAATATGGCTATGATAAAGAAAGAGATTGAAGTTCAGAAAGCAAAGAAAATTTTGGAAGTTGTGGTGGACAATGGCTTTTCATATTCTTTTGCACAAAAACTTTTGAGAAACAAGGATATTAAACTTAATGGCAGAACTTGCAAAGAAAATGTCAAAACAGAAGTTGGCGATGTTGTCACCTGTTATTATAAAGAAGAAGTCAAACCATTTGAAGTTGTGTTTGAAGATGATGAATGCGTGATTGTCAACAAGTTTTCAAATGTTGAAGTGGAAGGCGGTGTGGACAAACTTTTGGGGGCTTATGCTGTCCACAGGCTGGACAGAAACACAGAAGGCTTGTTGATACTTGCAAAAACAAGTGAAGCAAAAACAAAACTTTTTGATGCTTTCAAAAATCACTGGGTGAGAAAGTTTTATTTGACCGAAGTGGTTGGAGAATTCAAGGTGGATAAACTTTTCCGTGCGTATCTTGTGAAAGACGCAGTGAAAAAAGAAGTGAAAATTTTTCCAAACAAGGTTTCAAATTCGCATCTAATTGAAACATATATCAGAACTTTGAAGTCGAACAAAGAGAGCAGTCTTTTGGAAGTGGAAATTATTGGTGGGAAAACTCATCAAATCCGCGCTCATCTTGCATATCTGGGGCATCCAATCATTGGTGATGGGAAGTATGGAAGAAGGGAAGATTTGAAGCGGTTTAAAGAGAAAACCCAAAAACTTTTTGCATATAAATTATCCTTCAAAAAAGTGGGCTTGAAAGGAATTGATGGCAAGGAATTTAAGATTTTGCCAAAATGGCTGGAAGGTGTGACAATTTAATAACTTTTTTCATATCTATAAAATATGAAAATTAAAAATTCGTATTATGAAGGGTTGTTACAAGACCTTTTTTGTGGAAATGATGGTTTTTTCACAATTTTTATGCATTTTTTATATCAAAATAATCAAATTTTTGTTTTTTATCCAAGTTTTTCCAAAGATTTTGAAAAACTAGTTTCTTTGGAACTTGAAAGTTGCAACACACTTTCAAGGGTTATTAATGAGATGGGTGGCGACTCCAAATATTATTCTTCCAGCAAAAAATATATCTTTGGAAAGATTGACTATGTCAAAAATTTGGAAAGTATTGTCGACCTTGACCTTGAACTTGTGGAAAAAAGCTTGATTGACACAAAAAATGTCCTGTCAAAGGTGGATAATCATAAGATTAAAAATCAATTGGAAAATATTTTATCGATAAAAAAAGAAGAAGAAAAAATATTGAAAAACATAAAGTTCAATTTATTTTTAATTAAAAATAGTAAAAAATGCTAAAAAAATCAAAAATTTAGCGATTTTTTCGTGTTTTTACACCGATTTTTCCATATTTTTTGAAATTGAAATATTTTTTGTTTAATTTTAATTTATGAAAAATATTTATTAATTATTTTTATTTTGAATTTTCACAGATTTTTTGCTGTTTTTATTTGATATTTTTTATTTTAAAGTGTTATTATATAAATATATATGGGCTGGCAGTTACAAAAAATTTGTGAGGTGTCTTGTATGAAAAAAATAAGTCTGGGCATTGTGTCCGTTTTTACACTGCTTTTGTGCACTCTTCTTTCGGCGTGTGGTTTCAAAGAACCTTCTGCCAAATTTTCTCAAGAAGAGATTTTTCTTTCAATCGGACAATCGATAAATCTTGACGACTATCTTTCTTTGAAAGAAGTTGATTTTGACGAAATTGATTTCAAGTTTTCGGATAGTTCTTTTGTCACGCTCGAAAATTCATCATTAACACCAACAAATTTTGGACAAACAATGGTGTATGCTCAAACTGACGGCAACACTCTTGCAAAAATGAGAATAATTGTGAAAAAGCCGTTTGAAAAAATTACATCTTTATATATGGACGACAACGGGCTTGTCACTTGGAATAAAGTGGTGGACAAGTTTGATGCAGTTGAAGATTTTGTCAGCCCGTCAAATTATGAACTTAAAATTTCATACACAAACGAAGATGACTCGACAAAAAATCGTGAATACACTGAACAAGTGTCTGGAAATACATACCAACTTGAAGAAGAAGGTCGCTATCAAATTCAAATAATTGCAGTCGGCGAAGGCTATTTTGATAACTCTCAAGTTTTTGAAACCGTTTTGTATTTTGGATATATGCCAAAACTCCAAAAAGATGACTTTTTGTTTGACAGTGACACCAACACGATTTCTTGGGCGGAAGTTTCGGGTGCTGATTATTCAGTAACTTTTAATGGTGAAATGAAGATAGAAAATTTGGAAGAAAATTCACTTGATTTGACCAATTTTCTTGAAGACCTTGATGAAGGTGACTATGATTTGTCTGTAAAGGTTAATGATGTAAGTGGTGAGAAAATTAGTGTGGAAAGCGAAAGCGTTGTTGTGCGTAAAATTGAGAATGCTGTGCTTTCATATGAAAATAGTGCTGACCTTGGTGGATATGTTGAAATTTCTCTCAATGAAAATATTGAAAGTGTTTTGGTTTATGCTGGAGAAGAAGTGTTTTCATTCAGTGAAAATTCTGTTACCGATTTTGCCAGCCTTCCAAAAGGTGTATATATTGTTGAAGTGCAAGCAAACCCAATCACGAGCGAAGAGCAAGGTGTTTTCTTGGCAAAAAGTTCTCGTGAAGAGATGATGAAAATCTATAAACTTGGCAAGGTGGAAATTGCAGGCAGTGGTGAAAATGAAGAAAATGCGTCAAGTTTTAACATTAACATTTCAAGAGATGATGAAAATGTTGCCACCAAACTTGAAATTAATCTTAATGGCGACAAAACTGTGGAAGATGGATTTTTTGAAGAAAACTCTTTAAATAAAAGTGTTGAAGTTTCAAATAGCGGTGACCACATTTTGAAGATTAGACAACTTGCTGAAGATGCGACAATTTCTCTTTCTGATGTTGTCTATCAAGTTATTAATTCTGACGAGAGTGGAGAATATAATTTCACCAAACTTGACGCTTTCAGTGTTGTCAAGGACGGCGAAACAATTGCTCACGAATATCAAATAGACAAATCGGTTATGTCTTTCAATCTCGTTGAGAAAGCGGAAAAATATGAACTTAAAGTGCTTTCTGAAGGTAATTTTGTGACAATTGAAAACGAAGATAATTCTCTTTTCACTATTGCCGGCGGAGAAATAATTTTCAATGGAAAGATTGAAAACCTTTTTGAAGAATATTTTGTTGACAACAAAATCACTTTCTGTCTTGTGGCATCTGGAGAAAAAGAAAACACAATTTCTTCTTCAACAACAAAAACTTTAACGCTTTTGGAAACTCCTTCAAGTGAAGCAGGAAATGAAAAAAGTGAAAAATACACCTGGAAAAAAATTGACGGCGCACAAAAATATGTTGTCAATTATGCCATAATCTCAAAAGAAGAATATGAAAGCCAATTGGAAGTTTTTGAAGAGAAAGAACTTGTGAGCCAAGAAGTGACAACAGCAGAAATTCAACTTGAAAGCGGAAATTATTTTTATATTGAAATATATGCTCTTCCAAGTGACGAAAACAAATTTTTGACATCAAAAACCTTTACCAAATATTTCTTCTTATCAAAAAATTTGGACACTCCAAATGTCGAATTTTGCCGCGGAATTCTCGGCAGTGAAGACACGGAGAGTTATTATATTCAGGTGGAAAATGTGGAGAATATGTCTTCAATGACAGTGACATTCGGCGAAGAAGAAGTAAAGTCATATTCATTGGGTGAAGGTGTGACAATATATCGTTTAAACAGCGATTTTGCGTCAGCATATGACGGTGAAAAAGTGGGAGTCGTGGTGCATTCGACTGACAATGTCATCTATCTCGACAGCGAAAAATATGAACTTACCATCAAAAGACTCAAATCTTTGCAATATGACGACTTGAAATTTGATGAACTCACAAAAAATATGACAGTTGAAGGGAACAGAGAAGGCGTTTCGGAAATTGTTTTATCAGATGGTAAAACCACTCAAAAAGGTGAAAATGTGGACACGGTTTTGGGGGTTTATAGCATCGAAAATGGAAATGTGACCGCTCAACTTTTGGGAAGCGAGTTTGTTGACGGAAAATTTGAAGTTGTGGACAATATGGTCTATCTTGACAGCGCACTTTCCACCTTTTCAATTAATCGTTTGGATAGGCCAACAGAATTTACATACAATGACGGAAAATTGGCTTTCACTTCAACTCAAAATCTTTCCGACACCTTTGTGCTCGACATCTTTTTGACAGACGCCAATCAAAATAAGACACTTTTAAAAATCAGCAATTTGACAATGGAAAACGATTTTCAATCCAACTTTCCAACTGCAGTTCTCTATCTTGTTGACGGCGAAGATTTGTCACCAATCGTTGAAAAATTGGAAATCAAATCTCAAATTTTGGAAGAAAAATCTTTGGGAAATTATCAAATCGACCTTACTTCCATTTTGAACTTTGTGAAAGGGAATTCAAATCTTAATTCATATTATAACCAAGCAGTGAAAGTGGAATTTGGCTTGTATTCTTTCAAAATTGGATTTTTGTATGAAGTTATCTATCTTTCTTCATACTATGCTGTTTTGCGTGAAGGCTCTTCCACCCTTCTTGAAGTGAAGAAAATGGAATCTCCGGTGATTAGTTTTGACAAAAACAACAATGTTTTAGGTTGGGAAAGTGTGGGTAACGGACTTGAAACGACATATAAAGTCTATCGTAAAGACAGAGAAAACAGTATTGCGTCTTCGACAGCAAATTCATATAATGTGGACATTTCAAGTTTGACACGCTCGCGTGATTATGTCTTTTATGTGACCGCAACAAGTCCATATTATTTGGAGTCGAGTTCATCAAACGAAATTTTGATTCATCGACTTAACTCACCTGACAAAGTCACTGTCAGTGGCAACAATTTGCTTTTCACACCAGACAGTTCTGACAATTCCTATGTTTTGAAGGCTTCAATAAAGATAGGAGAACAAGAAGAAGAGGAAATTGAAAAGAACAATATTTTCTCATATACTATCGCAGGAAGCGGTGTTTACACAATAAAGTATTTGGGCGTTACTGATTTTGAAAGTGATGGAAAATTTTATCTTGACTCGGCAACAGTTTCATTTGAACTTGTTGAAATGTCAGAAATTGCACCAAGTGACAACACAATTTCTTTCCAAGACAACACGATTTCCTTTGAAAAATTTGGTGAAAATGCAAACTTGCAAAGTGTGGAATATTATATTGTTTTTGAAGACGAACAAGGGAATTATTCAACCATAAAAACAAAAGAAAATTCCTTTGTTGTGCAGTTTGATGATGACAACCTTGCTTCCTTGACTGCTGGCAATATTGACATCAAGGTTTATGCCGTTTGTGACACCTACAGCGTTTCAGCCGGCGGAAAGGTTTATTATAGTGACGCTGTTTCCATTGTGTCAGGACTTAATTTATATAACACATATGCATACACAAGCGACAAAACCATTGTGAAATTGAGCGAACCAGAAATTGAAAATGTTGAATTTTTGTTTACTGATGAAAATGATGAACAGACACCAACGATACGCTTGGTGGTTAAAGGCAACTACACCGAAAACGAAAAGTTCTTGATTTTTATGGGTGACAGCGAAGATATTGTGAAAGAGATAAGTTACGCTGATGCTTTTGAAAGTGAAGGTGTTTTCAATCTTGACTTGACTTTTGAAGAATATAATAGCCACCTAACTGTTGGCGATTTCACAAGCGTTTCGGTGAAAGTGACAAGTTCTCTCAATTTGACTTCAAATGAAGATATGGTGGACATATATCGCAACGATGCACTTTTAAGTGTCAATCAAAATATAGCGTCCATTTCATATAATTCAAATTCGATTAATGGCTACGATAAAACAATCACTTTGAAGTTTAAGGGTGATATTCAATATGCAACTGGTGGCATCACTTTGAAAATCACATACACACCAACCGGCGAAGAAGAAGTGGTGGAATATCTTGAAATAACTTCTGACAATTTTGTGGAAGAAGACAGTGTCATATATGACCTTTCAAGTTTCTTTGAAGAAAAATTGGGCAACGGCGGGACGATAAAATATTCGGCTTATATAAATAATTTCAGCGACAACAATGTTGAAAATGAAAGTTATTTTATGGCATCACAAAGTGTTGAAAGTTTGAGTTATGAAATTTTGGCAACTCCAAGTGGTAATCAGAAAACCAATGGTGGCATTCAAATTGTTGACAAAGAAAATATCATCAACTCCACTGCCACAAAATATGTTTTAACTTATGGTGACTATCAAAAAGTTATTGGCGAGAGCGAAGATTTCTATTTTGAATTTCCGTCAACTTGGGGTAATGGTGAATACAAGCTCACAATTTTTGCTTTTGAAGAGAACAAAATCATCTCCATTCCAACTGAAGTTTCCATCACATTGTCACGCCTTCAAAAAGTGGAAGGAATCAAACTTATGCGTGACTCAAGTCAAGAACTCTATCTTGCTTGGAATGAAGTGACTGGTGCAACTTCATATATTGTTCGGGCATATATTGATGAAACACTTGTGGGTTCGGAAATCAAACTTATGGCAACAAGTTGTCCACTTGCAAATATTTTAGGCACAAATTATAGTCTTGTTGCGGGTTACACAGTGGGCGGAAGTGAAATTCGTTTTGATATCATTGCTTGCAACCACGATGACGCCACCCACACAGACTCTGCCATTCAAAGTGTGACAGTTTCACTCATTGGAAGCGGAGAAAATCTCACGCAATCCAATATCACAGTGGGCGAAGATGGATTGGTTTATTTTGAAGCGGTGGCTGGTGAAACATATCTATATCGTTTGGTGGATGCATCAGACCAAGTAACATTCGATTGGAAAGAATTTACTGGTGACGGAAAAACAGAAATAAACATCTTTGAATATGAAAACTTGACAGAAAGTGTCATTTTCACGATTGAAATAAAGAAAAAAGGTGACGCCACAGTGGAAGGGACAAGCTTTGTCACAAATTCCACTTTGAAACTTGATTCAGTGTCTGTTTCAAGTGACAGAATGAAGATATCAAACCTTGTCAGAGAAATATCAGTTGACAGTGCGGAAATATCAAATGTGATGGTGGCATTAAACAATCAAAATTCCACCATATTTGCAAGTTTGAGTGACAAATTCATTCTTGAAGATGCCATTGAACTTTCCACCACATATACAGATGTCACAGAAGAAGGTAACTATCTTTATTACATTAACTACACCGAAATTTTGGATGCTTTCAAAGATAGTTTAACAGATGGTGAAAACAAAATATATTTCTTTGCTCTTCAAAACGAAGCAATTGGAACTTATATTGATGTTATCTCACTGCCGTATGAATACACTTTCACAATTGAAAATAACATTGAAATCACTCTTATCGACAAAATGGACGACACTTTTGAAGAAGGGGCAAAAGATTATTCAAAAACCAAAATGGTCTTCACTTATGATGAAAAGATAACCGGCTTCTATTTCAGAGTGGATTTTGCCTCTTTGCAAGATGAAGAAATGACTCTTAAATATGTTTACAGCATTGAAGATTGCCAAATTGACACCATTTCAAATTCAATAACACTTGACTTGACAAAGTTGTTTGATAATTTGTTTGGAAACAATAGTGAAGTCTACAAAGGCGGAGAATATCAACTTTTTGTCAGTGTTTTGAAAGCCGAATTCAATGACGAAAATGAAGTTACGAGTGTTGTTTTCAGTGATTATATTGACACTTACAATGGCAATCCAATCATCTTTGAAAAATTGCCAGATTTATATTCGTCAACTCTCGACAGCGGAAATCTTATTTGGTCGATTGACAGAAATTATGAAATATATGCTAACCGTGCCACAAATTATTATATCTATTTCACAAACGCGTCAAACGAAAACAAGACTAGCCGATATATAACCAACAGCTTGACCACAAGTTTTAATGGTGAAAGTTTTGCAACGGCTGACGGGAATGAATATATTGTTTCGGTTGTGGCAGTTTCAAATGATATTTTCACCATTGCGTCTGAACCAAAATATGTTTTGGACAGCAACAATGAAATCAAAAAAGTGGCAAAAAACAGATTTAATTCTCCAATCACACTCTCTTCAAGTGGAACACTCTCAATTCGTTGGGATGCAAGTGGAGAAGAAGGTTATTTGGGCACAACAGAAAATGACATCATCAAACTCTTAACACAAGAGGCAATCACCAATGTCAATGATTTTGCACAAGGAATTTTCTTCTATCCATTCACCTTCACGGTGAGAGATTTGGTGGAAGGGAATGTCAAAGTGAGATTCAAGTTTACTTCATATGTTGACAACACTCCAAAGAAAACAGAAACAATTGACATTGATGCAACATATCTTTTGCAAACACTTGAAATTGAGAATTTGCAAGAAAAACTTAACGCCATAAGAAATGCACTCACTTCGTCAAGTGACAAAAACTTGGTGACAGATTTCAGCAACAAAATTGCCAATGTGTGTGGCGGTGTTGGTAACTACACCAACATCTTCGATGAGTTTTTTGAAAGAGTGCAAAGTGGGGAATACAAAATTGAATATTGCCTTTTGGGTAATGGTTCAACTTTCACTTCCACTTGGTATACCTTGACTCGCGAGAATGGCGAAGATATTTTCTATGTCAACCCAACACCAACAGTGACAGCAGGCTATGATGATGTGAAAACGGTGGGCGAAAGCATTGCAAGGTCTTTCTATATAAAGATAAAAGAAAGTCAAATATATTCTCAAAATGGCACACTCATCTCTCCAGATGTCTATTATCTTCAACTTAAGAGTAGCACCAACAAATATGGCATTGAGATAAGAAAAGTTGGCGGAGATTGGACTTGGCTTATGAGTGGTGACGAAGAGAACTCATCCTTCCAAGCGGACTCGTCTGAAAGTGGTTACATCAAAATTTATCTCAATCAAAATGACGGCAATTCCATTAAGAGTGTGTATAACGATATTGTCAACTCCAACGATTTCACTTTTGAAGTGTTCTCACAAGGAAATCAATATTCAATTTCTTCAAAGAGTGAAAGATATGAACTATATTTCAATGGTGTATGTCACGATTTCCAAGTGGAGAATGGCACATTTATTTGGCAGTCACATCAATATTATCCAACACACGTGGAATATCGACTCAATGGTTCAACAGTTAACAATCCAATCGATGTTACAAGTGAAACTGCGACTCTCTCTTTGACCCTTCAAGATGCTGGAAAATATGACTATATTAAATTTGTCACATATGGAAGTGTTGACTATGCAAGAAACATAATAAGAGTGGACAGCGAAACATATATGATTGAAGATGTATACAAACTTTCTGCTCCAACAATTGAAACTGACTTTAACCTTATAAGGATTTCAGAAAGCGAGAAAAATCAAAGCGAATATCAAAATGCATACACTTCCGACCAATTCAAAAAATATGAAATATATAATGATGTGTCCACAAACGAACTTTCTTTCAAATATACTGACACTTCAATAAATGAACGAGCATATTATGAAGCTGGTGTGACAAACTATTCGCTCTCTTCTGGCGATTATGCATACAAACTCACCGAAAGTGAAGCAAATTCTTTCCAAATCTCCACGCTGGGTAGCACTTCTGCTTTTGTGACCGAACAAGCAACAACGACAGAAGGAGTTGCGATTGCTGATGTTTTTGATTTTGTTATTGATGATGAAGAAGGTGAAAACAAAAATATTCTTCTTCGTTCGGCAACGCAAAGTCTTAATGCAAGAATGCTCAATGCTGTTTCTTCGGAAACAATGAAAATTGAAAATGGTGTTGTGAGCTGGTCAGAAAGTGGAGTTTTGGGTGAAAATGAACTTCGCGGAAATGCTAAACTTGTCTACAAGGTGACTCTCACTTTCTATATTTCCACCATTGGCTCGGATGGTGCAACAGTGCAAGAATTTTTGGACAAAGAAATTGTGAGATACACCGCTCAAACATATTTTGACATTTCAAAGGTGACAAGTGAATTTCCAACAGAAGAAACTCCATTTGATTATATAAGAGTGACCGTTCAGGCTTTGGCACTCAATATTTCTTCAGAAATAAGTTCAAATTTTGACGGCAGAAGTGAAGAACTTGTCGAAGGTGGATATGTGAGCGGTGTTGGAATAACATTCGTGGACGGTGCGAGAGTTTTGATGTCAAACGGAACACATATTGAAGATATCACTCTTTCAACGCCGGTTGAAGACCTTCAAGTTGTGGACGGAAAATTGACTTGGACATATGGCACTGACGAAGATGTGATGTTCATTGTGGAAGATGAAACCGGCAAAGAAATCGAAGGCGAATATGTGATGACAGAAAGCGTTGACGGTGAAGATGTGAAATATCTTGTCACTTTCCAAGAAAACGCCGGTTTGTTAAGTTCAGGAGAACATATTTTGACAGTCTATGCTGTTCAAACACAAGGTGGCAACACTGTCAAATCGGAAGGCGTTTCAATCGGTGATGGCGATATCAAAGTGATAAAGATTGGTGGCTTGACAAGTGAAGACTACACAATCACCACCACAACCATTCGTCACAGCGAAGAAAACAGAACGGTGGATATTGATGTTGTTGACTTTGCAAAATATTTTGAAAACAATTCTTTCACAAATGTTGAACTCACCTTGCGAGTGATAAGTGGCACTGACCAAAAAACTTTTGAAATCACAAAAGACAAAACAAAAATTGTGGTGTTCAATTCGGATGACTACACAAGTTTGGACGGCTTTGAAAATGTCGATGAATATGTCGATTCCATTATTGTGCCAGAGAAACTCAATTTGACCATTCAAATTGTGGGCGTTGTCGATGAAAGCGTGACAAACATACTGCTCCTAAATTCAGACGCTTCTTCACTCAATCTTTCAAGACCGGCAAATAACCACATAATTTCGTTTGATGAAGAAAGTCAAACATTCTCGTGGCAAACAGACAGCACTTTGCTTGAAGATGAGCAATCACTTTTGTATGTTGTTTCCATATCATACAGCGTTGACAGTGTGACCACAACAAGAACATATGAGATTGAAGAAACTTCTTTCACACCAACGATAATTGGCGAGATAACTGAATTCAAACTCGCACTCAAATATGGTCGAAACGCTTTGCAATCTCCTTTTGTCAATTATGTTTTCAAGGAAGGAACGAACGGCGTATCTTTCAATCTCTTTGCAAGTGGTGCAGGCACAAGCAAAAACCCATATATTATTAATGATGCAAGAGAATTTAAAAATATTGCATACAGAATGAGCAAGCCTAACTATTTGAACTCCTACAAGGAAAACGGTGTGGAAACACAAGATGAAGAGAGCATTTTCTATTTCCAATTGGGTGAAAATATCTTGGATTTAACGTTTGATGGCATTCTTTTCAAAGGCACATTTGAAGGAAATTTGAATGGAAACAGCAAAATTGTGTCATACGCAGCAAGTTATTCTCAAAATTTGGAAATGCAAGCTCTTTCCACACGAGAAACGGTGAGAATTGGGAAATTGACTGGTATCACAACTGGAAATTCTGCTGACTATGATTACGGCTTGTCAATTTTTGAAACAATTGGAAATAATGCAAGCGTTTCATCACTCACACTCAATGCAAACTTTGCAAGTGGTTCCAATGTCACAAACAATATACTGGTGTCTGGACTTGCCATAATCAACAATGGTTCGGTTGCCAGAGTTAACATCTCATCTTTCTCTTCCAATCTTGTTGTTTATTCAAGAAGTGGTGGAAGAATTGGTGCGTATGCTGGACTTGTTTCCGTCAATCGCGGAATGCTCTCATCTTGTGCAATCAACGGAAACATCGCTTTCAGTGACACGCAAAATGGGCAAACACAAAATCAATATTTCTATGTTGGTGGGTTTGTTTATACCAACTATGGTAATATTTCAAGTTGCGTGCTCAATGCAAACATCACTCTCAACATTTCAAACACAGGCGACAGCACAAAAACAAAACACCAAATTGCTGGCATCACAGTCACATCAACTTCTTCAAGCACTTTGACAGGAAACTCAATCGGCAGAACTGATGCTGATGAAACATACAAGGTTATTTTCAATGCTGGAGAGTTGAACCGCGATGAAGTTTATGTTGCTGGAATTGCTGTTCTTTGCGAAACAAACAACACCAACAACACCGTAAACGCTGGATGTGCAGTCGGTTCAATCACAAATGGTCAAGTGGCTGTCAGTGACGATATAAATCCGTCAAACTAAAAAGTATAAAGAAAGCATCTTTTGAATAGAATTAAACTATGAAGAAGGTGTTTTCTTTATTTTTGATATTCCTTGCATTTTTCGCTTTTCCGTCTGCATCAGCAGAAGCAAAAAGTGAAGAAAGTGGGAAAATTTGTCTTATTCGTGTTTTCAATGGACAAAAAAATTCTTTTGTCTATCTTTTCCCAGTTCAATCAAATGAGTTTGAAAATGTGGGTGTTAACAAGTTGGAAGTGGAAGGATTCAAGTTTTATCTTAAAAGCCAGATAGCGACAATAGCAAAAAATTATCAAGAAAAAATAAAGGATATTGATGATGCGTCTGTCAGTATGGTCAAGTTTTATGAAAATTACGATGCTGTCGGATTTGAAATTGTTTTCCAAACGCTTGCTGGCTATCAAGAATTTTTTGGCGACAAAAGTGACAACGAAAATGGCGATGAGAAAAAAGAGAAGGAAGAAAGTGGTTTTTTTGTCAAGAAAACCACGCACAAAACACAATTTCCTTTTCAAAAAAATGTGGTGGAAACCTTGAACACGCTCTATTCTGTCACGGTGCAAGCGTGGGCGGAAACTTTCAACATTGACATACAAAAAGAAAACTATCTTATGGATGTTTTTTCGCGAAATTCCTATTGTTATGAAATTGTGTCGCCATATAAACTGATACGAAGCGAAAATATGGAAGAAAAAGATGGTGTGTATTACAATATTTTCAATATGACTCAAAAAGAGATTGAAGAAAATGGCGAAATTGTTTTTTGGACGCAAGAGATAAATTATGGTTGGTGGTATTTTTTCGCTCTTCTTTTCACTTTGATTTTCACAATGATTTTTCTTCTTTTCGACAAATGTAAGAGAAAGGGTAAGATAAAAGAGAAAAATATTTAAAAAATTTTGAAAAGTTGTCCAATTGCCTTGAAAAATTTTTTGAAAAGTGGTAAAATACAAAAAGTAGTCAGCGCTGATGGCTATTTTTTATCGAGATTTTTTATTCGAGGTGCAATATGGAGAACAAAAATATTCGCAATGTGGCAATAATCGCACACGTCGACCACGGCAAAACTTCACTTGTCAATGAAATGCTCAAACAAGGTAATGTTTTCAGAGATAATCAAGTGGTGGAAGACAGAGTGATGGACAGTAATGCGCTTGAAAGAGAAAGAGGCATAACAATTTTGAGTAAGAATGCTTCTTGCATTTATAATGGCGTCAAAATCAATGTTGTGGACACTCCGGGACACGCCGATTTTGGTGGAGAAGTGGAGAGAGTTCTCAAAATGGTGGACGGCGTCCTTTTGGTTGTGGATGCCTATGAAGGACCAATGCCACAAACTCGTTTTGTTCTTGAAAAAGCACTTGCTTTAGGGCTTAAAGTTATTGTGGTTGTCAACAAAATTGACCGCCCAGACGCACGCATAAAAGAAGTTGTTGATGAAGTTTTGGAACTTTTCCTTGAACTTGATGCAAACGAAGAACAACTTAATTCACCATTTGTTTTTGCTTCGGCAAGAGAAGGTGTGGCGTCAGTGGATGAAAACAAAAAAGGCACAGATTTGAAACCGCTTTTTGAAACCATAATTGACTATATTCCAGCACCAAGCGGTGATGAAACTGCGGGACTCAAAATGCTTGTTTCTTCTGCTGAACACAATGACTATGTTGGAAAACTTGCCGTTGGAAAAGTGGAAAGAGGCGAAATCCGAGTTGGACAAAATGTCGTGGTTTGCAACTATCACGATGAAGGGAAAAAGGTTAAATCCAAAATTGTCAGCATTTTTGTCTATCAAGGACTTAAACGCGTGAATGTGGAAAAAGCAACAGTTGGTGAAATTGTTTGCGTTGCAGGATTAAGTGATGTCACAATTGGCGACACGATTTGTGACGAGAGTTCTGTTGAACCGATTGAGTTTGTCAAAATCGCTGAACCTTCAGTTGAGATGACATTTATGGTTAATGACAGCCCATTTGCTGGAAAAGAAGGCAAGTTTGTCACTTCTCGTCATCTTCGTGACAGATTATATAAGGAAGCGGTCAAAGATTTATCACTCAAAGTAACAGATGGTGACACGGCGGAAAAATTCAAGGTTTGTGGACGCGGAGAGATGCATCTTTCCATTCTCATTGAAAATATGCGTCGTGATGGCTATGAATTCCAAGTTTCACAACCAAAAGTGCTTATCAAAGAAATTGATGGTGTGAAATGTGAGCCAATTGATTTACTATATCTTGATGTGCCAGAAGATTGTGTTGGCACAGTGATGAACAAAATGGGCGTTCGAAAAGGCGACCTTCAAAATATGACACCACACGGCAGTCGTATGCGAATGGAATTTTTAATCCCATCCCGTGGGCTTTTTGGTTTCAAAAGTGAATTTTTGACTGACACACGCGGTGAAGGTATTTTGAGTTCGGTGTTCTATGACTATGAGCCATACAAAGGGGAAATCAATCGCCGTGACTATGGTGCGCTCATTGCTCACGAAGACGGCGAAGCGATTGTTTATGGTTTGTATAACGCACAAGAGCGTGGTGAACTCTTCATCGGTCCAGGCACGCCAGTGTATGCCGGAATGGTGGTGGGCATAAACCCAAAAGGTGGAGATATTGTGGTGAATGTTTGCAAACGAAAACACCTTTCAAATATGCGTGCTTCTGGTTCAGATGATGCTCTTCGCTTGTCACCGCCAAGAATTATGTCTCTTGAAGACTGCATTGAATTTTTGGCTGATGATGAATATATGGAAGTGACTCCAAAGTCAATAAGAATCAGAAAAATCATTTTGGATCACAATATGCGTCTTCGCGAACGCGGAAAAATTATGCGTGGAGAAATTTCTTCAATATAGGAAAATTTGCTTTCACAAGATATTATAAAGAAATTTAGAAAATGGTGGTGTGATTTTGCCATCATTTTTTAAAATTGTTGTTCTCAAAACCCATTATTTTACGAAAACATTTGGTTGTTGTCGAGATTTTGTTTATAATATGAAAAAGGAGAAAAATATGGGAAAAATCAAAAAATTTTTTAGTGACTTCAAAAAATTTATAAGTCGCGGTAATGTCATTGATATGGCAATCGGCGTTGTTGTGGCAACCGCTTTCACAGCAATCGTCACTGCACTCACAAACAAAATTATTATGCCTTTCATTAACTGGCTTTTGGCTTTGGGTGGTGCTGGGCTTGACAGTGCTTTCACATTTTTGAAAACAGCATACACATATGACGATGCTGGAAACAAAATTATTGACCTTGCCAACAGTATATACATAGATTGGGGTGCGTTCATCACAGCCATTATCAACTTCATTTTGATTGCGCTTGTTTTGTTTATTGTTCTTCGCGTGATGATGAATGCTCAAGGTTTCTGGAAAAAAGAATTGAGTGCAAGACCAACAAAAGACGAGAAAAAAGTTTTGAAAGAACAAGGCGTGAATATGAAAGACAGAAAGGAAGTTTTGAAAGCAACACAAGAACTTCGTGAAAAGAACAAACCAGCACCAGTTCCACCAGCACCAACTCAAGAAGAACTTTTGACGGAAATTTTGTCTGAACTCAAAAAACAAAATGGGACAACCAAGGAAGAAGTGAAAGACGAAAAAAGTGAATAATAAAGCCAAGGAGTGCTTGAAATGAAAAATGTGGAAATAAATTGCCATAGTTCGATTTGCATTGACAAGGAATATTATTTTGACCCGTTTCAAATTAAGGAAGAAAAACACAATGCTCAAATTGTTTTTATCACACATTCTCACTTTGACCATTTGGAAAAAGAATCCGTCAAGAAAGTGATAAACAAAGAAAGTGTTATTGTTTGCACGAAAGATAGTGCAGAAATTTTGGAAAAAGAATTTAATAATGAAATTATCGTTGTGAAGCCAAATGAAAAGGGCAAAGTTAAAGATGTTTTGTTTGAAACTTTCCCTGCCTACAACTTTGGGCATCATCATTTCAAAGAACTTGGATTTGTGGGTTACACTGTCACAATCAATGGAACGCGATACACAATTTGTGGCGATACCGATGCAACAGAAGAACTTGAAAATGTCAAGACTGATGTTTTACTTGTCCCGGTGGGTGGCACTTTCACAATGAATCCGTTGGAAGCTGGCAAGCTCACCAATATCATAAAACCAAAGCTTGCGATTCCAACGCATTATGGTGCAATTTCTGGCACGCTGGGAAAGGAAGCAGGTGTGGAATTTGAAAAATGTGTGGACAAAAACATCAAAGTGGAAATCATAATCAAATAATCTAAAAAACTCCGTGAAGCATAAAAAATAATAGCGGAGTTTTTTTATGTCTTTTGACGAAAATTGTGCAGAAATAATCCTTAAAAAAGTTTATAAGTTATATTGCGAACTCGCCACAGTCCTTGCCTTTTTGGACGCTTCCCGCTTTTCAATATATTTTCAAAAACGAATGGGTGTGACGCCGAAAGAATATACCAAAATTCTTGAAAGAGCCGTTTTGAAGCATATTGAGAAAGTGGGAAGTGAGTTTTTTCCAAAGGATATCAAAGAAATTTTGAAAAAAGAAAGAATTGTCATTGAAGATGATGTTTTTTTGAGTTTTGTCACTTGGCGTCCCTTCCCAAAAGAAGACAAATTTTTGAGTTTGGCAAGTTATTTTTCTTTTCGCTTGGACGCAATTGACACTGCATTGAAGAAACTTAAAGATGACAACTTTGAAAATCAACTTTTCAAGAAAAAAATGGAAAGCACAGTAAATTTTTCTTTAAATTCATTCCCTAAAATTTTCAAAGAATATGCCAAGTTTAAAGACAAAGAAAGAGATAAAAATTAAAACATTTTGACCTATTTTTTCATATAAATAAAGTGGTGTCGACAACTTTTTTGCAAAATATTGGCACATTTGCTTTACATTTTTTTTCTAACATTTTATACTTTATTTAGGTTTTGAAACCAGAAATTTTTTGATAAAAAAGGGGTGAAAAAATGAAAATTAAACCTATTTTTGACAGAGTTGTTCTTCTGCCAAAGGAAAAAGATAAGGAAACCAAAAGCGGAATTATTCTGCCAACAGCCTCACTTGAAAAATCTCAAATTGCCACCGTTGTGGCTGTCGGTGAAGGTGGTATGGTTGACGGCAAGGAAGTGAAAATGCAAGTTAAGGTTGGTGACGAAGTGATATATTCAAAATACAGCGGAACGGAATTCACTTTTGAAGAGAAAAAATATATCGTCATCAAACAAAATGACATATTGGCAGTTTTGGAGGATTAAGGCTATGGCAAAGAAAATTTTGGAAGGCGAAAAAGCAAGAAAGGCACTTGAAAAAGGCGTTAACACTCTTGCCAACACAGTGAAAATAACGCTCGGACCAAAAGGGCGTAATGTGGTTTTGGGGAAGAAGTTTTCCACTCCATTAATCACAAATGACGGCGTGACAATTGCAAAGGAAATTGAACTTGATGACCCGTTTGAAAATCTTGGTGCTGAACTTATCAAAGAAGTTTCAGTGAAAACCAATGATGTTGCAGGTGACGGCACAACAACGGCGTGCGTTTTGGCGCAAGCAATCATAAGAGAAGGGCTTAAAAACTTCACAGCGGGAGCAAATCCAATCATTCTCAAAAAAGGTATTTTCAAGGCAGTTGATGTTGCGGTTGAAAAATTGAAAGAGATAAGCAAACCGATTTCAAGTTCAAAAGATATTGAACAAGTGGCGTCAATTTCGGCAGGCGATGAAGAAATTGGAAAATTGATTTCAAGTGCGATGGAAAAGGTGGGAGCAGATGGTGTTATCACTGTGGAAGAAAGCCAAACACTCAAAACCGAACTCCAAGTGGTGGAAGGAATGCAGTTTGACCGTGGTTATCTTTCCCCATATATGTCCACTAACACTGAAAAGATGATTGCCGAACTTGACAATGCTTTCATTTTGGTGACGGACAAGAAGATTTCCACGATGACAGAGATTTTGCCGATTTTGGAACAACTTGTCAAAGTTGGTGGCAAAATGCTGATTATTGCAGACGATGTTGAAGGCGAAGCACTCACGGCTCTTGTTCTCAACAAACTTCGTGGCTCTCTTAATGTTGTGGCAGTGAAAGCTCCAAGTTTTGGTGACAAAAGAAAACAAATGCTTCAAGATATTGCCATTTTGACAGGCGGAAAATATGTGAGTGAAGAATTGGGCACTGATTTGAAATCCATAACACTTGACGACCTTGGCAGAGCAAAAATGGTGAGAGTGGACAAAGACAAAACAACCATTGTGGAAGGAAATGGCAAGGCGGAAGAAATCAAGGGAAGAATAAAGCAAATAAAATCTCAAATTTTGGAAACGACAAGTGAATATGACAAAGAAAAATTGCAAGAGCGTTTGGCAAAACTTTGTGGTGGAGTCGCTGTCATCAAAGTTGGTTCAGCCACAGAAGTTGAAATGAAGGAGAAAAAACTGCGAATTGAAGATGCTTTGTCAGCAACCAAGGCAGCGGCTGAAGAAGGCGTTGTTCCAGGTGGCGGTGTGGCACTTTTGAAAACAACAGGGGTAATCAAAGACCTTGCGGAAAAACTTGATGGCGATGAAAAGACAGGCGCAAAAATTGTTTTGCGAGCGGTTGAAGAACCAATTCGCCAAATTGCTGAAAACGCTGGTATTGACGGCGGTGTTGTGGTCAACAAAATATATGAAAATCTTGACAAATCGGCATATGGCTTTGATGCACTCAAGAATGAATATGGCGATTTAATCAAAAAAGGCATTTTGGATCCAACCAAGGTGACGCGTTCAGCACTTGTCAATGCGGCATCAGTTTCGGCAACACTTTTAACAACCGAAGCACTTGTTGTTGAAGTTGAAGACAAGAAAAACAAAGTTGACGAGCAAGAAGTGTATTAATTTGAAAGTTACCAAAAAATCTATCCATTTTTGTGGATAGATTTTTGTTTTCATATTGACACTCTCTTTCTTTTTTGGTAAAATAAAAGAAGAGGTAAAATATGATAAAAATTGAAAATTTGACCAATGATGAGAAAGATTATTATGAATTTTTTCACAGCAATATTTTGAAAAATTCGCTTGTGAAACCAATGAAAATGACAGATGACAAAGAGAAAAATTTTAAGGCTTTGGTGGATTTTTGGGCTGACAAAAATTTCAAAAACTATGTGGATTTTGCCAATGGTATATACAAAACATATGTGGCACTTGGTCGTGAAGAAGAAGTTTTTGGATTTTTAAAATTGGAAGATATGCGAATCAAAAAGACCAAATTTCCAGCATTATATGAAAAGTTTATGAAGGACTTTTTGTTCACAGAAGAAGACAAACATTTTGGTTTTTCGCTTGCCAACTCAATTGAAGATTCTGTGAATTTTGTGTATGAATTTATGCTCAACAAAATGGCAGGAAATTTGAATTGTTTTTATTTTGATTTCAAAAATGACAAAAATGTTTTGATAACCAAATTTGTCACATACATCTTGAATAATGGCTACACCAATGCCTTGGACACAAAACAACTCTTTTTCAAAAACCCACCTGAAAATGTGGAAAAGGCCGGTGTGAGCCAAGAGAGATTGAAAGATATGTATGTGAAATTTGTGGAAAATGTGGCGGAAAACTTTCGTGAGAATTTCAACTCAAAGTTTTTGTATTATATGACAAACAAGGCTGATTCAAATTGGAAAAAACTCAAGTTTTTCAAAAATCATCTTGAAGAATTTATGACGGAAGAAACAAAAGAAAGTTTGAAGGAATATATCGACAAAGTTTCCTATCTCAATGATGATATTTCCTATCAAGAATTCAAAATGGGTTCTTCTTTTGAAGGTCGACACGGCGAATATTATATTACCATCAAAAATGTGCTTACTGCACTTAAAAATATTGAAGAAAACAAGCAAAAAATTGGAATTTTTCTTGAAGATACCAAAAAAATCAGGAAAGCACTTCTTTCAACCGACAAACCGGGGAAAATTTATCCAGTCAATTATTTCAAGGTGACTGATATCGACCCGGGCAATTTCCTTCATTTAATTAACTTGGCAAGCAAGTTGCCTTTTGAAGAAAAAGAACAAAAACTTTTGGCAGAAACAAAGGATTTGATAAGGCGTGCTTTCACAGAAACCAACCTTTTCAATAAGGGGAAGAAAGAAAAGATATTTGTGAACAGACTGGAAGATGCTGTCAGTTATGTGCAAATGGTGATGGGGCTGAACAAAACACAAAAAATCAACGAAATTTGTGAAAAAGAGTTGAGAGAAATGCCAGAGAAAGTCAAAGAAATTATGCGTGAAGAAAACTTGCCAATCACTGTTCCGTGCATAAAAGAAGTGTTCAATTCTTGCATAAAAGGCGAAAAAGCGGTTTGTCTTCAAGAAGAACCACAAAAAATAAATAAAGATTTGGGCAAATAATTCTTTTTTCATAATAAAAATGTCCTAAAATATGGACATTTTTTTGATTAAATAAAGGACTTTGAAAAGTTTTGTGGTATAATAAGGTTAAATTGTGTTTTTTAAAGGGGAATAAATTTGCAAAGTAAGGGTTTTTCATTTGAATGGCTTCAAGAACTCAAACGAAAAAACGATTTGGTGAGTGTGGCTTCAAATTATCTTCGCATTGAACAAAAAGGGCGAAGATTTTGGGCTTGTTGTCCATTTCACAGCGAAAAAACGCCATCTTTTTCAATTAATGCGGAAGATGGAATTTATTATTGTTTTGGTTGCAAAGAAAGTGGCGATGTCATCAAATTCATCGAAAAAATGGAAAATCTTGATTTTTACGATGCTGTGAAGTTTTTGGCTGAACGCTCGGGAATGCCAATGCCAGAACTTGAAAGCACACAAGAAATTGGCAAAAAGAAAAAACTCAAGGAAAGAATTTTGCTGGCACTTGATTATGCTTATAAACACTATGTGGAAAACCTGTATTCAAAGGACGCTGTCAAAGCACAAGAATACATAAAAAAAAGAAAGTTTACGCGAAGAGAATTGGAAGATTTCAAAATCGGCTATTCAAAAAGTTGGACAGACATTGTTGACCACTTGCACAAAAAAGGGTTCAGTGATGAAGAGTTGATTTCGGCGGGCATTTGTGGCAAGAAAAATAATCATATTTTTGATGTTCTGGGTGAGCGTTTGGTTTTTCCAATTTTTAATTCTTTTGGTGAATGTATTGGCTTTTCGGCAAGAGCACTTGAAAAAACAGATTTTGCAAAATATAAAAACACAGCCGAAACTCTTGTTTTTCAAAAAGGTAAAATTGTGTTTGGGATTAACCTTTTGAAACAACTAAAACAACAACAAGGCTTGAGCAAGATAATTTTGGTGGAAGGACAAATGGATGTCATCGCGATGCACAAAGGTGGATTCAAGTCCACTGTGGCTTGTATGGGAACAGCGTTGACGACTGACCACGTGAACGAACTCAAAAGATATTCAAACAACATTGTTTTGTGTTTTGATAACGATGAAGCGGGTGAAAAAGCCACTTTGCGTGCGATTGAAATGTTTCGCAATGAAGGTGTTGACTTGAAAGTGGTGAATCTTGAAGGTGGAAAAGACCCAGATGAAGTTTTAAATAATATCGGCAAGGAAAAATTGCAAGAGATGATTGACAATGCCGTGCCATATATGGACTATCTCATCAATTATCATCTAAAAAAACACGACCTTAAAAAACCGGAAGAGAAAAACCGCTTTGTGAAGGATGTGTTAAGTGAAATCAAAAAACTTAAAAGCGAACCGCTTTTTGAGCCATATCTTGAAAAAGTGCGTGACTTGACAAACATTCCGATTGAGATATTAAGACGCGAAATTGGCGAGAATGTGAAGTTTGCATCCAACGAGAAAAAACAAGTGGTGATAAATAACGAGCAAGGAAACAACAAGGCAGTGGAATATATTTTGGCTTCTCTTCTTCATCACAAAAAATATGTGAATGAAAGAATAAACTATCGCGAACTTTTGGAAGAATATGGAAAATATTTGGATATAATTGATATGAATTTACCACTTTCTTCCATCTTTGACCTTGAAGGAACAAATGATGACAAATTGTTGCTAAATATAATAAACTATAATTTCAGTTTATATGAGAATGTGGAAGAGAGATATTTTAATGAATGCCTTTGGCTTGTTGCCGAAGAAAAATTGAGAAAAAGACAAGTGTCACTTAATTTGGAATTTAAAACTTGTGAAGATCTTGAAGAAAGAACCTTGATTGCCAAAAAACTTATGAAAGTGACAAATGATTTAAAAAATAAAAATTTGGAGGTTTTCAATGTCAGAAGAGAAAATTGAAGAAGGAAAGATAAAACTTATGCACGAAAAACTCATTGCGCTTGCAATGAAAAAAGGTGCAATAAATGCTGATGATATTTATTTTGCTCTTTCCAAGGTGGGCGAAAACACGCAAAATATCGAAAAATTTATTGCCGAACTTGAAAAAAAGAATGTGAAAATCATCAAAACAAATGAAGAAGACCTTTTGAAAGATAGTTTTGCGGATATCGCATTGATGCCAAATGTGGATGATCCAGTGAAAATGTATCTCAAAGATATCGGCAAAGTGCCACTTCTGTCTGCAGACGAAGAGAGAGAATATGCTGAACGCGCGATGAAGGGTGATGAATATGCCAAATCGGTTCTTTGCGAAAGCAATTTGCGTTTGGTGGTCAGCGTGGCAAAAAGATATGTGGGTAAAACTTCAATGTCTTTTTTGGACCTTATCCAAGAAGGAAATATGGGACTTTTGAAGGCTGTCGACAAGTTTGATTACACAAAAGGCTTCAAATTTTCCACATATGCAACTTGGTGGATTAGACAAGCAATCACAAGAGCAATGGCTGACCAGTCGAGAACAATTCGTATTCCTGTGCATATGGTGGAAACAATCAACAAATATGTCAAGGTGGTCAGACAACTTATGCAAAAATTGGGAAGAGAACCAGCCGTGGAAGAAATTGCTTCGGAAATGGGCATAAGTGTCAACAAAGTGTTGGAAATCAGACGCACTTCGCAAGACCCAATTTCTCTTGAAACTCCAATGGGCGAAGAAGATGATGGAAAGATGGCTGATATCATTGAAGACGAGTCAGCACAATCGCCAATGGACAGTGCTTCTCAAAGTTTGCTTCGTGAACAACTTTTGGCAGTCATTGACACATTAACTCCAAGAGAACAAGAAGTGATACGACAACGCTATGGTCTTATGGACGGCAAACAAAAAACTCTTGAAGAAGTTGGAAGAGAATTCTCTGTCACAAGAGAAAGAATACGACAAATTGAAGCAAAAGCGTTGAGAAAACTCAAACATCCAAATCGCAGTAAACGCTTGGCGGATTTTGTGGAATAAAAGGAGAAAGGAATGGATTTAACACAATTATTGAAATATCAAGACACTGATGCAAAATTGTTTTCAATTGAGCAAAAACTTGTTGCCAGTCCACACAAGAAAAAGGCAAATGAACTTGCTCTTCTTGCCAAAAAGGCGCAAACAAAATCGACAGAATTGGAAAACGAAGCAAACAATGTTTTGAAAGAAATTGATGAGCTTAAGAACAATTTTAATCAGAACAAAAAGAGTTTGGATTCGCTTCTCAAAAAGGAATTGGATTCACTTTCAATGGAAGAATTGGACAAACTTTCCACTTTGAAAGGAAAAATATTAAGCAATCTCAATTCACTTGAAAAAATGCTTCAAAAAAGTGCGGAAAAAATCAACAGTATTTTGGTGGAGTTTAACAAGACCAAAAAGATGTATGACAGTGCAAAAGCACAATTTGAAGAATGCAAAGCAAAAATTCAAGAAGAAACGAAAATGCTCGAGCCAGAAAAAGAAAAACTCAAAAAAGAACTTTTGGAACTTGAAAAAGCGGTTAATCCAAAACTTATGGAAGAATATAAAAAGCGAAGAAACGACAATATTTTCCCAGTCATTGTTTCTCTTGAAGGCAAAAACTTCTGTGGCAGATGCCGAATGGAATTGCCAATGGCTGCAATATCAAAAATAAACGACACAGGTGTGATAACTTGTGAGCATTGCAAAAGATTAGTTTATAAAAAGTGAGGTTAATATGGATAAATACGAATTGGTTGGAGAAAAGGAAATCAAACTTCTTAATGGCAGAAAAGTGGCGGTATACAGAATTCGAGCGCTTAAAAGTTTTAAGAATGAAGCCACAAGAATGGAAGTGAAAAAAGGTGAGTTGGGTGGCAAAATAACTCCGAACGCCTTATCACAAAACGGCACTTGTTGGGTGGATGAAAGCAGTCTTGTTTTGGACAGCGAAGGAATGACAAGAGTGACCGGCGATTCATATGTTGGAAGCAGTATTCTTGCTGGGAATATCAATGTTTCTGACAGTGCAGTTGTGGCATATTCACAATTAAGAAACAAAGAAAATGCTTGTATGGAAATTGTGGAGAATGCTCGCGTTGTTGGCACAAAAATGACAGATAATGTTAGAGTTGCTGGCAGAGCAGAAGTTTCAAACTGCGAAGTTAGTGGTCAAGTTTTGATTGACGGACAAAGTTTCCTTGAAAATTGCAATGTAACAAACAACAGTGAAGACAAAACCAAAGTTGTCACCATTCGTTTGTTTGGAACAAAGCAAAGCGACATCACATTGCACGACAGAAGAATCACCGAAAAAACACCGATAGTTAATGATGTGAATGGCAAAGAAAAAACTTAAAAAATCAAAAAATTAGAAAAAAATAAATAAAAAAACTAAAAAAACGCCAAAAATAATGTATTTTTTGGTGTTTTTTCATATATTTTATTCAGCGATAAAATAAGAACAAAAGTTTTTTCAATGAATTTTTTAATATTTTTTTTATTTTAAAATTATAATAAATTGATTTAACACTGAATTTTAGGAAATTAATTTTTTATTTTTCAAAAGGTTTTTTATGGCGTATATAAGTCTTTCCACTTCTTGAAAGGTGTTTGTGAAAGAGAAAGAAACTCGAACAACTCCGCTTTCAAGTGTGCCCAGTTCTCGGTGTTTTAACGGAGCACATTGATAGCCACCACGAACACAAATTTCATATTTGTCATTGAGAAAGTTTGCCACTTCGCTTGACGGAACACCTTCAATATTAAAAGCAAAAACTCCGCTTGTGTTTTCGGTGGAAGTGTAAATTTTGATGGGTAATTTCGAGAATTCATAGTGAAGATAAGTGGTCAAATCTTCCAATTTTTCTTTGATTTCCAAGAAATTTTCTTCAACGAAATCAATGCCGGCTCCAAAACCTAAAATGGCAGGAGTGGGAATTGTGCCACTTTCAAAGCGCTCGGGTGAAAATTCTGGCTGGTGCAGTTCCAGTGAGTTTGTGCCAGTTCCACCGAACAAAATTGGTGAAAGTGAAGTTTTTTCATCTTTCAACAAAACACCGACACCTTGTGGTGAATAAAAGCCTTTGTGCGGAGAAAAAGTGAGCATATTGATGCCCATTTTTTTCATATCATATCGAAAATGTCCGCCACTTTGAGCGCCATCCACCAAAAAGGTTATATTTCTTTCTTGAAGTTTGTTGCCAATTTCTGAAATATCAGCGATATCGCCATTGACATTTGAAATATGATTGCAGATGACGAGCGTGGTGTTGTCTTGAAGTTCTCTTTCAATATCTTCCCAAACAATTCCTGCTTTTTGAGATTGTGTTGCAATGCTGTAAGTTATTTCACCCTTGTCTTTAAGATGTTGCAAAGGTCGAAGAGAAGAATTATGCTCATTTTCAGTGCAGACAATGTGTCCGCCTTTTTGAAAACCAAGAATGGCAAGGTTTAATGCGTGTGTGCAACCGCCAGTGAAGATAACTTCATCGCAATTGGTGTGTTTCTTAAGTTTTTCACGAACCTTTTCCACTTCCATTGCGGTTTTGATGGCTTCCATATGTCCACTTCGCCCTGGATTTGCAGAGAATGTGGTTAGACTGGACAAAACAGCGCGTTGAACGCATTTTGGTTTCATAAGAGTTGATGCAGAATTATCAAAATATATCATATGCTTCCTTTCAAAGATTTTAACAATCTTTTCTATTAATATATATAATAATATTGAGAAGATTTTGTGCATACAAAGTTTTCATCAAAAAAAATCTGGTGGGAATTATGAATTACTATATTGCAATTTTCAAGTCCCGTTCCAGTGCGGTCAATTTTTCAAATTTATTAAGAATGAGAAATATTCCTTGTGCAATTGTGAACACTCCAACAAGCATAAAACAAAGTTGCGGACTTTCGGTGAAATTTTTGGGTGATTATTTTCTTGCTGTCAATGAAATAATTGCCTTGAATCCGTCACTTAATTTTGATGGTTTTTATTTTGTTGAAGACACTTGGAATGGGCAGAAAGTCAGAAGACTTTAAGGCAAAACTTTTTATAGTTTTGCTTACATAAATTTTTTTTGAAAGAAAAATTGAAATAGAAAAATAAAATTAATTAAAAAAATAATAAAAAATACCCAAAAATTAATAAAAAATGCTTAAAAATGTGCAAAAATTGCAGAATTACGGTTTTAAAATTTTTTTGAATAAATATTTTAAGATTCCATAAAATATTATTATGAAATATTTTTTGCCAATATTTTTTTCTTTTTCGTTTATCTTTTTGTTTATGTTTGGCATAAGTTGCTTCTATGGCATTATTTTTCCACTTAAATATAATGAAGAAATTGCTGTTGCAAGCGAGAATTTTGAAGTTGACCCAGTTTTGGTTGCAAGTGTGATAAAATGCGAAAGTGGTTTTCAAAGCGATGTTGTTTCCAACAAGGGTGCGGTTGGGCTTATGCAAATTTTGCCTTCGACTGCAGAGTATTTGGCGAAAAAATTGAATTATGGCGATTATGATTTGAAAAATCCAGCAGACAACATAAATTTGGGAAGTTTCTATCTCTCTCTTCTTTTGGAAGATTTTTGTGATGAAGAGTTGGCTCTTTGTGCATATAATGCTGGGCCACAAAAAGTCAAAAATTGGCTTTCAGACACAAAATATTCTTCAAATGGCAAACTCACAAAAATACCATACAAAGAAACTGAAGAATATTTGAAAAAGTGTGAGCAAGCGAAAAAATATTACAACACGAAAAGAAGTTATATAGAAATTAGTTAAAGAAACATTTTAATTTTTGTATGTATTTTGTCCAAAATTATTTGAAAGAATTTTTTTATATAAATTTATTTTGAAAAAAAATTGATTTGTTCTATAATTAACTAAAGGGGGCAAAAATGATAAAATTTGGAACAAGTGGTTTTCGTGCTGTTATCGGCGAAAATTTCACAAAAGAAAATGTGCAAAAACTTGCGTATGCACTTAAAGAATTGATAAAGAAAGAAAAGGTGGACAATCCAATTGTGGACATTGGTTTTGACAATCGATTTATGGCGAAAAATTTTGCTATGTGGATAAGCGAAGTCCTTATTGCCAGCAACATCAAAGTGAACTTCTTTGAAGAGGCAACTCCAACTCCAGCAATTGCCTATTTGTCCAAAAAACACACTTTCGGCATTGTTTTGACGGCGAGTCATAATCCTTATTATTATAATGGTGTCAAGGTCTTCAAAAATAGTGGCGAAGTTGTGGATAAATATGCACAAAAAATTGAAAGCGTGGCAAACAAAATTGAGTTTGAAAAAATAAAGACAATGCCATTTGAAGAAGGGGTGAAAAAAGGACTTGTCAAACTCACAACAAATTTAACTCAATATGAAAAAAGTGTTATTTCATATCTTGACAAGGACAGAATCATAAAGCATAATCCAAAAGTTTTGTTCAATGCAATGCACGGAAATTCCAGCAAGGCAATTCGTGAAATTTGCGAAAAAATTGGGTTTTCAAATTTTGAGATTATGAAAGAAGATGTTGACCCATATTTTGAAGGCGGGTTGCCAGCTCCATATCTCAAAAATTTGACCGACCAAAAGGCGAGAGTTGTTAATGAGAATTTTGAAATTGGTTTTGGGCTGGATGGCGACAGCGACCGTCTCACAGTGATTGACAAAAGTGGAGAAGTTTATGATTGCAACTATGTTCTCACCGTTCTTTTTGAGTATCTTGTCAAAGTGAAAGGTCTTCGTGGTGGTGTGGCACATAACACAATTTTTTCAAGTTTGATAAGTTTGATTTGCAAAACGCTTAATGAGAAAGAAGTTTTGACCAAAGTTGGTTTCAAAAATGTGGCAGAAAAATTTGAAACAACCACTTGCTTTTTGGGTGGAGAAACAAATGGAATTTCTTTGAAGACCCACACATATGGCAAAGACGGAATTTTGGCAAGCTTTTTGGTTTTGGACCTTATTTCATATTATCAAAAAACTTTCAAGGAGATTTTGGATGATTTGAAAGAGCGTGTGAATTTTCCTTCTTGTGCAATTGAGTTTGCATATCCAATCACACTTGAAAAGAAACAGGAAATAAACGAACAAGTGTTTGTTAGAAAAGAAGTGCCATCGCTTAACCTTAAAATTTTGAAAACCACATATGATGACGGCTTCAAGATGTTTTTTGAAAATCATTATTGGGCAGCAATTAGATTTAGCGGGAATGAAAATGTGGTGAGAATTTTCACGGAAATGGAAAATCTTGACAAGGCAAATTCAATGATATCAAAATTGGAGAAGTTTATTGGTGTGAAAGTGCGACAATAAAAAAGTTTTGAAATTTTCGTTGATTTGTGTTTACATAAATAAATATAAAAAACACCTATCTTTATTTGAAATCAAACAAGTTTCAAGATAAATTTAGGCGTTTTTTTATTGTCAAAAATTTTCAAAGCATAGGACAAAGTGTTTGGCGGAGAGTGGCGGATTCGAACCGCCGAAGGCTTTCACCTTACCGCTTTTCGAGAGCGGCACATTCGACCACTCTGACAACTCTCCAAGTCTTCTATATTATATATTTTTTGTTCAATATTTTCAAGTAAAAATCAAAAATTTTTATTTTTTTTATTTAATTTAATGATATTTTTGAGATTTTTTCCAGTTTTTTTGCATTTTTTTACTTTTTATTGCCACAAAAATAAATTTGTGATATAATATTGTGGATAAAAAATGAAAACAGAAATTTTGAAGGCAGATACAAACTCCATTGAAAAGGCATCTTCACTTCTTCAAAAAGGAGAAGTGGTGGCTCTTCCAACTGAAACGGTGTATGGGCTTGCTGGTGATGCCACGAATGGAAGTGCAATAAAGAAAATTTTTGAAGCGAAAGGCAGACCGATGGACAATCCACTCATTGTTCATATTTCTTCATTTTCGATGCTTGAAGGGCTTGTCAGTGAAGTGAATGATGATGCTCGAAAACTTATGGAAAATTTTTGGCCGGGTCCATTGACAATCATAATGCCAAAAGGCAAAAATGTTTGTGATGAAGTGTGTGCTGGGCTTTCAAGCGTGGGAGTTCGTATGCCAGCGAATTTTGTTGCGCGTGAAGTGATTGAAAAATCTGGAATTTTGTTTGCTGCTCCCAGTGCCAACACGAGTGGGAAGCCAAGTCCAACCACCGCTGACGATGTCTATGAAGATATGAAAGGAAAAATTCCGCTTATTCTTGATGGTGGTGAGTGTGAAAAGGGCGTGGAGTCGACAGTTGTGTCAGTTTTGGATGATGTGCCAGTCATTCTTCGACCAGGGATTATCACGAAAGAGATGATGGAAAAAGTTTTGGGAAAAGAAGTGTTGATTTCCAGAGCAATAACCGAAGAAGTGAAAAATGACGAAAAGGTTTTGTCGCCAGGTATGAAATACAAGCACTATTCGCCGAAGGCGGAAGTTATTATTGTGAAAGGTGACTTTGAAAAATTCAGAAAATTTGTTGAAGAAGACAAAGGTGAAAAGGTATATGCTCTTCTCTTTGATGAAGAAAAGGTTTCGATTCCATTTTTAAGTTATGGACATAAGAATAAACCGGAAGAGCAAGCACATTTTCTCTTTTCAAGGCTTCGCGAACTTGACAGATTGGGTGCAAAGAAGGTGTATGCTCGTTGTCCAGACAAAACGGGTGTCGCCCTTGCAGTTTACAACCGACTTGTTCGTTCTGCTGGTTTTAAGATTATTGAACTCTAGAAAAAAAGATTTTTTAAAGATTTTTTCACTTTTTTCTTGATTTTTGCCATATAATTTGACATTTTTTCGATTTTGATACTATAATGCAAAAAAGGAGAGTCTATGGAAGAAGAAAAAATGGTGGAGCAAGTGGAAAATGTTCCAGCAAAAAAGGAGATTGGTCAAGGCAGAAAAACGGCAAGCAAAGTGTTGTTAATTATTGGTGGAATTTTCACACTTCTCACTTTGATTTTGGCCTCCATATATGGTGCTTGGCTGTTTCCATATCTTGCTTCTGCGGATGGCGCAGAACTGGGAAATGCGTTTGGTTTGATGATTTATATAGTATATTTTGGTGTTCCGTCAATAATTTTGGGTCCGCTTTCACTTCTTTTGAACATCATTGCGATTTCGCTCTACACAAAGCCAAAAGCACTTAAAGTCACATTTTTGGTTTTGTCAATTCTCATCACAATAATGGCTTTTGTTTTCTATTTCTTAATCAATATAGTATAGTATGTTTGAAACGCACTTTTCTTCTCCAATCGGAGAAATATATCTTAAAAGCGAAGATGGTGAAAGTTTGTCAGCAGTTTTGGTGGATATCAAGCCTAACAAACCTATTTTTAATGACAATTTGCCTGTTTTTAAAAAAGTGAAAAAAATGCTTATGCAATATTTTGATGGTCAAAAGGTCGATTTTTCTTCCGTTAAACTTTCATATAAAGTGTCGCCATTTAGAGAAGCGGTTTGGAAAGAACTCCAAAAAATTCCATATGGAAAAACAGTCACTTATGGTGAAATTGCAAAAAACATAAAAGAGAAATTCGGCAAAGCAAAGATGTCGGCACAAGCAGTTGGCACGGCTGTCGGGAAAAATTTGTTCCCAATCATAATCCCTTGTCATCGAGTTGTGGGAGCAAAAGGACAGGGTGGTTATTCGCTTGGAATTGACAAGAAAATAAAATTGTTGGAAATTGAGGGTGTGATTAAAAAATAAATATAAAATATTTTATAATTCCATAATAAGTAGATATAAAATAATTTTAATTTTTGAAAAAATGCATTAAATATTTGATTTTTTTGCATTTTTTTATTAATTTTTGTTTATTTTTTATGATTTTTAAGATTTTTTCAAATTAAAAAATTTAAAAAAGGGTATTTACAAACACTTTTTCTTATGATATACTTTTTTTGTAAGGAGAAGAGAATGATATACGAAATTAGTGCTTCATACAAAGATGAAACCGATAAAATGGAAAAAATCAAGTGCTATGTTGAAGTTGAAGACAGGTGCAAATTTTGTAATGAAAATGGACATAATGATTGGATATTTTTCAAGGGCGTGCAAACAAATTTTATTGATGAGAGAAAATATCAACTTGTTTTGGGATATTTGGGAAAATGCGGTGAAGATGAAATTCTTTCTTTCACAGTTTTTCATCAATATAAACCTGCCTATATGAAAAATTTTAATGCCAAAGATTTTTTTGGTATTGGTGCAATGGAATTCAATTTTTCAAATGTGGAAAATCTTGAAAAAAATGTGGATGGTATGTGGAGTTATAAATATGCTGACATTCTGAATGAAAACAATTTCGCTCAACTTGATGAGATAAAACCACTTGAATTGGACAGAACGGAAGAATTAAAGTTCACAGGTAAATTGGCGTTGGCATATTCAATGAACAAAGATTTGCCAAAGCCTTTGGAAGAAAGAATGACAAGTTTTAAAGAGTTTAAGAAATTCATCAAAGATTCAGAGAAAGATTGTTACGAAAAACAGAAGTAAGGAAAAAGGTGTGATATGGGAAAAAAGAAAGAGAAAATAGAAGAAAAGACGAAAGATATCAAAGAAATAAGATTGTCGGTTTTGGGCGAACTTGAAGCAATCAATGAAGATATATGCGAAGTTGTCGAAATGGCTTATGAATGTTTCGGCATTGACCAAGCTGGCTTGAAAAAATTTCGTTCTCTTATTGGTGATTGTTCGCGTATTTATAATAACATCAACAAAGATATCAGAGACATTATCGAAAAGAACTTCAAAAAAGAAGAAGGCGAAGAAATTTGCGAGAAACTTTTGAATATCTATGGTAGTATGGAAAGTATTATATATCGATATGACCCAGACGCTGAAGATGTCAGAATAAATCGTGCTTTTCAATATCTTTATCGTTTCGTTTATGATTTGAAAGGCGACATTCTCGAACTTATTGATGAAAATTTTCATCTCCTTCCTTTTGTGGTAGAGGACCGTGAAAGCGTTGACCAATCATTCCAAGTTTATTTCAGAAAAGTGGTGGACAATTATAAGCCTTTGGAAATTAGCCCAAAAATTTACACTCAAACAATTCGCTCCGGTTTTATTAGAGAGTCAACTCACGAAGTTGTCCGCAAAGAAATTGTTGAAGTTGTCAATTTACCAGTCAAAGAAAATGAAATGTGAGTAAAAAAGACGGCGGGTGCTGTCTTTTTTATTGCTTTTCTTGACTTAATTTCTTTTGCAAGTTATGATATATGTATGGAAAAAGAAGTGAATGAGTGTTTTGAGCCTTTTGTTGACAATGAAAGCAAAATTTTGATTTTGGGAAGTTTTCCGAGTGTGAAAAGTCGTGAAATCAATTTTTATTATGGCAACAAGCAAAACAGAATTTGGAAGATTTTTGAAGAGTTTTTTGGCGTCACAATTGGTGATTGTGTGGAAGAGAAAAAGAAATTTTTGAAAGAACATCATATTGCTTTGTGGGATATTGTGAAAAGTGCGAATATCAAGGGCTCAAGTGATTTTCAGTTGTTGAAAAGTGATTTTCAAATTAATGATATTGAAAGTTTAACAAAAAAATTTTCAAATATTCAAAAGATTTTTTGCAATGGAAAGTTAAGTTTTAATTTGACGCAAACATATTTTCCTTTTCTTGAAATTTCCTACCTTCCTTCAACAAGTCCGGCAAATGTCAGTTTCAAAAAAGAAATTTGGTTTGACGCCCTTAAATGCTTGAAATGAAATATAGTTTCTTTAAAAAATAAAAAAGCGAAAACATGCTATAATGCAGTTTTCACAAAAGATATTTTTAAAATATTTAGTAATATTAAAAGACTTGGAACAAGGGTATACAAAAAAAGTCACGGCAAAAACGCCGCGTCAGAGACTGCACTTCATTTCGAGTTTTGACAATCATCAAAACTCTTATCATTCGTTTGTCTCTTCCTTCTTCCCAAAAGTGATAAACACTTTCGGGAGCCCTAGGAGTGCGGAATTGTCATCCGCTATAATACAGTTTTCACCATTGGTGTGGCTAACAGGAGTTGAACCTGCACCCTTACGGACTGAAACCTAAATCCAGCGCGTCTGCCAAGATGTCAGAGACTGCACTTCATTTCGAGTTTTGACAATTATCAAAACTCTTATCATTCGTTTGTCTCTTCCTTCTTCCCAAAAGTGACAAACACTTTCGGGAGCCCTAGAAATGCGGAATTGTCATCCGCTATAATACAGTTTTCACCATTGGTGTGGCTAACAGGAGTTGAACCTGCACCCTTGCGGACTGGAACCTAAATCCAGCGCGTCTGCCAATTCCGCCATAGCCACATAACTGAAAGTAGTATAGCATATATTCTCCGCTTTTGCAACAAAAAAAATTGAAGTGGGTATTGAAATGTTGAAAATTTTATGTTAGAATACTTTAAAAGGTGGATTTATGTTAGAAGAAAACTTTCAAGAAATTGACAAAAAATTTTTGGATACTTTTGCAGATTTTTATCTTTTTCCAAACAAGAAGGAAAACCAAAACAAAATTATTGAGCTTGCAGAAGATGGGCAATTTAATTCTGCCATAATTTGTTTGAAGAAAAGGTTTAAATTTGACAAAGTTTGCTTTTTTCTGAATTTTGTCAACAAATTTGGTAAAGATGAGAAGTATTTAAAATTGGTGTATATGTTTGAGCAACTTGAAATCAATCAAAAATTTTTTGCCAAATATAACAAAGTGTATGAAAAAGTCAGAAGACAAAACTTTCAAAACAAAACATATATTTTTCCACTTGAATGGACTTTGAAAGGTGTCAATTGTCGCGATGATGGTCTTGTCTTTACGCCGTTTAATCCACAAGAAAAATTGAGAATGTCGGCATATTCAAAAGTGAGAGAATTGCGAGAAATTTATATGGACACCAAATATTACCAAATTAAAAATGAAGTTCTTGAAGTCTTTATGAAAGAATATCTTGACGGAAAAACCCAATACGCTCATATTTTGAGCACTTTGGACAGAGCTGATTGTGTTATGGGAATTGACAGCAAGTTGATGGTTGATATTGAAAAGAAAATTTATAACGACTATTATAATGACACTAGCAGTAAGAAAAAGGCTTTTGATTTTGTTGATGTCATATATTCTTCATATAGAAATGATTATTCGGTGCCTTTCAAGATAACATCTCTAAACCAAGATATGGTGGGAGAAGCAGAAGGCGCTCTTTACAGATTGACCATCAAGGATTATAAAGAACCATACACATTTATAAGGAAGGGGTAAAACACAAAATTATTTGCCATTTTTTGATTTTTTTACTCTTTTTTCTTGACTTTTTTATTTCGCCGTGTTAAACTAATACGGCAATGTGCAGGTGTAGTTCAGTGGTAGAACACTAGCCTTCCAAGCTGGTTGCGAGGGTCCGATTCCCTTCACCTGCTCCACTTGCTTCCATAGCTCAGCTGGATAGAGC
>CALWEM010000019.1 GCA_944377315.1 uncultured Clostridia bacterium
CTCAGTAGGTAGAGCACTTGCTTGGTAAGCAAGAGGTTCGGCGGTTCGAGCCCGCTCGTTAGCTCCAGACACATAAAACCCTTTAAAATAAAGGCATTTAGCCACTTTAAAGGGTTTTTATTTTTTTTAAAATTTACATTATATTCATAGAGCCATTTTTAATTTTTGAACTATCATCATTATAGAGATTTTTTAACCATTTTTTATCAAAAGTGAAAAGACTGAATTTTTCTATCTATTTCGGTCTATTTCTGTGTAATTGGGGTCAAATGGTCCTAGTATGTATTTAAAAAAACACTAACGAAAATGCCAGTGTTTTAGATTTATAATATCTATATCATTTACTGATTGTTTGCATTATTTATATTTTTAATTTTTTATTTACATTCAACATTGAAAATTATAAACCTAAGAAATTTTATCGTTTTTTATTTTTAGCATTGCTTTAACTACCATATAAATGCCTAGTGAAATAATAGCAACACATGCAAATAAACCAAGAATTATTATAAGAGTTTGCATACTAGTGTTAAAAGTCCCAAAAGTTGTTATAAGCGTATTAGCTAATAAAACAATTGAAGTTATTGCTTCTACCATATTTATATTTCTTAATGCTTGTAAAATATCATCTTTCTCTTTTATTGCTCTTTTAAAATGAATAATAGCCATTATCACTTTGTAAGTTGTGTATGTTGCCGTTGCTATTGCTAAAATATCCCCGGTAATTGAAGGCTTGCCTACACTAAAAAACATCGAAATTACAACACCAAAAGAAATTGTTAATGGAATGAAAATAGCTCCATTGTATAAATATATCTTTGTCTTTTCTCTTTTTAGTCTGTTTTTATCCTTATTAAATTTTTTAAAGATTGATAAATACAACAATAGTAATGAACATTTTTGTATTGATAAAATTATATAAAAAATAGCAAATGCTCCATACCAAACTGATTTATATACCAAACCATATATTCCATTGAATAATGCAAAACATAAAGTAATAACAGAACCTAATATCGCAAAAACCAAAGCCCTTGAGATATAATCATTTTTTAATGTTTCATACCATTTTTTATCGCCCAATTTTTTATCAAGTTTTTTTAAAATATTTTGTTTAATTTTCATATTGTCTCGCAGATATACATTTTTCTATTAAATTTGCGATAAATTCAACACTTTCCGTGCAACCATTTTTTATCCAATCAATAATAATTGCATGAATACCACTCATAAAAAATTTTATAAAATATTTTCTTTCTTCTTTTGGAATATTAAATCTATTTTGGATAGGCTCAAAAAATTCATCATATAAAGTATTAAAAATTTTATCTATTCTAAACAAATTTTGGTCTTTAATAGCTGACATAAAAGCTTTTTTATTTTCTTTTAAGAACTCTAAATAAGGAATTGAATATTGAGGCTTGAAATACATTAAATTTTCAAGTGAAGCATTTTTTATATCATTTATACTGATTTTGTTTTTATATCTATCTTTTAATTGTTTTAATAAATAGTCTATACTTTCCATAAGTAAATCGTCTATTGTTTCATAATGCAAATAAAAGGTGGAACGATTAACGCCCGCCTTTTCGCATATTTCTTTAACTGTTATATAGTCAAAATCTTTTTTCTCAAGCAACAATAAAAGTGCTTGGTCCATTAAACAGGCAGTATTATAATACTTACTTTCAGATTTGTTCATTTAAACTCCTTACAATTTATATTGTACCTTAAAAAAAAGAATTTTTTCAAATATATAATTAGTTATTTTCTTCTTCAGTTATTTCTTTTGCAAGAGCAATTATGTCACCAGCATATTTTTCTTTTCTACTGCTTAACAACTTTTTGTAAATAGGATAATTTACGCCTGCACCAACCAATCCAACAACTCCTAAAACTATTCCAACAGCCATAGTAGCAACTGTGCTACCAAGACTAATTGAGCCCAAGCATAAACTCATACCTGTTCCCATTATTAAAGCTGAAATTATCCCAAAAGTATATGCAAAGATTGATGGAAAGTTTTTAACTTTTCTATCCAACTTTTTTAATTGAACTACCTTTGAAGATTTTTTTACTGAATACTCGTTCGCAATAGATTCTGCATAAATTTTGTCTGTGTTCATAATTTTTACCTCCTTGTTTTGAACTACATCATTATTTTAGAATAGAATAAAATGAAAATGAACAACAATTTAACATATAAATGTTGATTTAAAACAATATTTTAATTGTTTTTTATACTAATGAATTTATAACAACATCTAAAACACTATTTAAATTAAATGTTTCTATTAAATAAAAAACACCAATCTTTTTGCGATTGGTGCTTATATTCTTGCTATTTGTTTATATATCTTCTCTATTTTATCTAATATAAATCTTGTCTTTTCTATTTATTTAGTGGTTTCTTTTAATAGAATTCTTGATATATATTTAAACAATATTATTGGCACCAATGCAAAAACTATATCCGCATTTATATGCTGACATATATGAATTTTTTGATTGGCAAGAAAATAACCCCACAAGGTTAAACAAGTGGGGTTTTTGTAATTTCAAAAGATTAATTTGTTATGCAACAGTAAAGGAAACATTTGCATTGGTGTATATATTTATTTTTCCTCTTGCACCGGTGCCTTCAATTTCAAGTGGATTTTTCGAGGTATTTCCAATATTTGTTGAAATTTTGTTATCATCCAAAGATTCTGGAACAACATCATTTTGTCCAAAATTTTCGCCATCATTTATATATGAATTTGCAATGAAAATTGTGGAAGGCTTAAAATTAAACGATATATTTCCATTATTGGTTATCACTTTCATATTGTTGATGAACGCACCTTTGAAAGTGATTTTTGCTGTTGTGCTCCCAGTTTCATCAGCGATATAGTTATCATTTGTGCTTGTGGTTTGATTTGCAAAAGCAACTTCAAAATTTGCATTTTTCAAAGTGGCATACACATATCCGTCCACGATTTCACCAACTTTGATTGAACCACTGATATTGTGAAGGTCGATATTTCCTTCAAGCACGCCGATTTCAATATCTGGATTTGCTGACTCGCTTGAAGAAAGGATGAAATCACCGACAAGTTTATTGATAATCACATTTGGTGAGATAATTCGGTTTTCAGAAGGAGTGAAAGTCAATTCTTGGCAATTCACTTCGCCCAATCTAAAATTCCCTTCATAGCAATTTATTTCAATTGTGTCCGCTTCCAAATTGTCGCAAACAATATTGCCACTGTTGCTGTGAACATACACTTTCCCACTGTTATTCACTTTGATAATATCAAAATCAATCGTCCCTTTGTTGGTGGAAAGCGTGATATTTCCGTTGTTTAAAACAATCCCATTTGTGTCGCTATCTATGGTCACAATTCCGCCATTGTCAGTTTTAAAACTCAAATTTTCAGCATTCGAAAGAACGGAAGTTCCGCGAAGGATGATATCGCCTTTTGTGGTTTCAGCATAGATATTTTTTGGTGCAATTTTGGAAGTTTCAAAAGTTGAACCGCCCACATCAACATTGCCATCAGTGGTTTTGATATTGAAACCAATATTGGAAAAATCACCACTTGCAGACTTATCGCTTTCGTTATAGAAAATATTGATTGTGATGGTGATATCGCTTGAAAGGTAAATAAATCCGACAGGCTCAATCACAGTTATTGCAAGCGTTTTTTGGTCTTTTTTCACCACTGAATATGAAAACTCGCGAGCCTGTTGAGAAGTGGCAAAACCCTTGGCATTATTTTCAATGACAATGCAATCTTTTCTTATTTTATTGGATTTTTGAATGATAACATCCGCATATGAGCAATCGACTTCAATGTTTTCAATGGTGGAAGTGCTGGAAAGATCAATCGTTTCTTTAGTGTCAGTGGTTTGGACAATTTCATATGGCTCACTGTCAGAAGTGAAGTATTGAAACCAAAGAATTGTCTTTCCCGGATTAAACATCAATATCACAAGGATAATCATAAAAACTGCGATAAGAAGAAGGACAAAAAGTCCAAAATAGAAGAAAAATCCTTTTTTTATCTTTCCTTGTGCCATAAAATCCTCCAATTAATTAAGTATATTATATCATTTTCAAAATCTGTTGTCAAGATAATTTGCCTAGTCCAAAATTGCCTTTATTCTTCTCACGCCAGCAGATGAACTTTCTTCTTTGGTAATTTTCAAATGATGAAGGTCGGCAGTGTTTTTTGCGTGTGGACCACCACATATTTCTTTGCTGACATCGCCAATTGTGTATACCTTCACAACTTCGCCATATTTATTTTCAAACACGCCCACAGCACCACTTTTCTTGGCATCAGCAATTGACATTTCTTCACAAGTCACCGGAATTGCTCTTTGAATGGCATCATTCACAAAATCTTCAAGTTCTTTGATTTCTTCACTTGTCAACTTGTGGTCAACATTGAAATCAAGACGAAGACGCTCTGGCGTTATATTTGACCCCTTTTGCATCACTTGGTTGCCAAACATCTTTCTCAATCCTGCCATAAGAAGATGTGTTGCCGTGTGCAAATGAGCACTTGCTGTCGAAGTGTCAGCAAGACCGCCTTTGAAAGTCCCCATAGACGCAGTTCTACTTTTTTCTTGATGTTCCAAAAATGCTTTTTTATACCCTTCTTCGTCCACATCATACCCTTTCTCTTTGGCGAGTTCTTTTGTGAGTTCAAAAGGGAAGCCGAATGTGTCATACAAACGAAAGCAAGCCTTTCCAGAGATGATATTTGGCACAATTTCGCCATTTTTTGAAGCAAACTCCTTGTGTTTTTCAATGCCAAAAATCACCTTTTCAAACTCTTTGTGACCTTCTTCAAGTGCTTTGGAGAATTTTTCCACTTCCTTGTCAAGTTCGGTCTTGATAAATTCGCGATTTTTCTTTATATCGGAATAATCTTCACCGTGGTGGTCGACAAACATATCAATGATATCGTTGAAAAATTTGGTATCCAAGCCGATATTTCTCGCACAGTTAACTGCACGGCGAATAAATCTTCTCAAAATATAGCCTTGCCCAACATTTGAAGGAACAACTCCTCTTTCATCACCCAAAATAAACATTGAAGAGCGAAGGTGATCGGCAATAATACGATAGGAGCGTTTGAACTTTTCATTTTCCAAATATTCCACTTTGGCTTTGGAAGAAATGAAGTCAATAACTTTTTTCAAAATTCCACATTCATAGATGGATTTAAAGCCGTTAAGCACCATCACAGTGCGTTCAAGTCCCATTCCGGTGTCAATATTTGGCTTTTGAAGGGCTTTGACTTTTTCGCCTTCCTTTTCAACCACATATTGCATAAACACATCGTTCCAAATTTCCACATATTTTCCGCAATCGCACGCTGGTGAACAATCTTTGGAGCATTTTGGTTTCAAAGTGTCATAGAACATTTCAGTGTCCGGCCCACAAGGACCAACGCCACCACCTAAAGCCCACCAGTTGTTTTCTTTGCCCAGATAAAAAACATCACCAATTCCGCACTTTTTCCAAGCATTGAAGGCAACTTCATCCTTTGGAGCAACTTCGTCACCCATAAACACAGTTGTGGCGATTCTTTCCTTTGGAATATTAAGATATTTTGGGCTTGTCAAGAACTCATATGAATATTCAATCATCTTTTCTTTGTCACATTTTCCCAAAAACCAATTTCCCAGCATTTCAAAGGAAGTTAAGTGGGTTTCATCGCCCACTTCATCAATATCGGTGGTTCTTATGCATCTTTGAATATCACAAATCTTGTCACCTTCCGGATGTGGCTCGCCCAAAAGATAAGGCACGAGTGGATGCATACCCGCCGTTGTGAAAAGCACAGTTGGGTCGTTCTCTGGAATAATGGAATACCCAGCAATACGCTTAAAACCCTTGCTTTCAAAAAATTCAAACCATTTCTTTTTAAGTTCAATGTCAGTAATCATAATAAACCTCTTCAAAAATACTAATATATTCTATCAAACCAGCATAAAAAAAGCAAGTGTTTAAAGTTTTTTGCTAAAAACAATTTTAAAGTCGCATTATTCACCAATTTTATTATTGTTGAGTATTTATTTTTCTGTCGCTTAAACTTCACTTATTGGAATTTAGAAAGTAACACGGTCACCCAGTCCACGACTGGACTTTTAGGTTGAGTTTACTTTTGCCTATTTGCTTGTTTCATAAATCAAATTTGTAAAAATTTAGAAAGTGCTACAAGCACACAAGAGTTTTGATATTGACTGTTATGCGAACACCCAAAATTTCATTCATCTTCATTTGCGTGCCAGTTATGCCACCTGTGGAAATCGTTTGAGCGTTGTTTAAGTTTGAGCCAACATCGCGTGTCCAATAGAGTAGATAGCCACCCAAAATGTCAGCCACAAGGTCAGAAAACTCTGCTGACAAATCTCCAAACACACTTTGAATTTCACTCTCGCTTGATGCAATTGCCTTTGTCGTAATATCGGAGCTGGATTTTGTGCCGTTTGCCATTTTAAAGTTGGCAACACTATATTTTTTTTGAATTCAAATAACCATCATTCGCAAATGAACCAGAAACAAACGCACTGACATTATTCTTGATTTGAGCGTTGTTATACCCCTTGCCAAAACAATTGCTCGCTGTCCAGCCGGTTTGGAAAACACTTGCAAAAACGATTTTTTCCGAAACCGCCAGTATACTCCCACTTTCGGTTGCATAGCCGTCTTTCAAACTGGAACTACTTTGCAAAATATATTTAACCGGCTCGACTTTGTAGTATTCGCCATTATATAACGCATACTTATTATTGTCATACTCATATTCTTTCAGGGTTTGCCCCGCGATTGAATATGTCACACCAGTCGCTTTGCCACTCGTTTTTATGTTATTTTTAAGAGTTGAATTTGTCACTTTGGTTTGTGGGAAATACCCCATTTCGACATACCACTTTCCACTCTCATCTTGATGCGCCGGATTCTTGGCTCTGGCAAAAGTATAGAATGTATAGTTTTGGTCATCAAGTGTGAAAATATATGTTGTGTTTGAACTTAAAATGTCACCATTAGTGTCATTATAATATGTCCAACGGTCAAATGCATAGCCTGTCGACACACTCACTTCCATTGTGTAACTTGTGCCATAATTGACCGACACTTCTTTGTATCTTCCAATGCTGTCAGTCGACCAAGAAGTTGCCGGTTGCTTAATATCACTAATTCCAGTCATCGCATAGATTCGCACTTTATAGGAATTAATCTCCCACACAGCATAAAGTGTAACGCTGGAAGAATCCGAGTATTCATTATTGAAATTGTAGGTCGAACCACCGGTATATTCCGCTTGTGAAGCATTTTTGTTTGTTGACCAGCCCAAAAATGTGTGACCTTTGCGAGTTAAAGTGGTGGTTGTGACTTTCAAACTCACCGATTGAATTTGATTTTCATATTGATTCCAGCGCTGTGTGCTGGTTGTGTTTCCACCCGAATATGTTACGCCGTTTCCGTCATATTTGATTGAAATTGAACGCTCGGAAATAGCATACCAAGAAAGTTCCGAAGTGGATTGTGTGTATGTTTCGTCAGTCACAGTCGCTCCGTCTTCATAATCGTAATCAAAAGCGGAATCATCATCAGAGGAATCAAGATCAGATGCCCAGCCTATCAAACTCCAACCATTGCTTGTGTAGGTTGCAAGGTTAGATGAAGAGTAAGTTTTAAATGAAGAATCGTAAGTCCTTTCCAAGGTTTGACATTTTTGCTTTCCAGAAGTGTCACGATAATAGTAATTATCAGAGTAAGTGTTGGCTTCCCAATGGGCATATAGAGTGCCATTTTGAGCGGTATATATGTTACTGCCCGTGATTTTACCAGAAGAATCAATGATTTGAATTCCCTTGTCGTCAACAGTGGTGTAATAGCCCGAAAAAGTGTATCCTGTCCGCGTTGGTGTGGTGACTGAAGTAATCGAAGTTAAAGCGTCAGAGTCAGAAAAGAAACCGACATTATACTTAAGATATATTGTGCTTGTTACTTCATCCGAACTTTCATCCGCATCTTGCTTATTCAAAGTAATTTTGAAAATAGCTTGCCAAATAAAAATTGGATAACGATTATTATATGACGGAGTAATAAGCCAAATATTATCAAAATCCCAAGGATAAGTAGAATACCAATTTGAGGAACTTGTGAACCAACTTTTGGTTGTTGGACTTCCGCCGTTTGTTGTTCCGCTTTCATAACCAGCATAGTCGCTTGCATCGCCAATTCCATAAGAATAATTATTGCCTTTCCAGTAGCAATTTGTTATTCTGTAAGATTGGTTAGAACCAACAACTCCACCAACATATTCTCTTCCGCTTCTGAAAATAATATCGCCAAAATTAAAACAATTGGCAATTTCCGAATCATAGGCCCAGCCACAAACACCACCACTCCAAGCCCATCCATCGAGTTGACCGATGTTATAACTGTTAACAATCAAGCCTTGATAATCCGATCCTGCAACACCACCAGCATAATAATAAGCCCCTCCGACCGAGCCAGTGTTGTAGCAGTTTTTTATTGTGGCAGTATAATTACAAGCCACAATTCCGCCAGCATAGTTATTAGTGCATTTTATGCTCCCATTGTTACAACATCCTTCCACAATTGAACTAACGTTGTATCCAACAATGCCAGCCACAAAATATTGCCCAGATATTGTGGCATCATTATAGCAATTTACCACATTCACATACTGTGTTCCGCCAATGATTCCGCCCATATATCGATATCCTTTAATTTCGGAATTAACCACTTTGACATTTTTAATAAGTGCCATATCCGAAATTGAATTGCCCGCCACACAGCCAAAAAGTCCTTCATATGAATATGTATCTGATGAACCCGATTGCGTGTATATTCCAGAAACTTTGAAATCATTGCCGTCATAGTTCCCTTTGAAAGGATGAGAATATGTGCCAATCGCGTTCCAATAATGATCTTCCAAATATATATTTGCCGTCTGTTTGAAATACTTTCCATAATAAGTTGTTCCACTATTCACTTTATAAGCAAGCCCAGCAAGTTCTTTTTCGTTTGAAATTAGATATGGCGAACTTGATGTGCCACTTCCACTCCAAGAAGTTGAATAGTTCCCGCTGTTTGTCCAATACCCAGAAGCAGTTGAAGATATCTCATCATCTAAATTCTCATTTTGTGATTCGTCAAATCCCCCCCCCACCGCATCTTCGAAATGGGTTTGGTTACAACCGGCAAAAATTAAGCCACCGCCGATTGACGCGGTGGAAATAAACAAGAATGAAAACAAACATAACAAAAACTTTTTCATATATTTTTCCTTTCCCGTTATCATTTCTATTATTATAACTAAATTAAAAGTTTTAAGCAAACATATTTGACCAAATCAGATATATTTTGAAATATTTTTATTTCGCCAATCTTCGTCAACTTTGACAAATGTGTGAAGGGTCACGCGTTTTTGAAGCAAATTTTCCGCATACTCTCTCGCTTTTGTGCCAATTTTTTTGAGATTTACTCCGCTTTTGCCAATTATGATTCCTTTGTGATTTTCTCGCTCGCAAACAATGACAAGGTCAATGTTGACACCGTCCTTTTTCTCTTCCATATTTTCCACATAAACAACAGTGCCGTGCGGAATCTCGTTGTCGAACATATCAAGAATTTGACCACGCACATTCTCCGAAATCAAAAACTTGATGCTTTTGTCGGTGTATTCATCATCGTCAAAAATCTTCTCTTGCTCTGGCAATTTTTCAACAATAAGTTCCTTGAGTTTTTGTGTGCCCAGATTTTTCTCGACCGATATTTCAACATCGCACAAAGAATTTGAAACATCTTTTTTGTCGATTTTGTTTTTCACCACAATCAAATTCTCGGCTTTTTGTTTGAGATTTTCAATATATTCTTTTTCTTCTTCATCCATCACTTTTGAAGCATCAAAAAGATACAAAACAACATCAGAAGTGGAAAGAGCAGAACGCACATTTTTCATCATATATCTGTCAAGAGCATTTTTGCTGTGATGAATGCCCGGCGTGTCAATGAAAACAATTTGAAAATCATCTTCCGTCAAAATCCCCAAAATGTTTGACCGAGTGGTTTGTTGACGCTTGGAAACAATTGCCACATCTTCACCCACAAAAAAATTCACCAAACTGCTTTTACCCGCATTTGGACGCCCCAGAACCGCAACATATCCGCATTTCATAATTTTGCCTCACTCATAATTTTGTCTTGAAGAAAATTCATCACTTTTTCATCTTCTGGGTCAATGTGGTCATACCCAAGAAGATGCAAAAGACCGTGAAGAGCCAAAAAGCAAACTTCTCTTTTAAGAGAATGTCCAAATTCTTTTGCTTGTTTTTTTGCCACATTTTTACATATGACAATATCACCAAGAAAAAGCAAACCGCTGTCAAAATCGGCAAATTTTTCAAAATTTTTCAACTTTTCATCTGCCTTTTTTTCAAGGTTTGGAAAAGACAAAACATCGGTGACTTTGTCAATCTTTCTGAAATCATTATTAAGTTTTCTTATTTCATTTTCACCGACAAAATTCAAAGAAAAACACGCCTTCGAAAAATCTTCATTCAGTTGTTTTTCACAAATATCACAAATTTTTTTAATTTTTTGCTTAAAAAAGCCAATTTTTCCTTCAATTTTCATAAATTTTCACCCATTTTTTATTTTTGCAAGATTTCTTCCACAATTGTGTATTTCAAAGTTGTCGAGCCACTTTGGTGATTTATTGTGAAGAACTCATCAATAATTGTAGCACAATCTTGACAATTTTCCAAAGCAATTTCTCTTGCATTTTCAATTATTTTCTCTTTCGCACTTTCAAAACTTTCATTGACAACTTTTTCTTCCAATTCATAGATAATCGTCCTTTGAAGTTTGAAAGGCAAAAGGTTATTTTTAACTAAATCTCGATTTTCAACAACGCTTTCAGAAAGTGCGAAATCACAATTTGAAGAATTTTCATAGATTGTCAAACCAAACAATTTTATCTCATCCATAACACAAAAATCCCCTGTTCGCACTCTTTCAATTCGCGTGTCGAAGTGGGTTATTTCTGCCGAGCGATACACTTCCATCGTGATTTCTGCATCGGCTTCCACTTTTTGCAAATTTCCTTCACTGTCAAGATAGAACGGCTCAACCAGAACATCGCCCTTGTTGACATATTCTCCCACACTCACTTGACTTATGCCAGAAATCAAATTGATTTCCTTGATTTTGCCATCAAAATTTGAATATATTGGCGAAAATTCTCCATAGATTTCTTCTGGCAACAATTTTTCTTTCAAATTGACAATCAAGGTCTGCCCTTTGACAATAACCGAAACAAAACTTATTTCACTGAAATTTTGATATAACGAATTTTCAATGTCGGAAAGAGTTAAATTGTTTTTGTTTTGAGAAAAATTATCCTTAATAAATTCCACAATTTCCTTTTCACTCAAAGTGTTTGTGCCCAAAATTTCATATTGCAAAATATATGGTGATTGAAAAAAATATAAAATAAAAGCAAGCAAAATTGCAAAAATTGCACCAAAATTCAAGAAAATTTGCAAAAATTTGGGCAAAAAACCATAATTTTTCTCTTCGACAATATTATAGCCCAAACCTTCAAGTTTCTTTTTTGTCTGACCTCGCCACTTATATGGCACTTTGAATGAAGTGAGATTTTTCTCAATTCTTCTTATCTCATATATTGGAATTTCTTTTGCCAAGACATTCAAATTTTTTTCAACATTCAATCCCTTAATTAAAAAATAGGTTTCGCCAAGCATCAAAAACTTTCCACCTTCTTAATCACACCAGAAATCTTGATGGTGTTTTCACTCAATTCCACCAAAAATAAATCTTGACCTTCCACAACCACTCTTCCACCTTTGATTTTGAAAGCCACAATATCCTTGGAAAGCGTGACAAGTCCCCTATGCCCTTCAACATAGATAATTTTGTTGGAAAGATTAATCAAATTGAAGTTTTCCAACTTTTCCAATTTTTGCATATTCTTTTTTAACTCATCAAAAAAATTGAACATCTCACTTTAATATATGTCCAATTTTCCAAATTAAGAAGAGTTTTCACCATCTTCTGTCAAATTTTACTTTTTCAATGATTGCCCAAAAAATTGGCAAAGAAGTGAAAAGTGTTACGGATAAAGAAATAACAAAAAGAATTAATAATATCAAAACAAAATGCAAGCTTGACAAATCAAGAAATTTAATGACAAAAAGCAATATTATTGGATGAAAAAGATATATTGCCAATGTCCTTTGTCCAATGCAACTTGCAAATCCCCCTCCCGCATCTTTTTTGATGTTCACCGGAACAAGTAAAATAAACATTGCCGAAGCAAAAAAACTTAAAATATATGCCAGCATTCGTAATGGCAGACCAAATATATTTTCATAGCAATCTCTGCCATAGAAAAAGTTGATGTTTAGGTGTGGTGAAATAAGGTAAAATAAAATGAAAAGGCACAACAACCCAATTCCTGCCACAAAAAAGATGATTGGTTTTTGGATTTTTCTTATTTTTTCAAGGAAATTACTTAAATTTTCACCACCCAATTTTTTACCCAGCAAAAATATCGGATAAAAATAAATTATTCTTCCAAGAGTCAATGCTCCGCCAATGAAAGGCACAAAACCCAAAATGAGCGATAACAAAATGAGAAGAAAGATGAGTTTGAAAGAAATATTTTTGACAAATTTCAAACTGAAAATCCAAACTGCCATCGCCGGCAAAAACCAAAGTGTCCAAGCCGGAGTGAAGAACATTCCCAAAATATCGACAAATGTGTATATTTCTTTTGGTGAAATAAAGAAAATATTTAAAATTTGATGAATGATTTGAAAAATGAAATATATCAAAAGATATCTTAAACATCGCTTTTTGTCATACTTCGCAAACATTCCAGAAATAAAAATAAAAACAGGCATATGAAACGAATAGATGAAAAAATATATTGCTCGCATAACTGGATTTTCAATATATTTTTCAATCATATGCCCGAAAACAACAAAAAATATGAGAAAAAATTTCAAATAATCGAAATATAAATAGTGTTTTTTTGCTTCTGCCATTTTATTTATCTTTTCTTGAAAGTAAAGTTTTTAACAACAAATCTTTAAGTTCCACCGGCATTTTGTCCAAAAGGTCGGATATATCCATTCGTTTTTCAAAAAAATCTCGTTTGAAATCGTCAAGCGAATATTCTTTTTCTTTCACTCTTCTTTCAAATCGTGTTCCTTTTTTTCTGCGATTCAAAAACTCTTGATAACTTTTTTCAATGTCAGCAAAATCATCATCGTCATCATCAAAATCACTTTTCTGCGAAGAATTTTGAAAATTTTGGAGTGGCGACCTTAAACTTGAACGCTTTGACATATTGAGTGCTTCCGACACCTTGCCCGGCAACGAAGAATCTTCAAGTTCAAAATCCTCGAAAATTGGGTCGATTTCATTTTCTGGATTTTCTTCTGGTTTGTTTTCTGGTTCTTTTTGTGTGCTGACAAGGTTTGTTTGAACATCTTTTTTCCCATTTTTCTTATTTGAAAACACATTCTTAATCTTCATCATCGAAATCCTCATCATATTCATCTTCATTCATCACACCCAAGCCATCAGCAAGTCGTCTGCGCATTTCAGTGTCCGCTTGAAGGTTTTGAATCTTATAGTAATCAGTGAGCTTGTCGAATCTGCCTTCGTTGATTGCCTGCGTCATCGCTTTTGGCACTTTCATTTCTTCTTCAACAAGTTTAACTTTCATCTCTTCCGTTCTTGCTTTCATTTCTTGTTCAACGGCAACCGCAGTCAATCGTCTTTCTTCAAGTCTGTTTTGCTCCAAAAGATGATTTTTTTCAATGAGTTCTTTCTCTCTGTCTGCTTGATAATTTTTGCCCAAAGCAACTTCCACAACATCGGCAGAAATAAGCTCATAAAAATTTCCACTGTCAGTTTCAGCATCATAAATTTCTTTTGCCAAGATTTGCGGTGTGCTCAAAATATATCTGTGGTCTTTTGTGGCAGAAATCTTTGCCACAATGGTTTCATTGATTCTTGCAATGATCGTTTCTTCGTTTAATGTGGAAAAAATATTCTTCAAATTCACTTTGAGAGTCAATCTAACTTTTGCAGACAGTTCTTGCAAATCACCGCAAACCGCTGTCATACTTGGTGTGTCCACAACCTTTGAATTCAGACATTCCTTCACAAATTCATTTATGTCCACACCTTTCAAATACAACTTTTGAATGGTTTCAAATTTGTAATTTATGCCAGCATTTTTGCAAGCAATCATCCCTTCCACCACCTTGTTAAAGTCGCATTTTGTGATAAACATATTTTCAATATCTTCAATTGTCACCGCAACAGCGCCGTGTTTTGCCTTGATATAGCAATTGACCATATCAAAAACCGGCATCTTACGATATCTCATTGTCATCAATTTCCTTGCAGAAATATATGCTTTTGAAAATATTGCTGTGAAATAGGATTTAGCTGGCACCAAAATAAAAAAAATGGCAAGTGCAAGCACCAAAACACTGACAATAACGATTAATGCAATTATTCCACCACTCATAAAAACCTCTCTATGTGAACATTATATCATAAATATTAATATTTGTAAATAGCAAAAACTTTATTTATTTTATATTACTCAATCTTTTCAAAAACTTTTTTCAATTTTCATAAATTTAGACCTTAATGGATTGCATATATTTTCATATGCTCATAACAAACTTTCTTCCATAATTTCGAAACGACATCATAAAATAAAAAATAGAGAATTAAATCTTTTCTCTATTAAATATTTCTTTTTTCTCAAGCTTATTTTCGTAAATATACAAAGTGTCAGACTTGTTTATATTCGCTTTATATTTTTTATCATCGCGACTAAAGGATGTGACTTGATAGAAACCAGAATGCGATTGGTCGTCAAAAATTTTGAGTTCACCTTCAATTTTATAGTCATCACCCAAAACTTCGGTCATATCATAAGTAAACAAAATTCCCTTGCCTTTTTGTTCAATAAGTGGTTTTTGGGAAACAAACATTCTCTCATAGCGATGATTGAAATCAATGGCAATATTTCTAGAAATAATTATGTTTTTGTCAAACACTTCATCGAAATTTTTTATTAAATAATCATATAAATCAATGCTTTTTTGGTCCAAATATCTATCCATTTCAACTCCAAAAATAAATAAAATTGTCCATATTTTATCTTCTTTTTCATTCTATCAAACTTTGAAATGATTGTCAAGTCAAAAATAAAAAAACAGCACGAAAATGTGCCGTTTTTCAAATTATATTGCTTCTTCTTTTTCCACTTTGACTGGAACAACTGAACGATATTTTTTAAGTCCAGTTCCTGCTGGAATAAGTTTTCCGATGATGACATTTTCCTTGATACCAACAAGATTGTCAACCTTGCCTTTAAGGGCAGCATCAGTCAAAACTCTTGATGTTTCTTGGAAGGAAGAGGATGAAAGGAAGGATTCTGTCATAAGAGCCGCTCTTGTGATTCCCAGAAGCATTCTTCTTGCAATTGCAGGTCTGCCACCCGCACGAAGAGTTTTTTCATTTTCTTCATCGCATTTTGAAATATCAACAATCTCGCCAGTGAGAAGGTCAGTGTCACCAGCATCTTCAATCTTAACTTTCTTGAGCATTTGACGGATGATGATTTCCACGTGTTTATCATTAACCTTAACATCTTGTCCACGATAAACTTTGATAACTTCAGAAAGAAGATATTGTTCAAGTCCTTTCAATCCCTTTGTTCTCAAAAGGTCAGATGGATTGATAGCACCAGCAGTGAGTTGTGTGCCCGGTTCCACCTTTTCACCATCCTTAACCTTCAAAACAACTGGTTTTCTGACTTCATAGTCAACATCGCCTTCGCCGGTCACAATTGTGATAATATAGTTCTTTGCGTCTTCTTTTATCTTCACGCGACCTGCAACTTCTGACAATAAGCATTCGCCTTTTGGTTTTCTCGCTTCGAAAATTTCTTCAACTCTTGGAAGACCTTGTGTGATATCGGCAGCAACAGCAGAACCACCAGTGTGGAAAGTTCTCATTGTGAGCTGTGTGCCCGGTTCACCGATGGATTGAGCAGCAATAATACCAACTGCTTCGCCCAAAGTCACCATATCTTTACCAGCCATATTTCTGCCATAGCATTTCGCACAAACGCCGTGCTTGCAACGGCAAGTGATAAGTGAACGAATTTGAACTTCTTTAATTCCAGCATCCACAACCGCTTTTGATTGTTCTTTTGTTATCATCTCATTTGCTTTCACAATAACTTCGCCAGTCTTTGGATTGATGATATCTTCAACAGCCACACGGCCATAAATTCTTTCATCCAAAGTTTCTTGAACGAAGCCGTCAGAAACAAGTTCAGAAACGGTTACGCCTTTAACTTTTTCGCCGTTATCAGCAAAGCAGTCTTCTGTTGTTATCACAACATCTTGCGAAACATCCACAAGACGACGAGTCAAATAACCAGAGTCAGCTGTTTTGAGCGCGGTGTCGGAAAGACCTTTTCTTGAACCACGAGAGTTAATGAAGTATTCAATTGGAGTCAAACCTTGACGGAAGGATGATTTGATGGCAGTGTCGTTCTTTGTTGCAGAAGCCGTTGCCTTGATACCAATCATACCACAGTCACTGTTTAATTGCACTTTGTTACCACGAGCGCCCGACAAAACCATCAAAGAGAATGGGTTGAAATCGTCAATTGATTTAACAACTGCATCTTGCACTTTGTTAACTGCGTGGTTCCAAATTTCAATGTTAGCGTCAAGTTTTTCATTCAAAGTGATAAGACCACGGCGGAGCAATTTTTCATTTTCAAGAACTTGGTCTTCCGCTTCCTTCAATATTTCTTTCTTTTCTTTTGGTTCGTCAATGTCATAAATATTAACTGAAATTGAAGCAAGTGTGGAATATTTGTAACCAATTTCTTTGAGTTTGTCCACCAAAGTTGCAGTGTCGGTTGTGCCATATTTGTTATACACATCGCCCACCAAATTCTTAAGTTCAGCTTTTTTCACAGGCTTGTTGATTTCGAGTTCACAAATATTGTCTTCAATCGTTCTGTCAACATAACCAAGGTCTTGCGGGATGATGTTGTTGAAAAGAATTCTTCCAACTGTTGTTGTCACGCGTTTTGAATATGTTTTTCCATTAAGCTCTTTTGTTAAGCGAACTTGACATTCTGCTTGGAGGTCAAGATTTTTGGTTTGATATGCATAAATCATCTCATTTCTTGAAGCAAACACACTTCCTTCACCTTTTGCACCAGGACGAGCAAGAGTCAAATAATAGCAACCCAAAACCACGTCTTGTGATGGTGTGACAATTGGTTCACCATCAGAAAGTTTCAAGATGTTGTTTGAAGCAAGCATCAAGGTTCTTGCTTCTGTTCTTGCATCAATTGAAAGTGGGATGTGAACAGGCATTTGGTCACCATCGAAGTCAGCATTGAACGCTGCACAAGCAGATGGATGAAGTTTGATTGCCTTACCTTCAACAAGCACTGGCTCAAACGCTTGCACTGAAAGACGGTGAAGAGTTGGAGCACGGTTCAAAAGAACAGGATGGTCTTTGATGACATCAGCAAGGATATCCCAAACCACTGGTTTTTCTCTTTCAATCATACGCTTTGCAGTTTTAATATTATTTGTCAAGTTCATCTCAACAAGTCTGTTCATAATGAATGGTTTGAAAAGTTCAAGAGCCATTTCTTTTGGAAGACCGCATTGATAAATTTTAAGTTCTGGACCAACAACGATAACGGAACGACCAGAGTAGTCAACACGCTTTCCAAGAAGATTTTGTCTGAAGCGACCTTGTTTACCACCCAACATTGCAGAAAGTGATTTCAAATCTCTTTGTTTTGAACCTTGAACTGGTTTTCCGCGTTTACCATTATCGATAAGGTTATCAACCGCTTCTTGGAGCATTCTCTTTTCGTTTCTGATGATAACATCAGGTGCACCAAGTTCCATAAGTTTTTTAAGACGATTATTTCTGTTAATAACACGGCGATACAAATCGTTCAAATCGCTTGTGGCATATCTTCCGCCGTCTAATGGCACCATAGGACGAAGGTCAGGTGGAAGAACAGGAATAACATCAAGAACCATCCAAGTTGGGTTATTTCCACTCTTTCTGAAAGATTCCACAATGTCAAGTTTCTTTGCAGCCTTAATTTTTCTTTGACCTTTGGAAGTTTTGAGTTCTTCTTTCAATTCTTTTGCTTCTTTTTCAAGGTCAACATCGCCCAAAAGTTTTTTAATTGCTTCTGCGCCCATACCAGCATCAAAACTGCCATAGCCATATTTTTCAATGGCATCACGATATTCCTTGTCGGTCATAATTTGTTTATATTCCAAATCGGTGTTTTTAGGGTCTGTTACGATATAATTGATATAATAAACCACTTGCTCCAAAGTTTTTGGAGTAAGGTCCAAAAGCATACCAATACGAGATGGCACGGTTCTGAAATACCAAAGGTGTGTGACAGGACAAGCAAGTTCAATATGTCCCATTCTTTCACGGCGCACTTTGCTTCTTGTGACTTCAACACCGCACTTGTCGCAAATAACACCACGATAGCGAATTTTCTTGTATTTTCCGCAGTGGCATTCCCAGTCTTTTTTTGGTCCAAAAATTCTTTCGCAGAAAAGACCATCTTTTTCTGGTTTTTGCGTTCTATAATTGATAGTTTCAGGTTTAGTCACTTCACCGTGAGACCATTCTCTAATCTTTTCAGGTGAAGCGATTCCGATTTTAATTTTTTCAAAGTTATTAAGTTCAAACATAACAATCCCCTAAAATTAAATTTTGTATATATTTCCTTTGTAAGATTATAATTCTCTATCCTTATTGTTCGAAAAGGTTGCATTAATTAACCCTTTTTGATACTCTGTATCATTTTGTGCGATATCTTCTTTGATTTTATTATTCAAATTAGCAATATCTTTTTTAGTTATACTAATAGAGGGCTCTTTTGCTTTAAAGTTGTCCGAAATTTTCATTTCGTTTCTTTTTAATATCATCTTTTCCTCCTTATAACTTGCATTTTTACTATTTACCTTTTTGCCTTAGTATCTCAATCTTCGCAAGAGAGTAGCGACAAATCGCCAACATAGTGCGATTTCGTTTGGTCGCTGAATAGCAAAAACAAACGAAAGGGCGATACTTTTCGAGTTTTCTCGAAAATGAGCAAAAGTGCAGTTTTTGCTATTCGTCAAAATCTCCAAAATCATCAAACAGGTCGATATCATCAAGTCCAGCAGTTGAAGTTTGTTCTTCGATTGTTTCTTCAATGTCACTCTTCTTTTCTTCTTCCTCACCATTTGAGTTGATGATTTCATCAAGGTCAAGTGTGACATTTTTGAGGTCTTTTTCCACTTCATTTTCAAGACTTGGTTTGTCGTGTTCATCTTGAGAAAGTTCTGGCAAATCAATCTCTTCATCATTTTCGGTCAAAATCTTAACATCAAGAGCAAGAGCTTGAAGTTCTTTGACGAGAACTTTGAATGATTCTGGAATTCCTGGTTCAGAAATTGGTTCACCTTTCACAATTGCTTCAAAAGTTTTAACACGCCCAACAACATCATCGGATTTAACTGTGAGCATTTCTTGAAGAACGTGAGAAGCACCATATGCTTCCAAAGCCCAAACTTCCATTTCACCAAATCTCTGACCGCCGAAGAGTGCTTTTCCACCAAGTGGTTGTTGAGTGATGAGTGAGTATGGTCCGATTGAACGAGCGTGAATCTTGCTGTCAACCATATGGTTAAGTTTAAGCATATATTTGATTCCGATTGTTGTTTTGTTTTCAAACGGCTCACCAGTTCTTCCATCATAAAGTTGAACTTTGCCATCTTCTGGAAAATTATTTTCTTTCAACAATTCTTGAATTTTGTTAACATCAGCACCATCAAACGCTGGAGTTGCAACTTTCCAACCCAAAGAGCCAGCAACAAGGCCCAAGTGAACTTCGAGAACTTGTCCCAAATTCATACGAGCAGGAACACCGAGTGGATTCAAGATAAGGTCAAGTGGACGACCATTTGCCATAAATGGCATATCAGCTTCTGGCATAACAATGGAAACAACACCTTTGTTACCATAACGACCTGACATTTTGTCGCCGACAGAGAGTTTTCTCTTTTGTGCGATGAAAACTTTGACAAGTTCATTAACGCCTGGTTCCAATTCGTCTTTATTCTTTCTTGAGAAGACTTGAACATCCACAACGACACCACCTTTACCGTGTTGAACACGAAGTGAAGTGTCACGAACTTCTCTCGCCTTTTCACCGAAAATAGCACGAAGAAGTCTTTCTTCTGGAGAAAGTTCGGTTTCGCCTTTTGGAGAAACCTTGCCCACCAAAATATCTCCCGGTCTAACTTCTGCACCAACTCTAATAATTCCATTCTCATCAAGATTTTTGAGCGCTTCTTCGCCAAGATTTGGAATATCACGAGTGATTTGTTCATCACCAAGTTTTGTTGTTCGGCACTTAAGTTCTTCAACTTTCAAGCAAATTGATGTGTAGACATCATCTTTCACAAGACGCTCATTGATTAAGATAGCATCTTCAAAGTTGTAACCTTCCCAGTTCATATATCCAACAAGCACATTCTTGCCAAGAGCAAGTTCGCCGTTTTCGCAAGAATAGCCGTCAACAATAATTTGTCCTTTCTTGACTTTTTCACCTTTTCTTACACAAGGTTTTTGATTGACACAAGTTTCATCGTTTGTTTTTTCAAATTTTGTCAAAGTGTATATATCTTCATTGCCATCAGAATTTTTAATTCTAACTTCATCGGCACTAACATAACTCACAACGCCATCATTTTGACAAATCAAGCAATGACCGCAGTCACGAGCAACAATTTCTTCCATACCAGTTCCAACAACTGGAGATTCTGGTCTTAAAAGTGGCACAGCTTGGCGTTGCATATTTGCACCCATAAGTGCACGGTTTGCTTCGTTTGAGTTAAGGAAAGGAATGAGCGAAGTTGCAACAGAAATAAATTGTCTTGGAGAAGCATCGACAAGGTCAACTTGTTTTGCTGGCACATCAACAACATAGTCTTTGTGACGGCAAATAATTCTCTTGTTGATAAATCTGCCTTCTTCATCAAGTGGTTCGGTTGCTTGTGCAATATATGCAGTGTCTTCAATGTCAGCCATATAGTATTCACATTCATTGGAAACGATGCCAGTTTCTTTGTCCACCTTTCTGTATGGAGTTTCAAGGAAACCATATTCATTCACTTTGGCATAACTTGTGAGTGTGTTCACAAGACCGATTGCTTGACCTTCTGGCGTTTCAATTGGGCAAATACGGCCATAGTTAGTGTAGTGAATATCACGGATTTCAGCGTTTGCTCTCTCCTTTCTGATACCACCAGGACCAACCGCAGAAACACGGCGTTTTTGAGTGATACCGGAAAGTGGATTCACTTGATCCATAAGTTGTGAAAGTTGTGAAGAAGCCACAAAGTCACGAAGTGCACGATTAACCGCTTTTGGGTTAACAATTTGTCTTGGTGTTACTTCACTTAATTCTTTACCTTGAAGGGTTTCTCTCACATTTGAAACAAGTTTTGTGATGCCAGAGCGGAAGTGGTCATAGAAAAGTTCACCAACAGTGGCAATTCTTTTGTTTGAAAGGTGTTCGATTTTGTCAACTTTTGCAATTCCTTCCAAAACATCAAGATACATACTGATTGAAGCCAAAATATCATCCATTGTGAGCGTGGTGATCATAAGGTCTTTTGCTCTTTCTTTGATGGCTTCAATTCTCTTTTCTTTTGATTTGTTTTCCTTCAAAATTTCTTTCAAAACTGGATAGTAAACTTCTTCCAAAATTCCAAGTTCTTTTTCATTGCAAGGGAAAACATCGGAAAGTCTAACGCGATTGTTACCACGAACAAGATATTTTTTGTCAGGAAGTTGAAGCCAAACTTCATTAATACCACTCGCCTTAATTTTGTTTGCAGTTTCAGCATCAATTTCCATACCTTTACGCACCAAAATTTCGCCGTCTTCTGTCACAACATCTTCACCAGCCATTTGACCAGTGATACGCTTTGCAATTGAAAGTTTTTTGTTCAAGTTGTATCTTCCAACTCTTGACAAGTTATAGTATTGGTCAGAGAAGAACCAAAGATTGAGATAGTTTCTTGTGGTTTCAGCAGAAGGAACATCAGCTGGACGGGTCTTTCTTGCAAATTCCAAAAGAGCTTCTTCTTGTGTTTGTTGTGTTTCTTTTTCAAGAACGTGCTTAACAAGACGATGGTCACCAAAAAGTTTGGAAATTTCGTCAGCAGTGTAGCCAAAACATTTAAGGAAAAGCCCCAAGGTGATACGATTGCGTCTGTCGAGAACGATGTTGAGAACTTCATTCGCGCCTTGTTTCACTTCAATATACATACCACGCTTTGGAATGATTTGACCAACAAGAGTGGAATTGTCTTGATTGTTATCGCGAAGAAGATAGTAGTTTGGAGATTTGATGATTTGGTTAACCACAACTCTTTCAACGCCATTAAAGATGAAAGAGCAATCATCTGTCATATATGGAATATCGCCCAAGAAAACGACATCTTCCACCGCTTGACCGGTTTCTTCAACGACAAAACGAGCCTTCACATTCAAAGGAACAGAATAAGTCGAGCTTCTTCTTTTGCATTCCTTTTTGGAATATTTTGGCTCTTTGTCCATAACGATATCAAGAAAATATAGTTTTGCCTTACCGCTGTAGTCCACGATAGGAGAAAACTCGTCCAAAACTTCTCTTATGCCATTCTTCAAGAAATCTTGAAAAGAATTTCTTTGGATTTCAAGAAGAGGTGGAATATCTATATAACTTTTGAGTTGAGAAAAAGTATATCTCTCTGCATTTCCGAATTTTTGTTTTTTAATTGCAACTGACATAAAACACCCCTAATTTAAAAATTAAAAAGGAAATAAGAAGGCAAACCTCGCCCACTCATTTCCTTTTTTATTTAGTTAAAAACAGCGCTTTTCTTCCACATTAGATTATTAACCACTTCATTATATCAATTTCAAATCTAATTTGTCAACACTTTTTAAAAAATTTTTTGAGAATTTTAAAAATTTTTGACAACAAAACAAAATTTCAAACTTTGTGGAAGGAATTTTTTTGAAACCTAGTATTAACATATCATATTTTTTTTGAAAAATCAAACAAAAAACAAAGATTTTTCAAAAAATTAAGGATAAAACACTATGTGATGACAAAATTATACTTGCACACAATTTTTACCTTACTTGCCGTCACATAGTGTGTTATCAACCTATATTAAATTCAACTTCGTCACACTTGTCTAAACTTTCGACAATAAAACTTAAAACCTTTTAACTTTGTTCATCTCCAAACCCCAAGAAGACATCATCAACACCAACACCAAAGCTGTTAACATTAAGTAAATATGCACCAGAATTTATGCTTTCATAGTAATTAAAAGTGATGTTTTGACTATAAATTGTCGGCATTATATTTGCAGTAAAGTCATATGCAAACTCACCTTTGGTGTAGCCATTCGTTTCAAGAAGACTGAAGTTAAGGTTTTTGCCTGTCAAAGTTCTTGTGAATCCATATGCAGTCACCGGTTCTTCATCCACCTGATTATCATAAGTGTATGCATCGCGAAGATTGGTCAAGGTGCTGACAAGTGGAACACGGGTTGTCAAAACCATATCAAGAATGCTGGCGTTCAAATTTGAAGAAGCAATAGTGTTTGAAATGTCAATATTTTGACTTTCCGAATCAGCCACAATTTCGCCAAAGAAAATATTGGTGGTTTCGTCAAAGCAATAGATTGTGATGATTGAGTCAACGATGATGTTGTTTGCCGAATTTTGATATTCTTTCAAAAGTGTGCCGTCTTTTTCAAGAGCAAAATCAGTGCTCAATGAGTCAAATTTATCTGTGCCAACAAAACTTTGATAGGATTCGCTGTTTTCTTTCGCAACTTGCAAAGCATCAACAACACTTGCATCAAGTTCGGTTGTTATCTTAACATTTGTGCTGTCTTCCATAACACCAATCACACCACCAGCATAAACAGAACTGATTGATGTCGCGAGAATGTTGATGTTACCAACAAAGTTGATGTTATTCAATATAAGACTCATATAATCGCCACTAAATTTACCAAAATATCCACCAACAACACTAAATCCTGTGAGTGTGGCATTTATGTAGGCATTTGTCACTTGAACATTTCCAACAACTTCACCAGCAACACCGCCCAAATATTCCACACCAGAAGTGGAAGTTTCCGTGCTGATCACAATGTTTTGTGACATTGAGATATTTGAGATTGACCCGCCAGATACCTTTCCAGCAAAGCCACCAACAGCAAGTGGAGTGTATGGAAGTTTATAGAAAAGATTGACATTCAATTCATTTCCGACAACTTCCACGCCATCGATATTTCCACTGCTCTCGCCTGCCACAAGTCCACCATATCGATACGCATTAATCATAAAGTTGTCATCAACATTTAGACTTAATTCTGTCACAGAAACATTTTCATCAATGAAGCCCACAAGCCCGCCGGCCTTTGCACCAACAACACCGATTCCCGCATTAACTTCCATTTGATTCAAAATTCCTGACCCGCTTGCAACACCGACAATGCCACCTGCGAATGAGTAATATTGATAGATTGTTGAAGCCTTGTCAAATTCATTATCTTCAAGAGCAATATATGTGGCTCTTGCAGACATTTCTGATTGAACATTGGAAATATTATAGTTGCCGATTGCCAAGCCAACCACACCGCCGACAATATTTCTGCCAGTTATCATAATGTCAGTTTCGCACAAAACATTAACATTTGCGATTGTTCCTGAATCAAATCGCCCAGCAATTGAGCCCGCCACTTGAGCATTTGTGAAAACAAGTTCACTTGGTTCAAAGTCAAAGTTAAGAAGTGTCCCAACTGCATCCACTCTTGAGGAAGAGCCAACTTCTGCAAAAAGTCCAGCGTAAACAAGGCTCGAGCTTGAAACCATACGAATATTGCTGATGGACAAGAAGTTTCCTTCCATATATCCCATAAATCGCGTGGTGTAAAGTTGACTGTTTCCTTCAAATTCGCTGTAATCAATATTGTTAATAACACGATAATAGCCAAAATTATAGTTATTTCTGTCATTTTCGTTCAAAATGTAATTCTCAAAAGTGTCCGCATCGTGCAACAATATTGGATTATAAACGCTCCCCGTCACACCTGCATTTGGTGTGTTGAGATAGTTATATTGCACAGTCACAACGCCTGATTCAGGGTCAACTATTTCTTCTGTTGAATAAAGATATCTTTGAGAGAACGCTGTTATATTTGGTGCCACCAATTCCAGCCTATACAAATTGAAGACTTTACTGTTGAATGTTACCGATTGATTCGTGTTGTTATAGAACCAAACCGAATTGTGATTGCGCGTGTTTGTGTGAGTGAAATTAACAAAGGTGCTTTCAAAATCACTCTCCGCACAAATCACAAAATCCTTTAAAGCCAAACTTTTCAAATTGTGTTGAGTTGGATTTTCATCAATCGTGCTTATCGACACATTGACATCTTCTTCGACATTAATTTTAACCTTTCGATTGATAACACCATTGACATTATTGAGTTCAAATTCGCCTTTATTTTGAGAAAGATAATAGCAATCCCAAATCTCGCCAGTGCTTGCTCTTGCAAAGCCATAACTTTGAGTGTTATAACTTGTCAAAACTGAAGTGGAGAAGGATGACCTGATTTCACCTTCATCATCATTAATGAAAACAAATCCAGAAGCAAACATACCAGCATTTTCCATATTGATGTTTGTGTAGCAATCTTTCACAAAGCCGGTGTTTTGATAAACAAAACCTGCAATGTTGTTGTAAGAATGAATAAAGTCGGTTGTGCCTTTATAATATACTTCATTTGGATTTAATTCATCTTCTTCCACGCCAGAAACAAGCGAAGTGTATATATTTCCAGAATTTTGAAGGACAAATCCGGCTGTGTATTCTGTCGAGAGTGTGGTTTCATTTTTCAAACTTCCACCTCTGAACGCTGATGAAGAAATTGTGCCTGTGTTTGTTGCCACGAACCCAGAAAGGTTGACATTTGTCAAAATATCAATTGATGTTGTCGAGTTGGTGATTATTCCATTGTTGTTTGCAACCAAACCTGCAACATATGAACCACTTGAAGAAGTTGTGTATGTGACAGACAAAGCCGAGTTGTTTGTGGCAATCACGCGACAGTTGGTGATTATTCCATTGTTTGTGTTGGCAAGAAGACCGATTGAGAAAGTGTTTGCATCCATAATGAAATTTGTGTTGGAGAAAATTTCCACTGTGACATTTTTGAAAACAACATTTGAACTTGTGCTGTCACTTATTGTGTTAAACACACCAAAAGATGTGATGGTTGGGTCAAAGTGATAGTCACCGCCAATCATAATTGAATAACCATTTCCATCAAAGCCAGCCACTCTTGCTTCAATTGATTCAAATTGTTCATATTCCAAACTATCTTCATTTGGCAAAGTGATATTGTTGAGCAAAATGTAATATTCACCATCTTCCATTGAAAGGAAATCTTCATAAGTTTCGACAGGAAGCGGACTTTCTTCAGTGCTTTGCTCGTGAATTGAGAACGAGAAGAGAGTGTGCAAAGTGCGTTGCTCAAAATCAGAATTAGGGTCGGAAATATACACACCATTGTTCATTGCATAGTTCCCGTCAACAATGAAATAATAGATATCTTGTTGCGGTTGATACAAACGAATCGCCGTGAAGACAAAGCCGTTGATAATGAAGTAGTTTGAACGAATTTCCTTGCCATTTTCAAGATAATCACGATTTCCTGTGGAGTTGTCCACAACTTCAAAAGTGACATTATTCGTGAGATTGTTGATGAAGGTTTGAACATTCTCCACCACTTCTTGATTTGTGGAATCATATTCCATAAAATCCCAAATATCAAATTCCAAGGTGTATGCATTGCCAATGGCGGTGGAAATCACACCATTTTCCATTCCACGAACCAAGTCTTCGTTCACACCTTCGACATATTGATAGTTAAAGACATATTCCATAACATAGACGACAATTTCTTGACTGTATTCCACCGTGACATTGTCAACAACACGGCTGGCATACACATTGATAACAATTCGATAACCAACATCTCCAGTATATGTTATTTCATTTGAAGTGACATTCAAAGTGTAGGATGTGCTTGAGCCAGTTATTGTGGCAATTGAAGCATTGGAAACCGAAATCTGAATATCATTAAGACCAAAACCATAGTAGTCAAGCGTCATACCATAATTAAGTCCCCTTGCAACATAGTAAACATCGCTTTCATCTCTGTTATCAAAAGTGAGTTTTGCATAGTTTGCAAGTTTTGTTGTCAACATAACACTGGTTTGGAATTCCTTGACACCGTCATCAAGATATTGAAGTTTGATGTCAAATCCGATTGGAACACTATCTTCCACTCCACTTGATGAAAGCAGATATCGAATGAAAATTTTGCCGTTATATCTGACTTTGAGATTTTCATTATAATTATTCAATGACTCAAAATAACTCATCATTTCATCATATGTGAATGTGAAGACGCCGTTGCTGTATGTTCCAAATTCTGAATCTGCAACAAAATTGATTATGTTGTTTTCCGATGTTTGATAAACAAATGTGAATGCAACAATTCCAGCACCTTCATTGTTGTTTATGGCATTGTTTGAAATTGTGAAAGTGTCAAATTCAGCATCAATTGGGTCAACACTGATTTCCAAAATACCATATTGTGAAGGAACAATCACTTGGTCAGCAATTGAGATGTCTTTGATGCTTGAATAGTTGTCGACAACCACATTTGTGATTTTTGCTTCACTCAAGTTAAAGATATAATCCCAAGTCACACCATTGTATAGTTCATTTGCATAGAACACGATTTTGTATGTGCCATAGATATTTGTTGTCGATTTGTTTTGATATACATCGCTATATCTATTGACCGAAAGCGACATATTGAAAAGATTTTCATTGTTAGCAATTTTTCCGTCAAGAGCGTTGACAGATGTGATATCTTCAAAAGTGAGAATAAACAAATCATCTTCAACGCTGTATGTGTTGATATATTGATACCACTCATTTAACTTATCTTCTTCCAAAGCCGTTTCAACAAAAGAAGTATCCATTCTTTGTTGCACAAGTTTCAAAATTTCACCATTTTCATCAAGCATATAAATTTCATAATATGCAAATTCCTTGTTTTTGGATGTTATTTTAAGTTTTTCCTTGAAAGTATCGTTTGTTTGCATTGAAATCATATTGGACGAAGTTTGAATTTTGGTGGCAGTTTCTTTGAAATTGACGGTCAAACTTATGTCATTATCATTATTTTTCCCGCCGATTGCCATTGTGTATTTTTCACCCAAAACTTCTGTTTCAATATAAGAAGAAAGTGTGTAAACATCGCTACCTTCGCCATTGGCGTTTTTCTTGCCAACAAAAACAATTTCTTGGCCATTGACAAAACTTTGAGTGTAATCTCCTTCATTTGTGCCATTTTGTGACTTGACATCAACTTTCAAGGAAGTGTTTTCTTGCAGTTGGAAACTTATTCCTTTATATCTCAAAATGCCATCTTTTGAAACTGACCATTCAACATCATCACCCACTTTATGCTCATAGTCATATGACGCCACAGCATAAATGGAAGTTTGTTTTGAACCATAGACATTAATTTGAGTGTTATCAACAAGATTTTGAGCGTTTGGAGTGTTGCTGGTATAGAACACTGAATCTTCCACATCTTTATTGAAGAAATTAACAACATAAAGATAGATATCAATTGTGGACTGAACATTCAAAATGCTTTGCAAGCGAATGGATGCAAGTCCTTCATTCAAGGTTGTGATACTGCCATTTGGGTCAACACTGACAATGCCAGATGAAGTGGAAACAATTTCAGCATCACGCGTGGAAACTTGGAATGGATAAAGGTCAGAATTTGTTGTGAATATATTGAGTTCATCCACAATGTTTTGTGGAATTATCGTTTCATTTTGTGAACTTATCAAAGACTCCACATTGAAATAATATGAGAGATAAACATAGCCATCTCCTGTTTGACTCAAAAGTTTGAAATCGTCTTTTGAAAGTCCGATATTGACTGGTTGTTTTTCAAAGATAACTTTGTCGACAATCACACCATTATTCAAAGTGAGGAAATCGCCATAATAGAAATTCCTTGAAACTTCCAAAGTGGAATAATTTTCATTTGCGGTTTGCTCTCTTGTGACATATGAAAGTGAGTTAAACATCTTTTCATCGTTCAAAGTTGTGAATAACGATTTTCCGCTGTCAACTGCATTACCGACTGCATATATTGTGTCATTATAATATGAATTATTTTGGAATTCACTGATGCCATCATTGTTGTTATCAGAGATTTTGCCTTCAACAACACGCAAAATGAACATTGAAGCATCATATGCCACCCTGCCATCATCAACAGCTTCCACACGATTGTTCGAATATGAAATATCGGCAGTGTTGTCAAGTTGGTAAGTATCATAATCATCAAAACCAATGATTGCACCAGTATATTTTTGCCCGCGAAGGAATGTGCGAGCAATGTTGTTGGTGATGCTCATATTTTGACTTATCATCGTGGACTCGTCTGGACTTGCAATCGCACCAAAGCCAACAATGCCACCTGTCACATTACTGTTAATATCATCAGCGTTATATTGATTGTCGATTTCACCACCAACAATCAAGTTATCGATTTCCAAAATATTGTCTGTCGATGAAGGCAACGATTTTGCAAGACCAACCACCCCGCCGACATAAACTGTGGCATTTTTGTTTTGTGTGTCTTCAATCAAAATATCCACAAACGCCGTGTAGTTTGAGTAGCCATAAATATTCAGGGTTTCATCATCTTCTCTCAAAATATTTCCACTTGTTGCACCAGCGACCCCGCCAACATAAACCGAACCACTGACATTATATATGGTGAAGCGTGAGTCATAATATGTCATATTCTTAATGGTCATATTGCCATATCCAAACTCGCCTTCAACATCATCAATCGTGTATGAAATAATATTGTTGTTTTCCGTCAAATCGATATATTTTTCAGTGTTGTATGCTTTATAAAACTGCTTGATTTCGCCGTAGTTATAACCAGTCACAGTTCCAACATAAGCCACACTGTTACCGATTGTGAAAGAGTTGATGCTGGAATTTGATGACAAATTCACCGAAACATTGGAAATTTTGCCATAGTTTTGCCCAGCGACAAGACCAACATAGCTTGACAAAGAAACAAAAGACAAATTGCTCATTGAACCTTGAATTGTGATATTTTTGAGATAAGCACCTTCTTCAAGTTTGGCAAAAAGACCAAAATATTCGCTTACATTGTCACTGCTTGGAAGCACGCCATTGATGTTTTCGCCGGTGGTGGTGATAAGGTTAACACCCGAAATTCCTGCTTGTGCCGTTGTGCCAACAATACTACCCTTGAAACCTTCAATCAAATTTCCATTGTCATCAAAAAGCCCCATACTTTTGAAGGAAACGCCACTCAAATCAATGGTATTTCTGATTTCATAGTGACTTGCCAATGATTTTTCGTTTGAGCCAATTGCCAAAACATCATCAACATCTTCCAAAATATATCTATTTTTTTCTGAACCATTGCGATATGAAATTTTGATTTCAATGATTTCGTGTCCGCTTATTACCGCAGCACTTCTCCCCCACTCAATTGGATAAATATAGAGCATTCCAGAAAGAGAAACATCAGAAATATCATCAATATTGCTTGTGTTCTCATAGAAACTTTCAGCAGAAACTTCCACCAAATATGTTCCAGTGATTTGTTGCGTTATTGTGCACTCCACAAGATTTGCAGATGAGAAATTGTCTTGCACAAATTCAGCCTTCAAAGTGGAATTTGTGGCATCTTGTGGCGAAACATAAACCATAAATGTTTCCACCAACTTGCTGTTCGTGAAAACAAGTTCTTCAATGACAGAAGAAGTTGAAATGTCTTCAACCGGCGTGTATCTTTCTGCCACAATATTTAGGTCATATCTCATTTGAGAATAATTTCTTTGACGAACATATGCGTGAAGAGTGAGCGAAGTGCTACTGTTGTTTTCGTGTGTGTAAGTCAAAGTTTCAAGATTAAAAATTTGTTGTGGGTTGTCAATTGTGAAAATGTTTGAGAAAGTTATCTGCACATCATATGTTTGTCCATTGTCAGCAAGTATGTCTTCCACCAAAATATTGTCCTTTGAATAGAACATAAAACCATTTTCAAAAACAAGATAAACATTGACATAAATCGCACCAAAAGTCATTGTGACAATGGTGGAAGTTGTTGATGCTTTTTCATCATAATTGTTAACAACATAATAATAAACGAATTTGTTATCATAGTTTTCTTGAACAAGTTGCATTGTCAAAAGATTTTCAAAATCGGCAGAAGAAACCATATAACTCAACTCACCACTTTGGTCATTTCTGTTGTCAACTGCAAATTGACTCAATGCTGTTGCAAGTTCGTTTGTGATATAATACTGATAAAAATTATACGAATTTGTGTTTTGTGCACGAATCGAGAAATTGAGTTCTTTGTCTTCTTCAGGAATATAACTGCTGTCGCCATAATAAACCACATTGTCAACAGCATACTTTCCGTCATTAAGATATGTGAATTCACTTAACAAAGAATATGAAATTATATTCACAGTGAAAACAAAGTTTTCTGTTTCTCGTGTGAATGAAACATCATTGACAACATAGCCAGAAACAATGAAAGAAAGTGAAGTTTGACCATTTGTCCTTGTTTCAAACTGATAGGAATTTCCAATTTTCAAATAGGAAACAACACCTTCATTCCAACCAGCATTGGCGTTTTCATTGGCTGTGACATTTTGAATATTTCCACTGAAAACAATTGTCGACAATTCACCAAATTGAATGACATATTCTCCTTCAATCACCGAAGTTGGGTTGAGAAGTTCCAAATAGAGAACATCGTCATACAAAACTTCATCACTCGACTTTGCTTTTTCATAATAGCCAATATTTCCAAAATCTTCGATTTCAATTGAAGTGTTTTCCGCTTTCATTGTTTCAATGACAGTGAAAGTTATGGTTGTGGTGGTCCCGTTGTCGAGAACAACATTATAAACGCCCGTCCCAATTTGTCGAGAAGTCACGCCAAAGTTGAGATAGAAATCTTCACCGGTCGAAGAGGTGACACAGCAATTGTCAGGGACTTCAAAATTGACAACATTCACACCAGACAAAAATTCAAAAGTGATGGATTGAAAATAAGCATTGGCAAACAAATAGTTACTGATGTTTAATGGTTCATTCATCGTGTCTTCAAAATCAAGATACAAAGTTGTGCCGTCACCCATATTTCCGTTTCTTTCAATGCTTGTTGCACCTTCAACGATTTCGTAATACACGCGTTGGCTTAAAACATATTGGTTGCCATTAGCGTCAAAAATATCTTCACACACAAGATAAACAGTGAAGTATTGCGGATGCTCTGTCTTGCTTGCACCCAAAACTCCTCTGAAACTAAACGGAGAAGAAAGGTCTTCAATATGTCTATCACTTGTCAGTGTGACATTATTATGGCGAATTTCAAGGTCCTGTGCTTCTGTGTTATATTCCACATAAACATACGAATAAACAGGTTCAGCGTCCACGCCAGCACTCACAGAAATTTGAAGTTGTTGCCAACCAAATTCTGGAAATCTGTATCTATTATATAATGTCACTGGATTTTCTTGACTGCTATACTCGCTGGCACTTCGTCCATTGAACAAAAGTTCTTTTGGAGCGACCAAAACATTGATATCAAAATTTTCTCGCAAATTCACACTGTCATCCAAAATATCATCATCAATCCCCTTATATTTCACATTCACAGTGAAAGTGGAAGAAACATTATCAAAATAATTTTGGAAAATTTTGAGATAAAAGACATTTCCTTCTTCATCTTCGTCATCATAGTTATAATAATCGACCACAATATTTTCAGCATTTGTTGATGTGAAATCATATTCAATAAGGTCGCTATAATTCAAAATTCTAACTTTCAAAATATATATACTTGAGCTATAATTGTCCGAATTTGGCACGATATTAATGTTGTTTCCTTCAATTTCCTTGAATTCGACATCATTATAAATAATATTGCCGTCTTCGACTGTTGAAGTCAGATATCCACCTTCAAACTCCACCTTCAAGTCTTGATAAACATTCACAGTGTTGACAATTCCAAGTTGAGTGGTATAGTTCATTGAATAATCATAAAAAGCAAGGAAATTGAATTGACTCAAAACGCTCTCTGTTTGATACACAGGCACTCCGTCCAAAGAAAAAACAATGCTTTCTCCTTCTTCATCAATATACGCCTTATCAAACTTGAACGCTTCTTTTCCAATTCCAAATCGAGTGATAGTTCCGCTTGTGCTTGTGAAAACAAGTTCTTCGCCTTCAATTCGGTTAAAGGTGTCATTTGCACCAACATCGACATAATAGAATGACATATTTTTGTCAGTGGTGTTGCTGTCAAAATAATAATAGCCATTGTTTGCCACAAATGGTGTGGAATTGGAAAGATACAATGACGACTCATCAAAAGTCAAAGTTTCAGAGTGCTGAATGACATTGACTTGCACATTGGTATATTTGTAACCTTCTTCAGTTATTGCCATTATGTTGCAACTTCCACCCTGTTTTGCTGTTATTGTGACAGTCACTTCGTTGCCGTTATAGGTTGGATTGGAAATTGACGCAACTCCTTCATTGTCCACATTAAAACGCAATTTTTTTGCAAAGCCGTCAGGAGCGTCATTGATGGTGAAAGTAACATTTTGACTTTCGTTCATTCCGCCCAGTTCCAAAGTTAAAGAATATGTGTTTGCTGACACATTAACTTTGGAAGTGTCATATCCGCACGAAGCAAAAAAGAGTCCTGCAAGCAAAATTGCAATTGCAGAAATTGAACCAACAATGATTTTTTTCAAGGTTTTGGTCATATAACTCCTTTTTTAAACTTTTTTCCTTGATAAACAAATTTTCTGACTTTTTTTAGTGAGGTTTATAAATAAAATTTATATATATTAAGGAACAAATTTATATAAACACCATTAAACTTGGCAACTTTTAAAGAGCATTGTTTCAATCATCAACCGCCAAAAAGTTTCTTGACATAGTCGTGAGCGACAACCTGCACTGTTGTTCTTGAAGTTGGTCCAGTGATGATGAAGGCTTGACCAACGCCGGCTGTCACGATGGAGTTTTGTTCTTCTTCATTGATACCACCCGACTTTTTATACAACTCAATAAGGTCGTTAACATCGTTTGGAGCAAGAGAGAAGATGAGCGAATATTGACAAGCATTGATAACCGCAGTTGATTGACGCTTGATTTCATCAGAGCCCACAAAGTCAGCAAGGTTTTGCGTGATGACGATTTGCATACCGCCATACTTTCTGATACGCTTTGCCATTTGAGCCATAAAGTCCAAAGCGATTGGATATTTTGGATTAATGAAGATGTGCGCTTCATCGACCGCAACAATAATTTTTCTGTTTTTGCGATATTTTTGGTTGAAATCTTTGTTGTTGATGATTTCGTTGTTAAGATATCTGAACACCAAAAGCATTTGTGCGTTTGTGACAGTTGGGTTGTTTCCAGCAACAAGAGATTGGAAGTTAAATGTAACAAAGTTTTCGTTTGTTTCAATGGAAGTTGGTCCATTCCAAAGAGAGCTGTTTCTTCCGCCCGTTGCGAATTTTTTGATATATGTTTCCACTGTCATCAAGTTACGCAAAGAGAAATCATCCTTGGCATTTTTGAGTCGTTCCAAAATAAGATTATATAGGTCATCAAAAATTGGATAATCTTCTGGTTTAAATTTGGAAAGATTTGTCTTGTATGTGATACCTTTTTTCTTGTATACATCAATGATAAGTGAGTTCAAAACTTCAAACGCATCAGCATTGATACCTTCTAAAATAACACGGAAGAATTGTTCCAAGAATTGAAGGTGTTGTGTGAACGAGTCGTCAACACTTTTTTCTTTTATGATTGGCTCGCCATTTTCATCCACTTCAGCAAGTTCTTCTTCGCTGGCATCAAGAGAAGTTATGACGTGGAAAGGATTGATGATACCTTGAAGAGAAGAACCAACATCGATGAACTTACCGCCAAGGTTTCTGGTCAAATCTTTATACTCATTTTCAGGGTCGAGAATGAAAATCTTACAGTTGTCGGCAGCAAGGTTTGTCAAAAGGGTTTTTGTTGCATAACTCTTTCCAGAACCAGACTTACCAATAATCATCATATTCGAGTTAACTCTTTCTCTGTCACGCTTGAAGAAATCGACAAACACTGGATATTCATTATAGCCAAGATATATTCCATTTGGGTCTTGAAGCGAATTTGAAATGAAAGGAAACGCTGCTGCAAGTGTGGAAGTTGGCATACCACGAACTGTGTTTTTCATTGAGTCGCGTCTTGAAACATTGGACGAAATAAAGCCATCAATCTGACGAGAGAACATTTCGCTATATTTGAAACCTTGTTGTTTCAGCATCGCACGCACATCTTTTTTGGCAGCATCTTCACTTATAATGAATGTGTTGACATTGTAAAGTTGTTGGTTGTTGTTTTTGAGCCCAACAAGAAGTTGCTTCAAAGTTTCAAGGTGAGTTTGAAGGTCGATTTGTGCTGAACTACGCCCAGCCTTGTTGAGTTTCGACTCCATTTCCATAATCGCCTTGTCAATTTGCTTTTCAGCGTCCAATTTTGGAGTTGGGCTAAATTTCATCACCACTCTCGTTCTGTCCAAAAGGAAGAAATTGGCAGCCCAAGCATTTCCCACTTGAATTGGATAGTCAATAAGGTTGAAACAACGATAGCAATCTTTGTCGACATAATATTTTGCAATGTTAAACTTGATTTTTTCAGGTGTCACCCAATCCATATATTTGTTGAATGGCAAAACATTCAAATCTCTTTCATCAAATTCTTTTCCAAGGTTTGCACGCAAGAAAACATAAAGGTCGTGGCCTTGCAAAACATTAGCAGTGATTGGGTTAAGTGAACTTGCCATTGAATTAATCATACCAACGCAAGAGTTTTCAAGAAGTTCTCTGTCTCTGTCAAAAACAACGAGATAGAAATAGTCCTTATAAACTTTTTGTTGACGATTTATCATTTCATAGAAAGCCACTCTTTCTTCAAAGATAGGGTTTCGCACTTCAATTTCTTTTTCGGTCATCTGTCCGTCATATTGAAGGTCATAAAGCGTGTCATATTTGCTGTTTTCGTTGTATATGTATCTGTCCAGCACCATTGGTTTTCTGACTTTGACAATTGAACAAGTTTGGTCATTGTTCAATCTTCGAATGGCATTTGCAAAGCTTTCAATAACATTATCTTGAAATTCTTCAGTCAAAAGTGTGAAGAACATTGGTTGGACTTCAATCACCATTCCATAGTATGAGCCAAAATTAATAAATTTGTCTTGAATGATATTTTCGTATGGCAAGATTTCTGAAATATCGCCTTTCTTCTCGCCCTTACCTTTTGAAAATCTCTTCTTTTGAACGGAATATTTCAAAAGATAGACAAGTGTCACATAGAACCTGTCATCATCGGCAAGTTTGAAAAACAGCGAAACCGCAATAATAAGCCAAGCGACACCAATCCAAATGTGGAATTCGAAATTGGCAGCAAAAAGAACTGCGGCGATCGCGGCAAAAACAAAGCCGAGCAAAACATCAAGCCCAGTCACCCCACGGAAAAATTCAAATCTTACTTTTGTTTTTCTTGGAATAATTCTAACCATACTCTCCCTCTTTAAGTTTATGATACTACAAATATGCTCAAAAATACAAATAAAAATAAATAAAAAATAAAAATAAATAAAAATATTTTTCAAATTGTTTTGTCACAAAATAAAATTCAATTTGAAAAAACAAATAATTAATTACCAAAAAATCTCATTCAATTTTATTATAAAATGGAAAAATGAATGTGAAAAATAATAAAAAACACCAAAAATCACATAAAAAATCAATTTTTTGGCATTTTTAAATAATAATTTTTTGTTTTTTTATTTTTTAAAGAATTTTATTAAACTTTAAAAACTTTATTATTCAAACCCAATTATTTTATTTGCAAATAAAATATAACTCATTAATTTTGTTGTGAGCCTTTGCTTTGTAAAAGATTTTGGGTGTGATTTGTGTTCCTTCTTTGACAATCAATTCCTTGTTAATTCCCAGCAAAGTTCTTGTTGCCACTTTGCCCAGATAATAATTGAGTGAAAGATTAACAACTGGTGGCAAAATTTCCTTTTTCTCCATTGCTTCCACTTTGAAATTTTCATCTTCAAAGCGTGGAAATTTTCTTTTCTTTTTTTTAAAATCCACAAAAAGCACATTTTTTCCACTTTTTACAAGGTTTTTTGAAGAAATTTCTGCCATATTTGTGACAATTTTGGATAATCTGCCTTTTTTGAAGACATAATCTTCCACCCTTCCCAAATTTTCCCCGGCAAGCGAATAGACATTTTTTCTCAACTCTTCCTCAAGATTTGAAAACTCCAACTGACTCATTTTTGAAATGAGCACCACATCTTGAAAAGCCAAAATGTTTTCAAGTGGAAGGAAAAATTCTTCTTCCATATGAGAAACAATAATATAACCAGTTTTTTTTAATTCGGAAAAATTAATCACCGGCTTTAAAACATATCCCACAACTTCTCCATCTTCCACTGACACAACTTTTTTTGAAATATTTTCCACCTAAACACTCCTTACTGACAAAATATGAAAAAGAAAGATGAAAAATTATATGCCAACAAAATAAGACAAAATGTGACAGAGAAATTAAACCGAAAACCTGATTGACTTTTTCCTTTCCTTTATGCTAGAATATGATTATTAAATGTGCAAAGGCACTTAAAAGAGGCAAAGAAAATGAAGAAAGAAAAAAATGATATAATAAACAAAGATATGACAATTGGCGAAGTTTTGGAGTTAGACGAAAAACTTGCTGATGTTTTTATGGGATTTGGAATGCACTGCATCTCTTGTCCAGTCAGCCAAATGGAAACTGTGGAAGAAGCGTGCTTGGTTCACGGAATGGAACCCGAGTTTGTTTTGAAAAAACTCAACGAACAAGTGAAAAAATCCAAATAATATAAACCATAAAAACAAAAGTGAGATAATCAAACGAGTATCTCATTTTTTAAATCAAAGGTGGTGATTATATGAAAAAGATGTATGAAAATAATGTTATTGAAATTGAAAAAGCGGTAGTTTTTTGCCCAATTGAAGACGAAAAAGAAAAAACTTTTCAATTCGCTGAAATTGAAAGATTGTGCACATCTGCAAATTTGCAAGTGGAAAAAATTTTTTATCAAAATATCAAAGCTTTCAATCCTCGAACCATTGTTGGCGAAGGTAAACTTGAAGAAATCAAAACTTTTGTCAAGGAAAATGATATTGATGTTTTGGTGGTGGATTTCAAACTCACCGGCTCACAATTAAGAAATTTGACTAGCGAGCTTCAAATCAAGGTTTTGGACAGAATTTTGCTTATCATTGATATCTTTGCTTTGAACGCAAAATCAAATGAAGGTAAAATCGAAGTAAAACTCGCCCAAAACAAATACCTTCTCACCCGTCTTTCTTCAATGCAAGGCAGTTTTGGACGCTTTGGTGGAACTGGCGCAGGTATGCGTGGTCCAGGCGAAACAAAGTTGGAACTTGACAGGCGTAAACTTGAAAGCGAAATTATTTCACTTGAAAAAGAAATCAAAAAAATCAAAATTTCGCGTGAGCAGAATCGTCAAGCACGAAAAAAATCCAACATAAAAAGTGTGGTAATCGGCGGTTACACCAATGCCGGCAAAAGTTCACTTTTCAACCTGCTCACAAAAGATGATATTTTTGTGAAAGACAAACTTTTTGCCACGCTTGACACAACCTGCAGAAGAATGTTTTTGGGAGAAGACAAATATTGCACTTTGACAGACACTGTCGGTTTCATCAGTAAACTTCCACACGAACTTGTCGAAAGTTTCTCGTCAACTTTGGAAGAGATAAAAACTGCTGACCTTGTTCTTCACGTTGTTGATGTTTCCGATGAAAACTATGAAAGAAACATTGAAATCACCAATGAAATTTTGGACAATATTGGTGCGACAAAAAATCGTCTTGTCGTTCTCAACAAAAGCGATTTACTCAAAAAGCCTGTTGAGATTAAACCGAACGAGATTATTTTCTCCGTGAAAAAGAAGACAAATCTCGAAAGACTCAAAGAAAAAATCAAAGAAAAATTATTTGGTTAAGAAGACAAAAAACAGCACTTTCAAAGAATTAAAACCTGAAAAATATGAAATTTCGTTCATTAAAAAAACATATTGACAACAAATCAATATGTTTTTTCTTTTATTTTCCACAAATTATATCAAAGTGGCAAATCTTTCTTTTCAAAGCAGAAGACTCCCACAATGAAAGTCACAATTCCAATAAGTGCCAAAATTCCAAATTTCCAAAGCCAAGAAATTCCGCCTGTCAAAATTGAAGTTGCATCAAAGAGTGAAATAATTGACAGATAGTTAAAGAAATTCATTTGGTCAATTCTCATCGCCAATGGCACAACATCAGAACCGAAAAGCCCCAAGATTGTGCAAACCAGCATAAATATGGAAATTCCACCACCGATTGAGAGTGAATATTTCGTTCTGTTGAAAATGGAAGAGCACATAAAACAAAAGCCAGCAAAAGCAAACATTGTGAGAAAAGCGCCAAGGTTAAGAATAAGGATTTCCGCGAAGTTAATGGTGAAATCGTTTCCGCCAACAATCCAAATGGAAATCACACTGACCACTGTCAAAATCAAGAACATTGCAAGAAGTGAGAGCATAAGATAAGTCATTTGAGTGACAGTCACCGTGCGTCTTTTGGTTGGTGTTGAAAGGACATACGCCATTGAGCCAGAGTCCACTTGCCCTGCGAGAAGTCCGTTTGCCACCATAATCACATACACCATTGGAAGCAGGATACCAGCAACACGATAGAAAAGATTGCCGATGATAAGTCCATAGATATCCATATCGCCAAGTTCTTTAAGAGCAATTGCCACTTCTTCATCAATATCATTCAACTGATCAGTAATGCTTGCTGACGCCTGCTCTCTTGCACTCTCCTTAACATCCTTCACTTCAGGATATTTTTCAGCATTTTTTGTGTATTCTTCAATCCAAAGTTCATAGGTCGAAATTGAAGTGCTGGCAAGAATTTTTGAAACAACAGCATATTTTTCAGCTTCCGCTCTTTCTTCATCAGAGGAAGTGTCATCCACTCCAAAAGTTCTCAAAACTTGCTCATAGATTAAAGTTTCTGGCACATAAACACTTGCAAGAGATTTGAAATATTCTTCAGAATATGTCTCTTTTGAATAATTCCCCATTGCGACTTTCACCATTTCTTTTGAGGCTTCGGCAGAAGCTTTGGCAAGGTCTTCTGTGCTGTCTTCTTGTTGCAAGAACATTTCATATGCCATATCATAAACATAATCAGCATATGCATTTTCAATTTCAGTCGCCATTGTTTCGACATCTGAAGCAGTTTTGTTGTTCTCATATGCACAAAGCATAATGTAAACAAATTGACTTAACTCTTCTTCTGAAAAATTAAGTTGAAATCCCGGAATCGTCTGCCCTAAATTTGGCAACATATTGTTGAGCAGCTCAAGCAAACTGTCGCGAGCATTAATTTTGACTATTTCAAGATTTTCTTCGTTAAGTTCAGCCCCTTCATTATTGACTTGAAATTCATTTAAAGCAGCGTCATAAGAACTTTTAACAAGCGACCAAATAGTTTCAAGAGCATTTCGACCATAAATATTGGTCACCTTCAAAGTTTCCAAACTGTCTTCAAATGTTCCGGTCGAGTTATAAAGTTCATAACCATCAATTGTGCTTTCTTTCAAAACAGATTCTTGGTCTGCTTGAGCGAAAACCGTTTTCAATGAGTCACGAATATTGTCAATCGCCAAACTTCCCAGTGCGATAATAACAATGGCAAGCATAACGCAAGTGGCAACAGTCACACACGTCCACTTAATCCAATTCGCCTTCATTGATTGTTTAAAAAGCGCCTTACTGAACATCGTTCCCTCCTTTTGATTTTTCCGCCAAAATTTCCTTAAAGTGTTTTTCAAGATTAAACTTGACTTCGCTGATGAATTTGAGTTCATAGTTTTTCAGCACTTTAAACAAGCGGTTAATATTTTTATCTTCAATTTGAATGGTAACTTGCGAATATTTTTCTTGGTCACGAATAATTTTGAATTTAAGTTTTTTGAATTTCAAATAGTCTTCTTTGGAAATAAATTCAATCTTATATGCCTTTGTGTCGGAATTTTTGAGTGCATTTATGTCAGCGATATCGATGATTTTTCCATCAAATATGAGCGCCACACGGTCGCAAACCGCTTCAAGTTCATCAAACATTTGACTGCTCATCAAAATGGTTTTGCCTTTTGCTTTTTCTTCTTTAATAAGTTCCAAAAAAGTTTCTCTCATAAGCGGGTCAAGTCCAGTGGTCGGTTCGTCCAAAATAAGAATATCCTTTTCCGCCATAAGTGCTGCCACAATCGCCGTCTTTTGCTTCATACCCTTGCTCATCTTCTTCAAATTTGCCGAAGGGTCGAGTTGAAGACGCTTAATAAGTTCATTGCAATAATCCATATTTTTGAGTTTCAACAATTCTGCTTGTGCCTTAAAGAAAGCAATACCAGTGGTAAGGTCAGGAAAGGCAATTTCGCCAGGCACATATGAAACATACTTTTTTATCTCGCACGACTCCTTCCAAGAATCCATACCCAAAACCTTAACATCACCTTTTTGCGGTTTAATAAAGCCCATAATATGACGAATTGTTGTGGTCTTCCCACTTCCATTAGTGCCGACAAAGCCAAAAGTTTCGCCTTTATAGACAGTGAAATTCAAGTCGAAAATTCCACGGTTATTCTTATAATCTTTTGTCAGGTCAGTGGCAACAATCACTTCTTCTTTTTCTTCCACTTCACACCTCCAAAATCTTTATCTTCGTGATAAAATTGCATAAAGTAATCTTCCAGCGTAAACTTCACCTGCTTGAATGATTTGATTTTAAACTCACTCAAAATTTCCACAACCTTGTTAACATCTTTATCTTGAAGAGAAATTTCGACTTTTAAATTTTTCTCATCACTGCTTCTGATGCCATATTTGACGATTTTTTCCATTTGAAGTTTGGCTTTTGGCAAAGATTTCAAAAACTTGTCAAATTCCTTTTTGTCATCAAAATAAACTTCAAAACTTTTGTTTTCATTGTGCTTGATGACATTTGTTTCAAAAGTCGACACAATCTTTCCATCTTTAATAATTGCAATACGGTCACAAGTCGCTTCCACTTCATTGAAAATATGAGAAGATAAAAGAATTGTTTTTCCACGCTTTTTTTCTTCTTTAATAAAATCCACAAAAACCTGTTGCATCATTGGGTCAAGACCACTTGTTGGTTCGTCAAGAATCAAAACATCTGGGTCATTCATAAACGCAGTGACAATGGCAAGTTTTCGTTTGTCACCCAAACTCATCGATTTGGTTTCAATTTTTGGGTCAAGTTTAAACTTATCCAAAAGATAGTTCAATCTCTCGTCATCTTTGCAATGTCTTAAATCACCCATCATCTTAATAAATTCGACACCGGTAAGTCCCTCTGGAAGAGCAATTTCGCCCGGAAGATATCCAACATTGGCAAGTATTTTGTGATAGTTATGGAAACTTTCCAGCCCAAAAACCTTGGTTTCACCACTTTGAGCGCGTGAAAAACCCATAATATGACGAATCGTGGTCGATTTGCCTGCTCCATTAGGCCCAAGAAAACCAAACACTTCTCCCTCTTTAACCGCAAACGACACATTGAACACGCCTCTACCGTGTCCATAATCTTGAGTTAAATCATTCACTTCAATGATATCCATATTTCACCTCAAAACGGTTCTTGTCAAATTTATTTATGCGACAAAAATATGATGTGCGACCTTTTACAAATATATTATAAAACACATAATATAAAAAAATCAACTAAAAACAAATTAAAAAATAATATAACAAAAGTTATATCATTTTCACACAAAATTTTGGTTAATAAAATTTTAATTAAAAAACAATTTTTCTCAATCTTAAATATTACTCATAAAAAATCTTTCTTTGAAAAACAAAAAAAAGAAAGGTTTAACCTCTCTTTCTTGCTCTTTTTCTTGCTGCTTCACTTTTTTTCTTTCTCTTAACGCTTGGTTTTTCATAAGCTTCTTTCTTTCTTATATCACCAATAATGCCGTCTTTTTGGCATTTTCTTTTAAATCTTTTAAGTGCGCTTTCAAGAGATTCGTTTTCGCCAACCTTGACAGTAGTCAACTTTCTCACCACCTTTTTAGTTTAATTTCCCTAGTATTATAATCATATTCAAAAGATTTGTCAAGTATTATCACAAAATTTTTCTAATTGCTTCACAAAATGACGCATCGACTCGCGGTTTTGTTATCTTCGCTTCCACAATATCACCAACCTTAAAATCGCCCACAAGCTGACACTTGATGTAATTTTCGCTGTAACCATAAAAAACTCCATTTTTCTCTTCTTCAATCAGCACTTTGACAATATCATTTTGAGCAATAAATTTCAATTTGGTTTCTTTCTTTATTTTCTCCAAAATCTTAACACGCTCCAACTTGACACTTTTCGGCAAGTCTTTATATAACTTCACAGCCACTGTGCCTTCACGCTTTGAATATGGAAAAATGTGCAGGTCGGAAAATTCCACTTTTTTAATAAACTCACAAGATTTTTCAAACTCTTCATCAGTTTCAGTTGGAAATCCGGCAATAACATCAGTGGTTATTCCAGCATTTTTGAAATATTTTCTTATGAGATTGACCGAGTTCAAAAAGTCCTGTGTGGTGTATTTTCTGTTCATTTTCTTCAAAACTTCATCACTCCCACTTTGAAGCGACAAATGAAAATGCGGGCAAAAGTTTTTGAGTTTTTTAAGTCGTTTAACAAAATCTTCTGTGATCAAATTATCTTCCATTGACGACAATCGCAAACGCTTGCCAAATTTATCCAATTTTTCCAATAAATCAACAAGTGCACGCTCACCATTTTGCTTGTAATCAGAAACATCAATACCAACAAGCACCACTTCCTTTGTTTCTTTTGGCAACTTTTCCACTTCGCTTATCACACTTGCAAAAGACCTTGAACGGCTTCGCCCACGCAAATATGGAATGATGCAATATGTGCAGAAATTGTTGCAACCATCTTGAATCTTTATGAATGCACGAGTGAGCGTTTGTGCACTGAACAGGTCGTCTTCATATTCACTCGGCAAGTCATATATTTTCTCACCCAACTCTTCAAAATGCTTGATGATTTCCATTTTGCTTGCCACACCTTGAACAAAATTCGCCTTCTGTCCAAATTGCATAGGACGATTTTGGCTGGCACAGCCCATAATGAAAAATTTGGCGTTTACATTAAATTTTTTGCATCTCTCAATCATTTGTCGGGATTTTTTTTCGGCTTCATTTGTGACCGCACAGGTGTTGATGACATAGTAGTCCGCTTGCTCCAACTTGTCAGTTGTTTCAAAACCCATTTCGTTTAATTTAAAAATGAGAGCATCGCTCTCATATTTATTCACCTTACAGCCAAGAGTTAAAACTGCAACTTTCATCTTAATTCTCACTCATAATTGAAACCAAACTCATCATTGCAACAGAAGCGGTTTCACAACGCAAAATTCTTCTGCCTAAAGAAACGGAAACGCAACCAACTTCAATAAATTTTTCTTTTTCTTTTTGAGAAAAGCCACCTTCCGAGCCAACGATAATGCCGATTTTCTTATATTTTGTGAGTTTTTTAACTTCTTCACCCACATTTGTTCTTTCGTTTGCAAAAAGAACAATGTCATAATCTTTGAACATTTCAATTATGTGTGGAACATCAGAAACTGCCGTGATTTCTGGTTTGATTGTTCTCTCGCATTGTTTGCACGCATTTTCAACAATCGCGTTTAATCGTTCCATTTTGTTTTCTGTTACCTTCGCGATGACATAGTCACTCATAAAAGGCACAATTTTAGTCATTCCAATTTCGGTTGCTTTTTGAACAATAAATTCAAATTTTGGACGCTTGCAAACTGCTTGGAAAAGAGTGATTTCCTTTCTTGGATTGACAAGGCATTTGTTTTCACCATTAATTTTGCAAACTGCATTCTTGCCCAAACTTTCCACTTCGCAAACATATTCCTTCTCGGTGTTGATGCTGACAATCACTTCATCGCCAACCTTGATGCGAAGAACATTTTTAAGATGATTGTATTCATCGTCACAAATATAAATCTTGTTACCTTCTTTTTTACCAAAAAATCTTCTCATAACAATTCTCCCAGTTTTATTTTACAACATAAAGAAGAAAATTTCAAACCATTTTGTCAAAAAAAAGTAAAAATTTGAAAAGTTTTTGAATTTAGTTCTAATTTTTCTCTTGCAAAAACTTTTTTCGTGTTTTGACTTCGCTTTTTTTCAAAGAGAGATTGTGACTAACTTGGCAGTATGGTTCAGTTTTAAACTCAAACATTTCAGTCGTCCACTTTGTGTATTTATTAAACCACTTTGAACCCAAAAGGAAGAAAATGGCAACACTAGCCAAAAGCATAACAAAAATCTTAACAAAACTGTGGTCAAAGTGATTATATAAAAACGAAAGCGGAAAAGCGATATAAACGTGATAAAGATAAATTGTTTTTGTTCTTTTTCCATACACTGAAAAGAAGTTTTTGGTTTTCGGAATAAGAGCAAAAATTGCCAACAAAACAAGGAAGGTGAAAATATATCTAATGACACGATAATGGACTGGAGCATAAGAATATGATGAATAAAAAACGCGATCCATATCAACATTTCTGAAGATGAAGAAAGTTGCCACAAAAATTGCCAACAAAACAAAAATTGCCAAAATTTTTAGGTATTTTTTATTAAAAACCGCAGAAAAATCGACATTTTTGAAAAAATAACCAAAAAGGAAAAATGGAAACATACAAAATGCTCGCGAAATTATCCCAAGAATTTCTGGCAATTCCACAAAACCAATCGCCAAAGCAAAGCCGAATGAAAAAAGAAAAATCAAAATTTTGAGATATCCTTTTTGCACTTTTTTAAGAAGCGGAACAAAACAAAGATAGAGTGGAAGAACCAAAAGAAACCAAAGACTATAGAACGGAAAATAGACATCAAGCGCGGAAATGTTTGTGACATAATAAAAAACAAACATAACAACTTGAAAAAGAATATATGGATAAAGATATCTTATGAAAATCTTTTTCGCATCAAATTTTGCATACAGACCGGACACAAAGAAAAAGATTGGCATATGAATGAAAAAGGTGCAGTTATACACCCACCGAACAATCTCGTCAGTTGAAGCATACATCGGCATTAATGTGTGAGTGAAAACCACCAAAAAAATCGCCAGAACTTTCAAATTGTCAGCAAAATAATTTCTTTCCATATTTTTATCATACAATAAAAATTTGAAAAATAAAAGCAAAAACACAAAAAAATGCGGTTTTTTATTGATTTTTCACATAAAATCATTAGTTTTTATATGTTTTTTTGAAAAAATATTTTTTAGAGTGGTCAGTTAAAAATTTAGCCCCATCAAATCACAACTCTTTTTCCATCACTTCATCACGGCTCTTGTTCAAAAAATAACTTGCTGGAATATCCAAAATTGAATATGCTCCAAACCGCTTTTCTTCACACAATTTTTCCACAATTCTTCCGCCCAGACTCATCATTTGAGCGGTGAAATGCGGATTACTTTGCAAATCCAGCGAAAATTCCATTTTGCTTTGATATTTATCCAAAATTTGAAAATTCTCAACAATATAACCTTTGTGCGACAAAACTTCTTGCATTTTCAAAATTTCTTCTTCGCTCACAAAATTCACTTCGGTTTCATATCCAGCAAAATAATTCGGCATATTGCCAATCTGTCTTGAAATTTTCTCTTTGTCCGCATCATCATCAACAGCAACAAAACAAATTCTCTTATGTTTTTCAAAATCATTTGGTATGAAATTGAAATTATTTTGACATTTTTTGATAATCTCTTCATTTGGAACTGTGTATTGAATGGCGTTTTTCACACCAGCAATTTTCCTTATTGCATTACTATGCCCTTGGCTGACACCTTCACCCCAAAAAGAATTTGATTTTTGAAGAGAAACACCATCGAACACCGTTCTAATATAGCTCATAAGCCCCGGGTCCCAACCAAACGCACTCAACGAAACCCTTTGTGAAGTTTTGGCAATTTTGTCCAGCGTGTGAATATAATCTTTCAGTTTTTTGTGGGTGTCGTAACTGTCCACGGTGTTAAAATTTTTTAATGCTTTAATCCCTATTTTTTCAATATCACTGTAACTTCCAACGCACAAATATAATGTGTCAATTCGTCCCTTATACACCCCTAAATTTTCCACCAAATCAAATTCGGTTTTATGGCGACTTTTCAAACCATCCCGCCTTGAAAATATTTTGACCAAGTTAACATTTTTGTCATTAATCATCACTTCTTCAAGTGCTTTACCCAAATTTCCATACCCAACAATTCCAACATTAACCATATTAACTCCTTTACAAAAAGTTAATATGAAATCGCAAAAAAAATTGTTAATTACAAAAAAAATATATAAAAATTAATAGAAAATCGCAAAAAAAACTTAAAAAATATGTGAAAAATATATTAAAAATTAATTTTCAAATATTTATTTAATTTTTAATGGTATTTTTAAACAATGAAAAACTGCCAAAAATTCAGCGGTTTTTCATCAATTATTTATTATTTTTTTCTTCACTTTGCTTTCGATATTGACAACCAAGATCGAGCATACCGCGTGAAATAATTGGAGAAATAATAAGCCAAATTGAAGCAAGCATAATCAAAATGTAGATAATGATTGAGCCAGCATTTCTTCCCACGCAAATGAAATTGACAAGGTCAAAATTAAAAATTCCAACAAGTCCCCAATTAAGTCCGCCAATAATTGCCAATATGTAAGCGATATAATTTACAACAATCATAATTCACCCCTAAAAGAGTGTTTGCAAAAATGAAAAATTTATTCATATTTAGATTTTTGTCAATTACTTGTGAGCATTGATAATAATTTCGCACTTAAACTTCACTTGCCAAAATTACGGTCCCAAGCACGCGAGAGTTTTGACATTGACAGTCACACGAACGCCCAAGATTTCACTCATCTTCATTTGCGTCCCAGTGACTCCACCCGCTGAAATGGTTTGAGCGTTGTTTAGATTCGAGCCAACATCGCGTGTCCAATAGAATAGATAACCACCCAAAATGTCAGCCACAAGGTCGGAAAATTCGGCTGAAAGGTCGCCATAGACCTGGTCTATTTCTTCTGGCGATGACAAAGCACCCAATAAAGGGACTGAAATTTGAGAAATCTCGCCACTTTCCGATCTGAAATTATTTACTTCATATTCAGTATTATTCAAAAATTCTTCATTTGCACTTGAGCTTGAAATAAAATCTAGGACATTATTTTTTATCATTGCATCATTATATCCTTTTCCAAAGCAATTTTCAATTGGCCAAGAATTTTCAAAAACACTGGCAAAAACCACCTTTTCAGAAATCGCCATAATTTCACCATTTAAAGTGCCATAATCTGATGAAAAATTGCCCAACAACATATATCTCACTGGTTCAACCTTATAGTAACTGCCATTATAATAAGCATAATCATTCCCGTCACTTGAATAGCATTGCAAAGTTTCCTCTGCAATCGAATAGGTAATTCCGGTTGTTTTGTTTTGACTTCTCTGACTTTCCAAATCTGAAATTATTTCCAAATCTGTTTCTTTTGTTTGTGGCCACACACCAATTTCTGCATACCACCTTCCATTTTCTTTGACCACAGGATTCAATGGTTCCCAAACAGCATAGTATGTGATTGTGGACTCGTTGGCGTATGGATAATGAATAACCTTACTGCCCGGAGCAAGAGCAACACTGCTGTTTGCCGAGCGTGCCCAACCTTTAAACACAAATCCCTCATTGACAAAACCATTTTCAGGCAAAGTGTATTCTTCTCCACTTATGCAATTATAGATCGTTTCGACACGACCGCTTGAATTGACATTCATTGTGTTTTTTGAAAACTCCATTTTAAATGAATTCACTTTCCATTGTGCATAAAGCGTTGTTGTGGTTGTCAAAGTGTCGCGATTTCCCGATCCGATATATTCACCAGTGCCATTTTGTTTTGTGTTCCATCCCAAAAATCGATAGCCCTCACGAATTGGTAACGGCATTGCAATTTCTGTGTCATCAATCTCCAAACTGTCAACGACATCATTTACATCTTCGACAAAATTAAACCTGATTTGCAAATTGTCAAAAGTGCCCGAGCCCAAAAAATAAATGGCAGCCCACTCTGCATCAAAACCACCAGATGTCAAAATTCCAGACATCGCCGCCTGAGCCTTCTCATCAGAATTAAACGAATATCCATTTGCTGAAAAATATGGTCCTGCAACGCCATTAGCATCATTTCCAAAATCATAAAATAACCTTGCATCGCCACTGAAACTTCCAGACAAAATTTCATAACCAATACCATATTGCCTATTTGCAAAGCCACCAACTTTGGCATAACGAGCAACAAAAAGCCCATCTTCCATTGGAGTGTAATAACTGCCACTCCACCAGTTCATATCTCCATCAATAGTAACAATTCCTGTTGACGAATCAAAAGACATAACAAGATTACCTTTTGTGACAGAAAAATTCTCTCCAAATTCAGCATTAAATTCAGCGTCAAATGTGGCATAATTTATTGGGCCGTTTGAGCCACCATTTGGGTCAAAAATCATCTTACTCTTTTCCCAAATTGCAAACAAAGTTACCACATCATTATCGACTGATGTGAGATTTGCAACATTTTCGCCATCATCATATTCAATCTCGCCATTTGACGAAGTTGCCCAACCAACAAATGTGTATTTATCTCGTGTGAAAGTGTTAGTGCGAAGTTTTTGATATGTTCCATATTCAAAACTTTGATTTGCCATACTTCCCGACCCACCATTTGAATTGTATGTAACAGTGTATGTGTGCGGTTCCCAAACTGCATACAAATATGTTGCAGAAGAAAATGTGTAGCTCCTGCCAGAATAATATGTCGTTCCCGACCCATCTGCACGCGTATTCCAGTTGGCAACACGCTCATAACCAGTTCTTGTCAAATTATTTTACCAACTATCACGGTTTTACTTGTTCCGCTCACTCCATAAACATCAGTTGGAGCAGTCCCCGTTCCACCATTTTTGTTGTATGCTAAATATAACTGCCTGCTTGCCAGATACAAATCAATAACATATTCATCTTCACCTGCGTCCGGGACAAAATACATAAGTGGCACTTCAATGAAAGTTGAACCAATCATTGGTGAACTTTCAGTTGCCGGAGCCCCTAAATTCCAATAATAACTCCCACCGCTAACAATTGAACAAGAAAAAGACAGATAATTAAAAGACCCATCTGGAAAATCTATATAAAACGAATCTGTGATTCCTGTTGTTAAATAATTATAATAATAATAGTAGTTATCCACCATCATCAAACTTACATATTCATCACAGTGCAAATTGAATTGAATTCTTAAATTTTGTGCTGAAATATCTTCGTTCGGAGCATCATTTTCAGAGTTGTCAAATTCATCATCAGTCGGAAAATCTATATCCAAATTTTCATCATTTTCGTTTTGCGATTCTTCAAATCCCCCCCCCCGCATCTTCGAAGTGGGTTTGGTTACAACCGGCGAATATTAAGCCACCGCCGATGGACACTGTGGAGATAAACAAAAATGAAAAAAGACATAATAAAAACTTTTTCATAGATTTCCTCTCTACTTCTCATTTTTATTATATCTATTTTTTCATATTTTTCCAAATAAATTGATTAATTTGTTTTTATTAATCTAATATATTTTTCAAAACAATGGTTTTTGTTTTTGTCACTTGGTCAAAAGTGGACATAACCCCTTCTGTGCCTATGCCGGAAATTTTGTAGCCACCAAATGGCATTTCAAAACTTCTGTGGAAGCTTGCACCATTAATAACACACGCACCTGCTTCCATTGCATTTGCAACTTTTGTTGCTGTTTTCATATCACGCGTGAAAACACAACTGCCAAGACCATAGTTCGTTTGATTGGCAATTTCAATTGCTTCATCAACGCCGTCACAAGGAATTATTGAAACAACTGGACCAAAAACTTCTTCATCATAACTTACATCGGCAGTTTTTGGAATGTTGGTGATAACAGTTGGATAATACAACGCCCCTTCTCGCTTTCCGCCATAGATAAGTTTTCCGCCTTGTTCGATTATCTTTTGAACTTGCTTTTCCACTTTGTCACAAGCCGATTTTGTCACGAGCGTGCCAACATATGTTTTCTTGTCCATCGGATTGCCAACTGGAACTTTTTTGAGCCTTTCAACAACTTTTGTTTCAAACTCTTTCAAAACTTTTTTGTCCACAATAAAGCGTTTGCTTGCCACGCACACTTGCCCGGCATTATACATTCTTCCCCAAACAACTTCTTCTGCTGCCAAATCAATGTCAGCGTCAGCACAAACAATGAATGCATCATTTGCACCCAATTCAAGTGTGACGTGCGCAAGATGTTCTGCACCGTTTTTATACACACTTTTTCCAACCGGCACTGAACCTGTGAAAGAAATTCCGTGAACATCTTTATGTTTTGCAAGTGCATCACCAGTTTTCGCTCCGCTACCCGTCAACACTTGCACAACACCATTTGGAAGTCCCGCTTCTCCCATAAGTTTGACAAGTTTGATGATGGCGGTTGGATTTTGATGTGGCGGTTTGATGATAACCGAATTTCCCGCCAAAATGGCTGGCGCAACTTTTTGGTCAAAAAGGTCAAGTGGGAAATTGAAAGGAATGATTGCCACCATAACTCCAAGTGGTTCACGCACAGTGAACTGCAAAGTTTTGTCCTGTCCTTTTTCTGTTCCCGCTGGAATAATGTTGCCATATATATGCTTTGCTTTTTCCGAAAAAGCCGTGAAGGATATTCGAATATTGTCCACTTCAGCAAGCGTGTGAGAAATTGGTCTGCCCATTTCAAGAGTTAAAGTTTTGGCAATATCTTGTCGATTTGCATCCACCAAATCCATAAATTTGTTCAAGATTTCCACTTTCTCATACACTGGCACTTTTGCCCACTTTTTTTGCGCTTTCAAAGCATATTCCACCGCTTTGTTAACATCTTTTTCCGTGCAATTCGGCACTTTGTCAATCACTTTTTGTGTGTATGGATTGACAATATCAATTGTTGATTTATCGCTTGCGTCCACAAATTTACCATTAATGATTGCTTGCATATTTATCTCCTTTTTATATTTATTCTTTTTTTATCAAAATTTTCACTCATTTTCTATCCGCTTGTTTCAAAAACCAAATCCGCCGGAATTTAGAGAGTGACACAGTCACCCACACCGCGTGTGGTTTTTATGTTAAGTTTGCTTTTACCTATCCGCTTGTTTCAAAAACCAAATCTGCCAGAATTTAGAGAGTGATATGATCACTTGGTGAAAGCGGTGAATGAGAGCATCAAGCCACCAGTTGTGTTTCTGCCGTCATCAACATATCCATATTCGCCAAAAGTGAATTCCATAATGAAAGGTGTGTCACCGATGACATTTTTAATTTGGTCATAAACTTCATTGATTCTCGCGTCAATTCCGGCTCTTCTGCCACCACAATGCACGAGATGATAGCAAACTGCTTCCTTTTTGAGTTTTGATTTAAGTTCAGCCAAAGTTTTGCCCACCGATTGAACAAGTTCGTCAACAGTGGCTTCCATACGAATCACTGTGGTTTTTTCTGCCAAATTTGCACCAATGTTCATTGAAAGGTCATCATTTGCAAACATTGGATGGCGAATAGCGATAAGGTCACCCAAGCGGTCTTTAATTCCAAGCGGACTTGTGATTGTGGCAGAAAGAAGTTTGTTGCCCATAAGTTCGCTGGTTTTAAGTCCACGCCATTTTGCATATTTTTTCACTGCTGGCACATTGTCAATTGTCACAAGACATCTTGAACCTGCCACCTTTGTGATTATCCCCATATCGTCTGTTTCGCGATAAGCACCAGTAAATTCATTGGCAAAACCGCCTTTCATATAGAACAAAGCCACTGCCATACCTTCACCAGTCACTTTGCCGTCAAGATATAAACTCCACTTGCCTTCAATGGTGTTATCAGCAGCCGAACCACCAAAAAGTGGAACGCGTCCAATCACCTTGTTTGCACCTTTAAGGAAAAATTCTTCTTCTGTTGGACTTGCTGTCATATACATCAAATCTGGCTGTTCGCCACTTGGCATTTTGGTCATAAGGCGAGCAGTTTTTGTTGCCATTTCACCTGCTTCGCGAGCAGATTGATATTGCTTTCTGTCGGCAAAACCAACACCAACCACCATATTTGGGTCAGCAAACACCATAATCCCGACAAATGGTTTGTCACCGCCTATGTATCCTTGTGGCATAATGACACCTGTGAAACTTGTGTTTCCAATCACTGGGCAGTCGTAAATTTCCTTGATTCCTTTGATGACATCTTTGATTTTATAGTCACAACTCATATATGCAAACACGATTTTTGCGTCCTTTGCTTTACCAGCCATTTTTGCTGCCTCAAGACCTGCCTCGTATGCATTTTTGTTTGTGCTATACCCTGTTAATGCTTTCATAAAAATATCCCCCTTTTTCTTCAAGAAAAGAAACAGCAATATTTCTTTATGGAAAGAGAAAACAGCGAAAAGTCAAAGAAATATCAATGTCCCATATTTCTTATTCATATTTATTATAAGATATAAAAAATTTTTTGTCATTCAAAAATGCATATTTAAAAAAAATTTTTTTATAATTTTCAAACTGGGTGACAAAATGTCACCCAGTTACCTATTAAAAGCGATATTTTCTCTTAAACGATAAAAAACGAAGAGAAGTTTTTTCTCTTCGCAAATTTTTAATTTTGGAATTGATTTCAATTAGATTATCATTTTTTGACTTCACAATTATTCTTGTGTTTTGCCTTCTTTCTTTTCAAGGCGTTTTAAGTCAATTCTGCCTTTTTCATCAATCTTGATAACTTCCACTTCCACAGAGTCACCAACTTTGACAACATCTTCCACTTTGTTAACGCGTTTTGAAGAAAGTTTGGAGATATGAATCATTCCTTCTTTGCCCATACCAAGGTCAACAAAAGCACCAAAAGATGTTATTCTGGAAATCTTGCCATCATAGACATCGCCAACTTCAATTTCTTCCACAATTGAGAGAATAATTTTCTTGGCTTTTTCATTCATTTTGCTGTCAACAGATGCAATGAAAACAGTTCCGTCATCTTCAATATCAATCTTAACACCAGTTTCAGCAATAATTTTGTTGATTGTTTTTCCGCCAGAACCGATGACATCTTTGATTTTTTCTGGGTCAATTTCAAATGTGATGATTTTTGGAGCATATTTTGAAATCTCTTTGCGTGGCTCATTTATGCAAGCAAGAAGTTTGTCCATAATGAACATTCTTCCAATTTTTGCTCTTTGAAGTGCTTCAGTCAAGATTGGTTTGTCAATACCCTTAATCTTGATATCCATTTGAATTGCTGTCACACCTTTTGCTGTTCCTGTCACCTTGAAGTCCATATCACCAAGGAAATCTTCAAGTCCTTGAATATCTGACAAAACAGCCACTTTCTTGGAATTTTCATCTTTAATAAGTCCCATTGCAATTCCGGCAACCGGTGCAGAAATTGGCACACCGCCGTCCATAAGAGCAAGAGTTGAACCGCAAACACTTGCCATTGAAGATGAACCATTTGATGAAAGAACTTCACTGACAATTCGAAGAGCATATGGGAAAACATCTTCTTTTGGCACAACAGGTTCCAACGCTCTTTCAGCAAGTGCACCGTGACCAATTTCACGACGACCAGTTGATTTTATCATTCTTGCTTCGCCTGTCGCATATGGTGGCATATTGTAGTGATGAACATAACGATTTACTTCTTCATCATCAAGGCCATCAAGTTGTTGAACATCACTGACTGTTCCCAAAGTCAAAGCAGACAAAACTTGTGTTTCTCCACGAGTGAAAACCGCACTTCCGTGAACTCTTGGAAGAAGACCAACTTCACACCAAATTGGACGAATTTGCTCCAAAGTTCTGCCGTCTGGGCGAATACCTTTTTCAAGAATTTTGGCTCTGACTTTTTCTTTGGTCATTTTGTATAGGACATCGCCAATTTCTCTCTCTTTTTCTGGGAATATTTCCACAAAATGCTCTTTTGTTTCCTTGTCCACAGCATCTTGTCTTTCTTGGCGTTCGTGACGAACAAAAGTGTCCAATGCATAATCAAGTTTTTCACTGGCAAACTTTCTTACTTCACTGTCAATTTCTTCAGGAATTGTGTAGTATGGAATGTTAGGATTTACAGGTTTACCAATTTCCGCCTTAACACCCTTAATGAAGTTGACAATTTTCTTAATTTCTTCGTGTGCAAACATAATGGCATCCAAAATCTTTTCTTCTGGCACTTCATTTGCACCTGCTTCCACCATCAAAACCGCTTCTTCTGTTCCTGAAACAGTGAGATGAAGGTCGCTTTTTTCTCTTTCTTCCTGATTTGGATTGATGATGAACTTTCCGTCAACCATACCCACCAAAACAGAACCTGTTGGTCCCATAAATGGAATATCAGAAATGGAAAGAGCAAAAGAAGAACCAAGCATTGCAAGTGGTTCTGGTGTCACATCTGGGTCAATTGAAAGAGCGGTTGCCACCACCACAACATCATTAAAGAATCCTTTTGGGAAAAGTGGACGAAGTGGACGATCAATAAGGCGAGAAACAAGAATTGCCTTGTCAGAAGGTCTGCCTTCTCTTTTCTTAAATCCACCTGGAATTTTTCCCACTGAATACATTTTTTCTTGATATTCAACAGATAATGGGAAGAAATCAATACCCGGCTTTGGTTCTTCACTCATTGTGACATTGACCATAATAACAGTTTCGCCACAAGAAACAAGGCAAGAACCATTTGATTGACCACATAATGCACCAGTTTCAAAAGTCACTTTTTTGCCGGCGATTTCGATTTCAAATTTTTTTGATAATTCAGTTTTCATATTAACTCCTATTTTTTCAAAAAAAGAGAGCAAAAAAACACGCTCCCCCTTTTCTTATTTAACTTCTCTAATGTTCAATTCTTTGATAAGTTTTCTGTATGCTTCAATATCTCTGTCCTTAAGATATTGCAAGAAACCTTTTCTTTTACCAACCATTTGCAAAAGTCCGCGTCTTGAATGGTTATCTTTTGGATTTTTCTTCAAGTGTTCAGTCAAGTGATTGATTCTTTCAGTGAGAAGAGCAACTTGAACTTGAACAGAACCAGTATCGTTTTCGGATTGCTTAAATTTTGCAATGATTTCGCCTTTGTTTTCCATAGTATTCTCCTTCAAAAATTTTTTAACCACATTCACAAAGCAAGGGGTTGAAGGTATCCACCAAACTGTGCGAATGTTTTATCGACTTTTTTATTCTATCATAAACTTTTGTAAATGTAAAGAATTTTTGATAAATATTTCAAAAAAAACATAAAATTTTTCACTTAAAGAAAAATCTAACTAAAAAATTTCACTTTTTTTGCTATCATTTCGTCCACACGGTCAATATAGTCACCAATAAATTTGCAATTTGGCTCTCTTTCAATGCGATTTTCAAGATTGAAAACGCGTTTTGAGATTGCTCCTGCTCCAATTCCAATCACTGATGACACATCTTCCATACTGTCAATATTAAATATGCACACATTGCCATCTCGATAATATCCCACATTTTCCAGCCCGCTCACTTGATGTTTTTGGCGATAGATATAATATGGCTTATAACCATTTTCTTGCAAAACTTTTTCAGCATAGTTCACCATTTTTGGCACTTCTTTTTCAAAAACACTGGAGTTGTCATCCTTAAGGTATGTGCCATTTTTGTATGTCAAAGTGTGGACTGTGATATTTTGTGGAGAAAGTTCCAAAAGCGTGCTAACTGTTCTTTTGAAAATACCAAACTTCTCTCCCGGAAGCCCAGCAATTATGTCCATATTGACCACAAAATCAAACTCCATCGCCATCATATATGCTTCAAAAATTTGCTTGTTGTTTTGTTTTCTTCCAATTCTTTTCAAAGTTGTTTCGCAAAAGGTTTGTGGATTGATGGAAATACGGCTGACATTATATCTTTTCAAAACTTCAAGCTTTTCACGCGTTATTGTGTCTGCTCTGCCACATTCAACAGTGAATTCGGTGACAGGATAATTTATCTCACTCAAAAGTTTTTCAAGTTGACTTGCTGACAAAACTGTCGGCGTGCCACCACCAATATAAATCGTGCGAATGACATATGACTTGTCCGCAATAAGTTTTTTGACCGCTCTCAATTCTTTCAAAAGACAATCAAGATAAATTTCCACTTTGTCGGCCACTTTGCATAATTCATTGGAAATAAACGAGCAATAATTGCACCTTGTTGGACAGATTGGAATGTTGATGAAAAGGTCGACAAGTTTGTCATTTTTAATTATACATTTTTGGTTACGCATAATGTCATACAAAAGTTTTGCTTTGTCTTCATCAACAAAATATTCTTTCATCAAAAGTTCAGGAATGAGATGTTCTTTGACTTCGCCACGCTCCACCATTTCTCTCACAAATTTGCAAGGGCGAACGCCAGTGAGTGACCCCCACGGCAAAGATTTTTTTGTGACTGCTGACAAAACTTGATATAGATGATTTTTGAAAGCACTTTTTTTCACACTTTTTTCTCGAAGAGTTGTCAAATTTTGTGGAAGAGAGAAAAATTTGACATATTCTTTTTTTTCTCCGTCTTTTTGAAGTTCAATCTTGCTTGTGGTGGTTTCACCAATCGTGACAAAACTGTGATATATGGAAAAAGGATTGTCATTCTCATCATAAAAGAGATTGACAAGGTCTTGCATATCCTTTTCACAATCCACATTTTCACAGACAATTTTCATCATTCACTCCTATAAACTTTTTGCACTCCTTTCACACTTTCAAAGGTCTTTATGATACTGTCGAGTTCATCTTTTCCTTTAACTTCAAATTTGATATCAAAAATAATGTCATTCTTGGATTTTTTATGTGAAAAACCACGCAAATTAACCTTCAAATTTTTGGCAACATTATTGATATAATCCACCGCAACATTATCATTGTCCGCAACAACTTTGATTGTTGTCATAAATTTTGAAGTGATATCATTCTCCCACTTGGCATCAATCAAACGCTCTTTTTCAAGATATTTAAGGTTTGGGCATTCTTTTCTATGTATCGTCACACCGCGTCCGCGAGAAATATAACCAATGATTTCATCACCAATAACCGGTGAACAACAACCTGCATAACGAATAAGCAATCCACTGTCGCCATCAATCAAAACGCCGTCCTTACTCTTCTTGACTTCAATGATTTGCGGTTTGATTTCCTTGGCATTTTCTTTATAGTATAAATTAAGAAGTCGTCCAATGATTGAGTTAACTGAAAGCGTCCCGCCACCAATTTCGGCAAAAAGCATTTCAGGATTTTCAATCATCAGCGAACGAGCGATATCTTCCAAATATTTTTCCTTGTTTTGCTTTGACAAATTGATATTTTTTTGTTTCAAAGTTTGCTCAAAAATACTCTTGCCCATTCTTGTGTTTTCTTCTTTATATTCACCTTTGAAAAAGGCACGAATTTTGCTTCTTGCAGACGAAGTCATCACGTGTTTCAACCAGTCACGCGATGGACCTTTGCTGTTTTGATTGGTGATGATTTCCACCGTGTCGCCATTACTTAACTCCGTGGTGATTGGAAAAAGTTTGCCATTGATTTTCCCGCCCACACACTTATTTCCTATCTCACTGTGAATGGCATAGGCAAAGTCAATAACAGTCGAATGGAGCGGAAGTTCCAAAACCTTACCCTTTGGCGTTTGCACAAAAATACTTTCGCCATAAAGGTCGCTTTTCAAAGTTTCCAAAAACTCTTGTGATGAGAGTTCGTTGGAGTTATCCAAAATTTGTTTAATTCTTGCAAACTTGGCGTCAAACTTGTTGGAAGAGCGTCTTTCTTTGTATATCCAGTGTGCCGCAATTCCATATTCAGCGTGTTTGTGCATCTCAAAAGTTCTTATCTGAATTTCAAGTGGACGATTGTTTTCAGCAATGATTGTGGTGTGCAAACTTTGATAACCATTTGGTTTTGGATTGGCGATATAATCTTTGACACGCCCAGCCATTGGCTTGTATATTGAGTGGATTTTTCCAAAAACAGCATAGCAATCAGCAACTGTTGGAACAAGAACACGCATTGCAAGAAGATCATAAACCTTGCCCAATGTGATATTCTTTTTTTGAAGTTTTTTATAGACACTGTATAGATGTTTTTGTCTTTTTTGAATCTCGCCTTCAATGTTCAATTCCTTCAAAATCTTGTTGAGTTTTCGCTCCACAATTTCCATTTGTTTCATATTGTCTTCGGTTTTTAGAAGCACATTGTTTTTGAGTTCGTTATATTCTTTTGGCTCTAACAACTTAAATGTGTTTTCTTCAAAAGAGTTCTTAAATTTTGAAAGCCCCAAACTTTCTGCAAGCGGAGCGAAAATATCTGCCACCATTTTGACAAATTTTCTTGTTTCATCGTTCATTGGCGGAGTGATATGCTTTAAGTCATAATCAATTGTGGCAAATTTGATGATAACAACACGCATATCACGGCTGATTGCCACAAACATACGCTTGATATCTTCTGCTTCCCCACTTTTTGAAATCGTGTTGACATTTCTCAAAAGTTTGAAAGTTTCAAAAAGTTTATGCTGACTTATTGTCAACTCTTTCTCGAATTCCTTGGCGTCCTCTTCAAAAACTTTGTGATATTGGAAAAGAAGATAAGCAATGAGCACATCGTTTTGCATATAATACTCTGCCATTGTGTCAATGACATAGTTCAGGCGGTCAAGGTTCTCTTCTTCCACAACCACCTTGTTTACAAACTTTGTTTCGTGCATATTAAGGTGAAAATGTTTATTTATTTTCTCAATTGTTATTTCTCTCATTTTTTACCCCAAGAATTCTTTATTAATAATACTTTATTATAAATTTTTGCTTCTGTCAAAGATTTTTTGATATTTTTTACTTCAATATAGTTAAAAAATTTGTCGTCCGCTTGTTTTATCAATCCAAGTTCCAAAAATGTGAGATATGCAACAATGAAAGTGTCGAAACTAACCTTTCCTTTAAGTTTTGCTTCATAGAAGTCGACCGGCGAATAATATGTCACGCTTGACCTTGAAGTTAGTGCCTTAAAAATCCGGCCAAAGCACTCTCTTGAAAGATTGATATTATTAAATCGCTCACGATCTATTTTTGCTTCAATTGGCAGAAAAATTTCTGCGTTTGAAATTTTCTGAATTTCGCTCAAAAAACCACTGTCGAGAACTGGTGACAAAAAGATGATTTTATCAAAATTTTTTGCCCACATTGTGCCTCGTGGCGACAAAAGTGCGCTGTTGTATCCCACACACTCTTCATCATATATTCCTATGTGATACAAGTTGTCCTTTGTGTAATTTTTGAGAAAATTGACAAACTCATAGCCCGAATATGTCACAAAACAAGTGCCATACACCCCACTTCCCGTGCTGGCAACAAAATTTAGTAGTTCGCTTTGTGGATAATAGGAAAAACTCACTTCGTTTTCGTCATATTTTAATTGCTCAAGCTGGATTGGATATGTGAACATATGAGCATTGTCGATAATGAAACTGCCGGCGTCAAAAAATGACACCAAGCCTTTTTTTCCATTCTCTTGAAACTCAAAAATGAAGGATTTATATCGCGAAAAGAAAAGTGCATTGAAATTTTTGTAGAAATTAAAATAAACAAGCTCCAAGTCGCCAATCTTTATGTTGCAATGTGCTGGATTAAATTTCATCGGAGATATTTCCACATTTTCGCTCGTCACCTTGAATTTTGGTTTTGGATTTCCACAGCCAAATGGTTCCAAAAGTTTTAATTCTTTCAAAAATCTGTCATCAATTTCATCAACCTTGACATCAAGGTCATAATATTTGATTGGTATGAATGCCTTATCATTAATTTTCTCGAACACAAAAGAATTAACCCTGTTGGAAAATTCTTCATATTTACTTCTTTTAAGCGTTAAGCCTGCTGCCATTGTGTGCCCACCAAAAGTTTCCAAAATATCGCTCATTGATGACAATAATTCGTGAATATTGATATCATTGATGCTTCTGCCAGAGCCGTGCAAGGTGTCGCCCACTTGTGAAAAAAGGAAGACAGGACGATTGTATTCTTCCACAAGGCGTGCCGAAGCAATCCCCAAAATTCCTTGATCCCATTTTTTTGAAGCCAAAGTTATCACTCGAATTTTGGACAAATCCAATTTTTTGATGGCTTTTTCGCAATCTTCCATAATTTGATTGGAAAGTTCTTGACGCTTTTGATTATGTTCACTCAATTTGTTGAGATATTTTTTTACTACCACTGGGTCTTCACTTAAATACAGCATCAAACTGTCTTCTGCGTGCCCCATTCTGCCCGCAGAATTTATCTTTGGCGAAATTTTGAAAGCAATGTCAGTGGCATTTGGATTTGTCAATGACACTTTGTTTTCTTTGAATAACTGTCTTAAACCATATGGAAGTTTGTCAAAACGCTGAAATCCACGCTTGACAATATTTCTGTTTTCACCTGTCAGCGAAACAATGTCAGCAATGGTTGCAATGCTGGCAATTGCCAAAAATTCTTCCGCTTTTTCTTGTCCCAAAAGTGCTTCGGAAATTTTGTAGGCAAGTCCAGTGCCACAAAGTTCAGTGAATGGATAATCCTGCCCTTTTATCTTGGCATTAAGAACAAGTGTGTCCGGCAATTTTTCTGGTATTTCGTGATGGTCTGTGACGATAATTTCCATACCTTTACTTTTGGCGTATTCCACTTCCTCATATGATGAAATGCCACAATCGACAGTGATAATAAGGTCAGGGCAAAATTTCTTTTCAATCTTGTCCAAAACTTCACACGATAAACCATAACCGTCAACATAGCGGTTTGGCAAATAAAAATCTGCTTGTATTCCAAGTTTTTTCAAAGTTTTCAGCATAATCGCAGTGGCACTGATGCCGTCAACATCATAATCACCAAAAATCAAAACCCTGTCGCCCAATTTTTTTGCTAATTCAATTCTCTCTTTGAGTTCTTCCATACCTTTGATTAAAAATGGGTTTAAAAGTTTCCCAACCGAAAGATACTCTTTAATTTCTTCTTCTGTCTTAAAACCACGCGATAAAATAAGATACATTGTTGATGGTAAAACTTGGAATTTCTCCGCATACTCTTTGACAAGTGCGGAATTTTGATTAAAAAATTTCTTAAAAATCATCTTGTTTTACCTATATACTTTCGTTTATATTATAACTCCATTAAAAGAAATTTGCAAGAAATTTTTATGCAAAAATGAAAAATTGCCAAAAATACTTGCAAATTAAATTAAATTATGCTATTATTAAGAGCGTTGACATAGCCAATGCGACTTGAAACTTATGAAACACACTTCAGAATTCGTTTCGTGATAATTCAAAATATCATTAAAAGGTAGATATTTTTGAAAATAAAAAAGAGTGAAGAAACCATAATGAAGCCGTGTGAAATATAACAAGTTCAGTGCAACAAAAACAATATGCCGATGTGGCGGAATGGCAGACGCGACGGACTCAAAATCCGTTGAGTGCAACTTCATGTGGGTTCGACTCCCATCATCGGCACCATGAAGCAGACTGCGTGTGAGATGCAGTTTTTTATTTTAATCACATCAAGCATAAATTGTGGGAGTCGAACCCCTTGGGTGAGACAGGGTTCCCTGAAAATCACCAGATTTTTAGGGTAAGGCTTCCACCATCGGCACCACAAGACAGACTGCGTATAAAGTGCAGTTTTTTTATTTTAATAAAATCAAGTATAAAAAGTGGGAGTCGAACCCCTTGGGTGAGACAGGGCTCCCTGAAAATCACCAGGTTTTTAGGGAATATTTTTAATTTACCGCTTGATATTTCAAATTATTAAAAAAACAGGAAAAAATTCCTGTTTGAACTTAAATCTTAGCTGTCGCCGCCATTCAAAAAGCCTTTTCATTAATTCTCCAAGTTTTTTGTTGCAAATTTTAATATTCAGGCATATCCTTTAAAATT
>CALWEM010000020.1 GCA_944377315.1 uncultured Clostridia bacterium
AAAAATTTTTACACAACAAAAAAAGAAGTAAGCGAAAACTTACTTCTAATAAAAGAATTATAGTTTATCAATGATTTGAATATTTGATGCAATATTAATTATATCCCAAAAACTTTCTTTGTTTTCGTTCTCATCATAAAAACCACCAAATGGTAAATCATCATTTCTAATTGCAGGGCCTTTGTTAATTAAGATGCTGCCTGTATATATATCGTTTTTAATAAATAATTTTATATTGTTTTGATTATTTGAATATATCGACGTAGACAAACTGCTACGTTTCAAATATTCCAATGGGATTTTATTTATGTCATCTACTCTATGTAAACACAAAACAGGTCCATACATTTCCTTTAAAAAATAATTCTTAATATTCAATGAACTTTCAATTAAAATAGGAAAGGTTAAATCATTTTGCAAATTAGTGTATCCATTAGATAAATAATTTTCTATGTTTTGAAGTATCTCTTTCTTTGTTTGTTGATTTTTAAATTCTCTTATATAATTTTCATTTCGTTTATATGTATTTACCAATTTCACAATTTTTTCTTTTAAAGCATCGTAAATTGATGCGTGTATAAAAACATTTTTTAGCCCAATACATCTCATTCCATTTTGAGCAAAACTATTATCACAAATTTCGTGAGCAACTTTGTCCAAATCAATATCTTTATCTATATATGCTAATGCCAAAGAACCTGTTTCAAAAACTCCTCTCTTTCTACCTATTTGTTTTTTTATTTCTTTTGCCGTTTCAGATTTTCCTGTAAATAATATAACATCAAATGCTTGTTTTTTAATAATTTCTTTAACACTATTCAAATCCTCTTTAAATATAATTTTATTTGCTAATTTGGCAGGCATACAACTTTTTAACATATCTATAAAATATGCTGAACAATTATTTGTAAAATTTGATGATTTAATAATACATTTATTTCCAACTAAGAGAGAGGGTATAAGTTTGTGCAAAATTGAAGTATAGGCAGAACTAAATGGTGTTAAAATCAAAACTGTTCCTAATGGTATAAATCTTTTATTTTTTGCTTCATAAAATTGTTTAATATTAGTTTTTTGTGATAACAAAATTTTTTTACACCTTTCATTCTCTTTATCGGCAAACATTTTTGACTTGCCACTATCATTCATATTAAGTTTACTTAATGTATCAAAATTATCGTCTATCTCTTCAATAATATTATCTATTATCTTTAACCAATCTATATCACTCATTGATTAACTCCCATAATTTCTTTACATCCTTTGTGGAATATATATTATAGACCTTTTCATTCAATCTTTCACTTAATGCTTTAATATTTGGTTTCCAAGCAACAAAAACATAATATTTATAATTATCTAATAACTGTCTTGCATATAATGCCCCCATAGCATCATTTACCACAATAAATATATAAGCATTAATTGATTTAGCAAATTCTAAAATAGTGTCTGCTCCGCCTTCTAACATATCTCCACCAACTTCATATATACAATAATCCGCATTATTAGAAGATATAATCTCTATATTTTTAATAATATTTTTGATGGTTTCTACTGATTGTTTATAAGTAGTAGGATATCCTAAATCTACATAATCTATTGCAAAATTACAATTAGATTTTAAATAATTATTTTTATCTTTTAACCTACCAGTTCCACACACCTTAGCACAACTAATCTTTGAATTATTTGGTTTTGTTTTTGCTAAATTGCAAACAAAAGTAGTTTTCCCAACTTCAGCACTTGTTCCAAAAACAAATATATTTTTGCTTTTATTATTTTGTTTAGGTATATTATTAAATACATTATTAATATCTTTTATATTTAGAACTTTTTGATTATATTCTAAAAAACCTATTAGTTCTGCTTCGGTAGCTTTCCCATTGTTATGAAAATTCTCTACAAAAGCATAATTTCCATAAATACCACTTATGGATAATTGAAACAATAAGTCACCTTTTGATATCTTTGATTTTAACAATTCACCATAAACATTTGTTCCAGAAAACCTGTTTCCTAATGTGGTAACAATATAATCACCTTTATTCAATTTGACATTTTCAGCCGAATAATCTTCTACTATTCCATACCCAGAATTGCAATCAGTGATACGTAATAAAACTAAATCGCCACTTTGGGCTTTATTGCTTTTGTCTTTTATTTTTATATCTTCATATATAGTTTTAAAAAATGATATATTTCTTATACAAGATGTAAAAGCTGCTATTTTATATTTATTTAACTCCATAAAAATCTTCCATTATAGAATAAATCAAAGCCATCCTAGTAGGTATACCATTATGAGCTTGTTTAAAATATATACTTCTTTCGTCATCATCAAGGTCAGTAGAAATCTCATCAACTCTTGGTAATGGATGTAATAAATATGTATGTTTAGAGAATCGTGCAAAATTATCTTTATTAATAATTAACTCTTCAATTTTCATATTTTTATCTTCAAGTCTTTCTGTTTGAACTCTTGTTTGGTAAATAAAGTCTACATCACTTGGGATATCATTAAAAGATTTACATTCAATATATTTTACTTCTCTTTCTTTAAGGAAATCTTTATATTTTTGTGGTAATTCTAAACCTTTAACAGAAAAACCATAAACTGTTATATCTTTATATAAACTTAACAACTTAATCATAGAATGAGCAGTTCTTCCATATTTTAAATCACCCATTATAGCAACACTTGTTCCATCAACTTTGCCTTTATATTCTCTTATTGTGTATATATCCAAAAGTCCTTGCGTAGGATGTTCGCCACCACCAGCACCGGCATTAATAATTGGAACAGTAGCCACTCTAACTGCTCTTTCAGATGAGTCATTTTCAAAATGTCTTAGAACTATCATATCAGCATACCCTTGGATAATTCTAATTGTATCTTCCAGACTTTCACCTTTCTTTGCAGAAGCATTTTCTTTTGCGTTTTCAGTTGAAATCAAGCCAGCACCTAGTCTTTGAATAGAACTTTCAAAAGAAAGCCTCGTTCTTGTGCTTGGTTCGTAAAATAGTGTTGCAATCACATATCCTTTTAATACATCTGCATATTTTTTCTTGTTTGATTTGATGTCATCTGCTAATCTAAATAATTTTTCTAATTCATCGTGAGTTATGTTTTCTGTTGATATAAAGTTTTTCATATAAAATCTCCTTTTAACCATTTAAAGTATAACATATATTTATATTAAAATTTAAAAGTATTTTTAAATATTTTTCATTTTGACCAATGACTAATATCTTTGAATTTAATACGTGGTAGTTGCTTATGTTCATTATTTATTTCACAATTTATAAAAATTTTTGTATGTTCTGTATTAAAAATATTTTTGAATTTATGCAAATCGTTTAATGAAGTTATATTATAATACTTTTCAAATCCTAAACTTTTTGATAATAATTCCAATTTTATGTTATTTATATTTGTAGTTTGAGCCCCAGTGCTATTATATGAACCATTATTCAATAAAACATATATATATTTATTTTTCATTTGGTTTGGCAATATATTATTTTCTAATCTCATAAGAAAAGAGCCATCTCCATCTAACACAACAGTTGGAACTTCCTTCATTATATTAAATGTTTTAGCTATTGTCGATACATTTCCCATAGCACCAACATTATAAAAATTTTTAGGATTATCGTTAATATCAAATAAAGTTCTACTTATAAACCCTGTGGTTGCAAAAGTGAAAAATTTATTATCCTCTATTTTTACAATTTCTTTAATTACATCTTCATAAGTCAACTCATTTTTATTGTTATCAATATTGTAAACTGTGTTTTCAACACTACCGTTTTTTACTAATAAACAATTTTTAGAAAAGTCTATTTCTTTACTATCATTTTCAATTATTTGATAATCAAGATCCATTAATTTTAATAAACTTTCTGTAATTTTTCCCATAAATTCGTGTTGTATTTCATCATTTAAATCGGCTCCCCTATATCCTATAATATAAAATATTTGAGCATTATAGATTTTTATAAGTGAAGTATAAGGATTGAGTAAATTACCCAAACCGCTATTTTGTAGCATTACAACAGCTTTCTTCCCAGATAATGTCGCAGCAAAAGCATTTGAAAGAGATTCGCCTTCATTGTTTGATGAATGAACTAATTTAGGGTAGCTTTGATTTAAAACATTTATAATCCCTTTTAAATTTGAACAAGGAACATAATCAATGTAATTAAAACCTTTGTTTATTAATTGCTCTACAATTTCTTTATCTTCCATATTTATTATCCTTTTCATTTATATTTTGTAATCTAAATATATCATCCATTGTTGCGATATCATTTTCTACACAATCAACACTTTGGTTTATGTATACTTTTTTAGCAACATCCTCCATAACTCTAATGCTTGCACGCGTTAAATGATTTGCCCAAATTACTAATGAAATTTCCAAATCTTCAAAAACCTTTTTACCTTCTCTATGATAAGTTGTAGGAATAATTATAATAGGAACTCTTTTGTCAAATTTATTCATAAACTCTCTTATATCTTGAACAGTATCTTTTTTGCTATGTATAACCAAGGCATCAGCCCCAGCTTCTACATACTTATAAGCTCTATTTAAAGTGTTTTCTATTTTATCATCGACAATAAATCCCTCTAATCTTGCAATTATAATAAAGTCTTTTGATACACTATCTCTCATCTTTTTTATTTTTAAACAAAAATCATCTACATTAATTAATTTCTGTTTATGACTTATAAAAGAATTCATTTTGGGGAAAAGTTTATCTTCAATACAAGCACCAGCTGCACCAACTTTATCAAGCTTTTTTGCAACTCGTGCAGCAATATTTTCATCACCATATCCAGAATCCATATCAACTATTATTGGCATATTTACATAATCAAAAATGTTATCAACATTGGATAACATTTCACTCCAAGATATTTCAGAGTCATCTCGTATTCCTAAACTAGCAGAAACACCTAAACTACCAACCCATAAACACTTAAATCCAGCGTTTTTAGCAATCATAGCACTAATTGGATTATAAGCTTCCATTGCATATTCAATATTTGAAGAATTTAATAAATTTTTCAATTTAATCTTATTATTCAATTTTGCCTTCTTATTATCATAATAACATAAATAAATAATTTTTCAAAATTATTTAAACTTTAAACATTTAAACTTTAATAAAATGATGCTTAGTAGTAATTTTAAAAATTTTGCAACAATGTCTACGAATTTTTGCTTGATTTTTGCAAAGTTTATGGGAATTATGCCGTTTTATTCTGGACTTTTATGTTTTAGTGTGATATAATGCTGTATGTTAAAGTTAAATTGCTATTTGCCTTATTTTATAAGGGGTTTAGGCTTTTTGTTAAATGATAGAATATGATAAAAAATGGTGTAAAAATAGCAAATCATAGCATTTTTAGGTGCTTGCTACGGAACGGAAGGTCTTGGGTTCGAATCCCTACGAGTGCACCACGAAGACTGCAAATGCAGTTTTTTAATTTTTATAAGGGGAGGGGATTCGAACAAGTTCGCCCGTCCCGGCGGGGTGAACAGAAAGTTGTTCACCCGTTGATTACTAAAAAAAAGCACACCGGCTTGTTTTCTTAACGTAACAACCCCCACGAGTGCACCAGGAAGACTGCAATTTGCAGTCTTTTAAATTTTTTATAAGGGGGATTCGAACAAGTTCGCCCGTTCCAGCGGGGTGAACAGTAAGTCGTTCACCCGTTGTTTACTAAAAAAAGCGCACCGGCTTGTTTTCTTAACGCAACACCCCCCCCACGAGTGCACCACGAAGACTGCAAATGCAGTCTTTTTTAAGAAAGCACTTGATTATATGGCGTTTAAACGATAAAAAAGCTCTATTTGCATAGAGTTTTTATTATTTGCCTTTGTCTTTATCGTTGCCTTTTTCCTTTTTGTCATTGTCGCTTATAAAATCTTTTGTTGAAGTGTTTTTAAGATTGATGTTATAGTCAATAATATTGTTTGCCAAAGTTGTTTCGGTTTCCAAAACCATTTTAAAAAGTTGTTCGCTTAAATCTTTATGTAAATTACTTCTTATGACATTTTTATCCAAGAAATTGACGATAAGAAGTTTGTCAACACAATCCATAAGAATTGGGGAGACTTTTTCTTTGGATTCGTCCACAAGTTCTTTTATGATTGTGTTAAAGCTCAAATTTTTTTCCGTGAAAAGTTCAAATTTTTTCACGAAAGCTTTATCGCTCTCATTGTTGGTCATCTCAAGAACGGACTTAAATTTCTCCAAAATATTAAAATACATCAAATCTCTGTCAGGGAAAATGTGTTTGTTGCCGACAAACATTTTGCCATTCACATACTCTTTGGCAACACAAGCGTTCTTTTTGAGATACAAGAATGGCATTCCCAAAGAGTATTTATTAAGTGGGCTTGAATCGTCACAAGTTAACAATTTGAAAACATACATCATCAAATTTTTTGCAGTTATGGCATACTCGTCCAAACCATCCACATTAAAAAAATGGAAGTGTGGAACGGGCGCTTCTTCACCAAAATATTCCATAAACAACTCTTTTTCTTCGTCACAAGAAGCGACAAAGTCTTTGTTTTTGGTGATATTTTTGTGTGGGTGACCGGTGACATCATATCTTTGAAGTTGAGCGATATCTTCGACATTTTCATTTTTCATTATGGAGTTAAAAGACGCCACATTGCCTTCTTTTTTCTCATTAAAATTTTGTTTTGGATTTTTCGGAATCAAATGGACTTTGAAAACAAGAGAATCATTCATTTTACCTTTAAATTGCGAAACGACATAGGTTTGGATTTTGAGAAGCATTGGTGTTGAATTGCGTTTTCTTCCATCATAGAACCCTTCTTCTGCAATTCCAATTTCATTTGGGCGAGAACTCAAAGCGTTGGACAAAAAGTGAGCGTATTCATCATTTTCTTCCAAAATGCGGACAGGGGAAGTATTTTCCCAACGAGAACGATTTGGGCGATAACTTGTCCCAACAGCACCCATAAATTTCATTGCTTTAAGAAGATAGTCACTGCCATCTGCTTCCACAATTTTGTATTCATAAAGTTTTCCACCAATCTTTTTAAGCATTTTTTCCATATGGAAATTATAACAAAAAAACTGGGCAAAGTCAATACCCAGTTTGTTTCCTAATTGCCGGCAGTTTCAATTTTTGGAGAGTTTTCATTTTCCATATTTGAAGTGGTGTCGTTTGTGTTATCATCTTTCTTTATCGTCTTTTTCTTGATGGCGTCAGAAATTTTGTATATAAGTTGAATGGCAAAGAAGAGTATGACACAAATTGCCACAAAAACGACAAAGACGATGAGTTGGATGACTGGATAGAAAGTGCCATAGCCAATTTTGAAATTGATATCGAAAAGCACTTGTGTGAATGGCAACAGGTCAACTCCATCTTTTGGCAAGAACATAAACAAGAAATTCACTTCATAGAAAGAATTGCCGGTGGCAAGAGCAATTGCGTTGAATGCCGTCCCGATTGCCCAAACGCTGACAAAGTATATGGCAAAACCCAGAAGGCAATCTCTCAATGCATATCTGTCAAGGCGTGGGAAGATATTAAACATTAGTGCGAGAATTGGTGCAACCATAACATTTGTGTGCTCCAAAATGAAATGCATATTATATAGATAGAAAAAGCCCTTATTGTCAAGGTCTGGCATTGCCAAAGCGATGATAACACCAACCACGTTGATGATGACGGTGAAATTGAAAAGTTTTTTGTTCATCGTCACCAAACTTAACAGAATAAAATATGAACCAAGATTGCAAAGTTGAAGTGGCAGGCGTTTCATATTGAAATTTATTGCTCCAAACATTTGGTTATATTGCATAATAAGTGAAAGAGCCAAAACAAAAAGGAGAATCATTTTGATTTCGCGGTCTTTCTTTCTGAAAATGAAGTATAGAACAATAATTTCTGCGATGACAGCGACAATCCAAAGAATATGTATCCAACTGAAAGCCGAGAAAATCACATTTGAATAGCCAAAAAGATGTTGTGGCACATAGATTGGAATGCAAGACAAAATGACGAATGGTAAAACAAGGAAGAAATATAAATATTCTTTTTTATCCTTGAAGTTGAAAAGATGTTTTTCTTGAATTGCCAAAACGATTGGAATTGAAAGTTGAAGAAGGAGAGTGAGCCCAAACCAAATACTTCTGAAAGTGCCATTGATAAAGAAATTTTTGGCGTTTTCGCTCATATTTGGAATGGAGTTGATTCCTTTTCCAAGTGAAGAAGTGAAGTCGGCAAGATATTGTGGATAATAGAACACTGACGCCAAGGTGACTGCCACACCAAAGTATATGGCAATATTTCTCATTGTGCGGTTTTTGAAGAAAACGGCAATTGGGATGGTGATGAAGTTGACAAAGCTGAACCAACGAATGATGGCGTAACCCTTATTTATTTGCCAACCGGCGTCTTCCCTCCCCCAGCTTCTTGTGAAATTGTCCGGCAGAAAAATGGTGAAGAAAATGACGAAGCAATAGACAACAGCTGTCACTTTCAAAATTTTTGTCATCACGACATCAAATTTTTCGTTGTTTTTAAACGCAGTCCATTTGAGGACACAAAAAAGTCCAACCAGAACTGCAAAAACAGCAAACAAAATTCCGTAAAACATAACATCCTCCTAAAATTCTCTCACTTCATATTTTTGAAACATAAGTGTGAAGAGATAAAATAACAAACAAATTGCAGGCAAGAGTGGCAGGAGATAGACAAACGGCACAGGAATCAAATCCCAAAGTGGCTTCAAAACCATTATTCCGCCATCGCCCATTGTGTATGAAAAATTATAGTTTGCACTGCCAAAATTGATGGTATTCAAAACCAAGTTGCCAAGATGTGCAAACATAAAGTAGCCGACAAGACACAGGGTAACTTTGAAAAGATATTCTTTTTTTGGTTTCAATCGGCGAGATGCCACCATCATCAGCGGAACGGCAACAATAAGCGAATGGTTAAGCCAAAAAGTGAGAGTGACGGGTGAATACCACATTGAATTTTGAACATCAGGAGGGTATGTGACAAAGGTGGATGCGGCAGCGAACATTGAGAAGAACAAAAGATATTGTCTTGCAAGTTCGTTTTTTTTGATGAGCGACAAGGGGAGCAAAATCAAATTGAAATTGCAAACTTGAAGCATTTGCCTTAAAAGGTTATGTAAATTGAAAGTTGTGCCATATCTTGTCAAGTGAAGGAAAATTATGCCACCCATACACACAAAGACGGCAGTGTATATTAAGATATCTTGTCCCAGCCTTGACAGTTTTGAAATAATGAACATCAAAAGCGAGATGACAAATATTGTTGCCAAAACCATCATTATGTGCGGGAATGAAAATAATGTCATCATATTTTTCCCAACCTTAAGTTTATTTTGATTATAATATAAAAACGAAATTTATCAAAGTAAATATATGAAAAAAATTAAAATATTTTAATGATTTTGTTTGCCTTTCACATTTTTATATGATAATAATATATTATAAGTAAAAAACTTATTTAAAAGGGAAGATATGAAAAAATTTTTGGAATTATCAAAAATGCCGTTGATTGTGGCTGTGACCGCAGCGGTAATTTATTGCCTTGACGCTCTTATTGCACCACAGATAAGCGAAGGAGCAACATTTTTGTGGGTGGCTTTTGTGGCGTGGACAGTTTCATCAAGTATGAACTTGAAAGATATGGCAAAAATGTTGATTGGCGTTGTCATTGGTTATTTGTTTGCGGTGGGAATGATGTTTTTCGGCAAACTTTTCGACACGCAAGTGGTGGGCATAAGTATTGCCGGACTCATTGGAATTTTTGTGGCAAATTTTCTTGTGATGTATTTTGACAACTTCAAAAAAGTTTGGCTGAATTCCATCACCGGAATTTTCACAGGTATTGCTTTAACCTTTTCAGGATTGGGCGTTTCAATGGCACCAAACAGTTTTGGCGAAGCGGGCATACTTTTGGGCACAATTTTGTTGTATGTTGTCATCGGAATGTTTTGTGCGTTCATCACAAGCTTCCTATATTCCAAATGGAAAAAGAAAGACAATTTTGTTGCCATCAAAGAAAATGTGGAAAAAACTGAAAAAAGTGACAAAACCTTAAAGAAGGAAAAAGGGAATGTGGAAAAAACCACAAAAATTGAAGAATAGAAAATTTGAAAAGACGATAAAAAAATTCCAAACGAATTTGGAATTTTTTTGTTTTTAAGAAAAAATTATTCTTTGTCTTTTTTCTTGCTGTCTTTATCTTCTTTTTGGCAGTCTTCTTTTTCGCCTTTAATGGCATATGAAATGCCCAAAGCGGTCAAAACGATGCCAGAGAGAAGAGCAACGATGTAGCCAAGAGTGTTGAGAGCAAGAGCGAAAGCTTCGCCATCAAAGGTTGTGACATTCCAAACAATACCTTGAAGAATGCTTCCCACCAAAACCATTGCAACACCAACGCCCAGAATGATAATTGTTGTCAGCATAGTTTTTTTCATAACTTTTTCCTCCTTTTATATATATTCATAATATCATAAAAAGTTCAAAAAAACAAACAAATTTTATTATATTTTTTATTTTTTATTTTTTTAAATATTTGACACAAAATTATTTTTGGTGGTATAATAAAAATAAATAGGAGGGAAATATGGCAACGAAAAAATCATCTTCAAGCAAAAATTCTTCAAACAGCAGTTCAAACAGATGGGGACTCAACAAAATTTCGTTTTGGGTTATTGTTGCAGTAACAATTCTATACGCTGTTTCTTTGGTTTTGGGGGCTTGTCAAATAAGTCTTGTTGTCGTTGGAGCACTTCAAGGTGTGGCAACTGCAATAATGATCACAATCGTGGCAATACTTGCTTGGCGTTATGTCAGACCAAAACCAGCAGTTTGGAAAGTTTTATATTTCATCTGCTTGCTCATTGTGATTGCCGGAATCATTGTTCCACTTGTTGTGGCATAAAAGAAGAGAAAAAGCTTTGCAAAAATGCAAAGTTTTTTTGTTGTTAAAAACTGCACTGTTTATGAATTTTCTTTCACAAAAATATAAATTTTGATAATCTAAATTATTTATCTTGGATTTTCTCTCATTTTCCATTCATAATTTTTTATTATTTTCAATTTCGACAGATTAAACATAATGACGACAAGATATTTCCTTTTTCTCTTTACCTTTTTGGCAATAATTATGGTATCTTTGGAATGTTTTGCAAGGACACTGGGTCATAACTTTCTTGCAAGAAGTTGTGACAAAAAATTAAAGGAGAGAAAAAAGGAGAGAAATATGAAAAGAATTTATTTTGCAGACAGTGATTGTCAAAATTTGGTGGAGTATTTTGAAAAGAGCGAAAATTTTGAAGTGGTGGGTTCTTCATCTGACGGCGAAGTTGTTGTCAATGAAGTTGTCAAAGAAAAGCCGGATATTGTTGTGATGGAAGTTATGCTTTCAAAACTTGACGGGTTTGCTGTGTTTGAAAAGATAAAACTTTTGAAAGAAGAAACACCAAAGGTGGTTTTTGTGTCCAATTTATCTCACAGCGGTTTTGTTTCAAAAGCACTTCAAATGGGGGCAAGTTATTTTATGGTCAAGCCGATTAGTCCGGAAAATTTGGAAAACCGCATAAATGAAATCCTTTCTTCCAACTTGACAAGCGAAAACAGACAACTTGACGAGAAGATATCCAACATTTTCATAAGCATCGGTATTCCAGCCCACATCAAAGGTTATCAATTTTTGCGTGAAGCGGTCAAACTTGCTGTGGAAGAGCCAGAAATCATCTCTTCCATCACCAAAAAGCTTTATCCGACCATCGCCGAGCGTTTTGAAACAAGTTCCAGCAAGGTGGAGCGTGGTATGCGACACGCCATTGAAGTTGCGTGGAACAGGGGTAAAATTGAAAATATTAATAATATTTTTGGTTTGAAGATATATAATAGAAATGAGAAACCAACCAACGGCGAACTCATTGCTCTTATCGCAGACAAAATGTTGATGGATTGCTGATTCGTCAAAAAATTTTCCGCTTTTTTCAATAAATTTTGCAAAGGGTATTGAAATAAGAAAAAGTTTGTGGTATAATAATCTCAAATCTAGGAGGTTAGTATGTCCAATAAATTATCTAAAATTTTACTTATTTGTTGCTTGGCTGTTTGCATTCCTTTGTTTATTGCAGGCACTGTCCTTGCGGTTTATTATTCAAAAAATGCCACTTTTGATGTCGCTGTATACATCGACAATGCTGGAAGTCAATATGGCGGTGTGACCACTCCAATCATTGACACAAATGCAAGAACAGTGGAAAAAAGTGAAGACACAGCACAATTTGAATCATACACTTTGACAAATTGCCACGTTCAAGAAATCACAGTGACTTTCACTGGCACAACTGGCTATAATTTCATTGGCTGGTTTGAAGGCACATATGAAGATTATGTCCTTGCACTTTCAACAGGCGAAAACATTGAATATGTTGAAGGTGTGACTTTGAAAACCACAACAAGTGAATATTCTCATTTGACCGCAGTTTTCAATGTGATTAACTATGACACTGATTTTGCTATTGTTGACCCAGAATTTGTTCCATCTGAAGAAAATCCAGAAGCTCCAGTTAAAACCGACCCAATCGAAGATGATGATATAACCGATTATGATTTTGATTACAACCAAACACTTCCGACTCTTGAAGACACTGAAAACTATCTCTTTATGGGTTGGATAATTTCAGGTGATGAAACAGGAAAGGTATACACAATTGCCAATTTCCCAACCGATATCGAAAATATTGTTTTGAATGCAAAATATGAACCAAAAGCTTCTCACACTTTCACTGTGAACTATGTTGATGAAAATGGTGACGCTCTTGAAAACAACACTTTGATTGACAAATATTTGAGTGATTACAATCAAAACTCATTTGTCAATGCTGAAAAATATCAAGAAGGAAGAGACGGCTATGCACTTTCTTGGGTATATGGTGAAGGCGAAAATGAGAAAGTTGTTTCAGCAATCACAAGCGATATGCTCACAAGAGATGAAGATAACAATCCACAAGCAATCACTTTGACCTTGAAAAAAGAATTGATTGAACGCGTTGTTAATGTTGTAAGCGGTGCAGATATGACCTACAAAGGTGCAACAACATTCACAGTGAACATTGAAACATATAATGAAGAATTTGCTGAACTTTTTGAAAAAACAAATTGGACACACAACATTTATCCGCTTTCTTGGGAATTTGAAGGCGTAAAAGTTGGCGACACACTTTTGACATCAGCCACAGACCTTTGGAACTATATCAAAGAAAATGGCGAAACAACCGAAGTTGTTGGCTCATTTGTTCCAAAATTTAATGAATTCAAAGTTACAGGTGGAATAACTTTCAAAGATGGTAATGGTGAAGATGTTTACTTCGATCTTAACGGCGTCAAAGACACAGTAACAGTTGCAAAAACATATTATGTTAAAATTGACTCATTGTTGACAGACAATCTTTGGACAAGTGAAAACGATGGCGCAACAAACGAAACTGCAATTGGATTGTTCTATGACATCGACTTCACTGGAAATGAAAAATATTATTCCAAAGTTGAAGGTGAAGAAAGCTATGTTGAAGTAAAACCAATGGGCTTCTCATTCACATTTAATGGAAAAGAAGAGAAAAATTATAATATCAGTGAATTCGCAAATATTTATCAACTTATTGAAAAAATTGCAAGTTTGATGGAAGAAGTTCCAGCAGGAACAAACAACAGCATTGAAATAACAAACTTGGTTTTGAGCTTTGAATAAAAATTTTTTGAAAATATATAAAAAATTAGTTGACAAATGCTCTTTAAGTGTGATATTCTTAAAGGGCATTGGGGGAGTTTAGCTCAGTTGGTAGAGTACCTGCCTTACAAGCAGAGGGTCATAGGTTCGAGCCCTATAACTCCCACCAAAGAAATTTAAAAATTGAAGCCGTCACGATTGTGGCGGTTTTCTTTTTGCAAACTTTTGCTGTCACTTTGCCGTCAGAAAATTATTGTTTTGTGAATTTTGACAATTTGTTTCCAAAATTCGACAATTTGTGCTATAATGTGGGCGAAATGAAAGAGTTTTTGAAGAAAAGTTGGCGCTATCTTATTTTTATTCCGATTCTTGCGGTCATTTTGGTGGCTGTTATTTTAAATTTGCCAAAAGAAAAGACGACTCTTGAATTGACAGTTGCTGACATAACTTTGAAAGTCGGTGAAAAAGGAAAAATCAGTTATGAAAGTAACATAAAGGAAGCAGATTTTTCCTTTTCAATTGAAGATAAAGACATTGCTGTTATTGACGACAAAGAACTGGTGACAGGCTTGGCAGTTGGACAAACCAAACTTGTGGTTGTGGCAGAATATGAAAATCAGTTGGCAACCAAAAATGCCGTTGTGACAATCGTTGACGAGCCAGAAGCACAAGAAAAGCCGATGTTGACAATCAAAAGTGGCTTCAATGAAATTTCTGAACTTGATTTGGTGGTCGGAGAAAAAGTTTTGATAAGTGTGGAAGCAAACTATGATTTTGAGTATAATTCATCACCAGAAATTGTTGTCGAAGAAGTGACTGGTGTTGCAAAACATTATCTTGTTTCTGCCACAATGGCGGGTGAATACAAAATCATATTCACTTGCCAAGAACTTGTCAAAGTTTTGGATGTTATCGTTAAAATTAAGTAATGAAAAAATTTGACTTTCAAAAATACCGGTAAAAGTGTTAATTTTTACACTTTTTGCCGGCTTTTTTTGCTAATTTTTGAAACACAAGGGGGAGTGTTGGGGTAAAAAAGGGAGAAGGGAGAAAAAAAGTTGTAAAAAGTTAAAAAATTTTTGAAAAACTGTTGACAAAGAGAGAGCGAATAGTGTAGAATATGAATGTTGACACTGCGAAGGGGTTTTCCCGGGGTCCACGAAAATGTTTACATTTTTGGGGAAAAGGAGACAACAAGCGAAAAAGCGATACTTTTTGACTTTAAGTCAAAAATGAGCAAAAGTGCAGTTGTCGACGCGATCTATGACAATTAAATAGTTGAACTTAAACAACTTTTACGTAAGTAAAATAAAGTCAATGTAAGTTATCGAGCAAGGATTAAATAATAAGCATTAGTGTAAATGCAGGTGTTACTGACACCATTAAATAAATGACAATTTTCTATCGACCCAAATATAAAGATAGAAAATGTCAACCTCATGCATATATAAATCAATTTTGGATTTTATTCGGGGAAGGGCTTAGCCCGGCGAAGAAAATTCAAAATCACATTAGTGGAAGAGGAATGCCCGAATAAACGGGGACCCCGAAAGTGCTTGACACTTTTGGGGAAGAGGAAGAAACAAACGAATGTTAAAACTTTTGTGGAAACAAAAGTTGAAATAAGTGTAGTTTCTGACGAACATTAGAGTTTGATCCTAGCTCAGGACGAACGCTGGCGGCGTGCTTAAAACATGCAAGTCGAACGAATAAATTGTTAGCACAAAAGTAACTTGTCTTTAAATGCGTTTGAGAATTGTTTTCAATTCTCTTGCTAATATAGCAAAAACATTTAAAAGATAAGGAATTGAAAACAATTCTCTCAAGGCTCATTTTAGTGATTAAAACTAAGGAGAGTAAACAGAAGTTACTTTTGTGCTGACAATTTGTTAGTGGCGGACGGGTGAGTAACGCGTGAACAATCTGGCTATTACAGGGGGATAACAGTTGGAAACGACTGCTAATACCGCATAAGACCACAAGGTGGCATCG
>CALWEM010000021.1 GCA_944377315.1 uncultured Clostridia bacterium
CATTTTCAGCAGGGTTAACTTTCCAAGTGTATGTAAAATCCCAAGGATATTCGCTGTTCCAAGTGCCAGCAGTGTTATCAACAAACCATTCCTTTGTTTTTGCATCAGTTTCAATTGTTGAAAGATACTCCGCCTGACCTTCAACATCAATGTTATTTATTCCACCAATATCTCCATAATCGCCTCCATAGTAAGAATTAAGAATGGTAGAATTTTCATCTTCAGTATTCACAAGTCCAATAATTCCACCAGTATTAACTCGAGCGATCACCATTCCAACATTAAATGTGTTTATAACTTGTGATGCACCAATATGTCCAACAATTCCAGCACCACTTCCTCCTGTAAAAGATTGTATTTTCCCACCATTAAACGCGTTTGAAATTAAACCATTTAATGTGTTTGCTCCAAAAATACCACCAACATTTGCCCTTTCACCATAAATATTACCAAAATTATACACATTGCAGGCATCCGAAGTGACATTATGCCCAACAATTCCACCAGTATTAATTTGAGCATAAACACTGCCTTCATTCCAAGTGTTTTCAATTTCATTTCTTTTTGATATACTTGAAAGATAGGCAGCGTAGCCAGCAATTCCACCAACATTAATTCCGCCATAAACTCTATTGTGGTTTGATGAGTTAATTATGTTACTACTTGAAGAAAAGCCAATTATTCCACCAACATTATCTTCGTTACCTAAAATTATTCCAAAATTATGACAATTTGAAATGGTTATATAGTGTGCTCCGCCAACAATTCCAGCAACCAGTCTTTCACCTTGAATGAGAGAATTCACAACACTGATATTCTTAATTCCAACATCAATAGTCGAATTTAGCCCATTCATAGAACCGAAAAAGCCTTGGTTGGCATACTCATCAGTTTCACCATATGGCGTAAAGATTCCTGAAACCGTATGATTGTCACCATCATAGTTCCCGCGAAAAGAAAGTGCATTCGTCCCGATTGCGTCCCACCAATATTTGGAAACATCAATGTCGGCAGTTTGCTTGAAATATTTTCCAGCGTATGTCTGTCCGCCAAAGTTGGCATTATATGCAAGCCCAGCAAGTTCACTAGGCGTGGAGATAAGATATGGGTCATCTGCCGTGCCACTCCCTTCAAAAGTGGTTTTGATTTCACTTCGCACTTCTTCATCCGTCCACATATAGTCCACATTTTCTGGCATATATTCTTCCACAACACTGCCTTGAAAATATGGCAATGCTTGATTTGCCCAAGGATGAATTGTCCAAATATCTCCAAATTGCCACGGACTTTCCGAATTCCAAATTGAAGAAGAATACCACTCAACATTTTGTGCATCGCTCTTGATTGTGGCAAGATACTCCGCTTGTCCTTCAACATCAACTCTCTTGATTCCACCAATATTTTCGCAGTCGCCACCATAGTATGAATTTGTCACCACACAATTTGCAAGATTTTCACCAACAACACCGCCCACTTTGCTGAAAGTGGTGTCCACATCCAAAGAAGCGACATTGAAACTGTTTTTTATCACTGAACTATTTGAGTTTCGTCCAACCACGCCACCAACCAAATCATATTCTGATTGAACTCTTCCAGCATTATAAACATTATTCACCGTTGCGTTGTTAAAATTATTTCCAACAACACCACCCACAGCAAGATATTGGTCAAAATTAGCAAGGACTGTTCCAAGGTTATATGAATTTTCAAGAACAGCAACATCATTTCTTCCCAAAACGCCACCAAGATTGCCACACCCACACACTATGCCGTAATTAAAGAGTTTTGATGCTGTCCCATAATAGTTATCACCCAAAACGCCACCAATTGCGATGATATCGCCGTCTTGATGTTGAATATGTTTGTTTGAAACATTTCCAAAGTTTGTCAAATCACTGACTTCGCCATTGTTGTTATGCCCAATGACTCCACCAACAGAACTGTTTTCATTTATCTCACCATAAATATTTCCGCTGTTTAAACAATCCTTAACTTCACATATATTATACCCGACAATTCCGCCGACATACCTTTTTGAAGACACATCTCCAGTGTTTTCACAACCTTGCACCAAGGATGAATTGATGGTGTATCCAACAATACCACCCGTGCTTCCTTCTCCAATCACATCACTGTCGTTTTTGCAATTTAAAATCTTTGAACTTGAACAAAATCCAACAATCCCGCCAACATAGTCACTTCCTTGAATCAAAGAATCTTCAAGAAAAATATTCTTTATTTCGGCATCCAAAATTCTGCCAAAAATTCCTTGATAATTCTGTCCGTTTTGTGTGTATACTCCTTTAATTGTGTGGCTCAAACCATCATATATACCAGAAAAATTTTTATCTTTTCCAATCGATGTCCAATAATATGCTGACAAATCAATATCTTTTGTTTGTGAGAAATATATGTTTAAATATGTTGTTCCACTGTTGACATTAAACGCCAACAACGCAAGTTGTCCAGCAGTGGAGATGAGATATGGGTCATCTGCCGTGCCAGAACCACCAGCAAAACTATCTGCACAGTGATTTATCCAATTCTCATTCGGATTGTTCGGCTCTTTCGCGTTTAAAACTATACTTTCATTTTGCGAAGTGCCAAATTCCCCCCCCCGCTTGTCAGAGTGAAGAGAATTAAGACTTGAAAATAAAAAACTTCCGCCCAAACTTGCAGAAAGAAGAAACAAAAATGAAAATACAAACAACAGAGTCCTTTTCATATAAATTATTATATATTATTTTCTTTTTTAAAATCAAATATTTTTCACCAATTTGAAAATATTTTTATTTTTTATCCACAAAACTGTTTGCAAGGGTGCATCTTGCACCGCGAAACGAGTTTCGCGGGAAGAGCCAATTCGCAAAGGAATTGGCTCGCTGGCGACTTCCGGTCGCCAGCACAAGATGCACCGCGTCACAACACATTACGAAAATCAGCACCCATAAAATGATGATATTGATCAGCATAAAGTTTGATTAATCTTAAAGAAACTGAAAATTCTTTGATATCATCCTGTTCAAGATAGGTTTTAAGTTTGATGATTTCCACGCCAATTTCCTGCATTGACTTATGATTGGCAACAAAGCACAATTTGCTTTCATCTGAAAGCCAAGAATATTCCAAATTTTCCACCAAAGAGTTAACTTTGGTGTTTTTTATTCCTTCATTTTCAACAACGGCATTTTCAATTTGATAGCAATATTCTTTCACATTTGAAAGGGCGTCTTGAACAAGTTTGTCTTCCACCACACAAATTGTTGTCAAAAGGGCGATGATAACAAAAATTGAAACAAGCTGAAACCACATAAATCTTGTCATTCGCTCACCTGCCCAAGTGGCTCAACATTAAAAGTTATGTATTTGTCATAAAAAGGTTGAGCAAAAACCGAACCATTTTTATCAATTGTCAACACCAAGCAATCTTTAACCTTTTTTATGTTGGCATCTTTGAGAAGCTTCAAAACAAAATTTTCATCAATCTTGGCGATTTCCAAATTATTTTTCAAAATCTTGCCTTCGCTTATAATATTGATCGGCAAAGCACTTTTTTCCACATCAAGTTTCATATCACCCACCGTGAGTGGAGCAAATTCGCTTTTTGGAAAGACGGACATTTTCCCATTTGTTTCCATAATCGCATACTGCACTTGTTCCAATTTGAAATATCCAGCACCACGCACCGCTTCAGTGATATCATCAATTGACAAGTTAAGATTTTTGAGTGCTTTATAATCAATCCCATTTGGGTTTATCACAATCACCGGTTTTCCGCTGACAAAATGTGAAAATTTTGTGGATGCCTTACTCAAAAGAGTGATGGCAAAATGAATCAAAACCAAAGTGAAAAGCGGAACAATTCCTTCCAAAACCGGCACTGAAACTTCTGCCATTGGAATGGTGGCAAGGTCGGCAATAATCAAGGTCAGGACAAGTTCAAAAGGTTGCATTTGTCCCAGTTGTCTTTTCCCCATAAGTCGATAGAGAAAAAGCACAATAATATATATTATCATCACTCTCACAATTGTTGTCAACATATTTTTATTATTGATTAAACTTGGAAAAATAATCAAAAATTGGCAAAAAACAACAAAAATTTTAATTTTTTTCGATTTTTTTGCGTTTTTTCTTACCTTTTTTGAGATTTTTAAATTTTTCTTTGAACAAAACAACATAGCCGTGCACACTCACCACATTAAAAACAAGACAAAGTGTCACAAAAGAAAGTGTGGCAATTATGGTGGCAAAAAAGATGGTGAAAAACAAAGGCAATATATATGAAAGGAGCGAACCAGAGAAGGATGCAAGTGCGATTGCTGGCAGAGAAAGAAAGATAAGTAAAAGAAGTTGTTTGAGAATTTTTACTTCAATTTTAAGTTTTCGTTTGAGCATAAAGATATTCAAAATCGCCGTGATTGTCATACTCACACCCATACCAAGTGGAAGAGAATTCACACCCATATATTTTGTCAAAAAAACAACTGACAAAAAGGTGAAAATTCCGCCGATGATATAGTTGACAAACGACTTAACTTCCAAACCAACCGAATTCAAAATTGCCGAAGTTATGTTTGTTATTCCCATCGGTATCATTATCCAAGCAGAAAATTCAAGAAGAGTTCCACTCAAGACCTCGCCAAACAAAAACTTTCCAATCATCTCTCCCACACCCATATATATTGTCATAAAAATAAAGGTGATGAGAAGAGAAAAACCGATGGAAGAAGTGACCCGCTTTTGAATATGCTCACTGTCATTTTGCACCATCGCCATTGAAATGTCTGGAACAAGTGCAGTTGAAAGCGAACCAATCAAGGTGGTCGGAAGGAAAAGAAGCGGATATGTCATCCCCAATGCTATTCCATACACACTCATTGCTTGCTCCACCGTGTAGCCAAACGAAATTAGGCGTGCAGGCAAAATGAGAGCGATGAGTGGTTGCACCAAACTTCCAGCCACACGCACCATTGTGATTGGAGTGGACTGCTTCAAAATTGTGCGATAAATTTTGTTAGGTTTAGAGAGTTTGCCACCATAGGAAAAATATAAAATAACCACAAACACTGCCGAAAGAACACAAGAAATTGTGAATGACCAAGCCACTGTGACCGCCCCGGCAAGAGCCGTCATTCCAGCGTTTAGTAACAAAACACAAAGAACAATTTTGACCACCATTTCAAAAAGTTCGGAAATGCAAAGAGCAAAATAGTTGTCATACCCCCACATTGCTCCACGAAAAACAGAATAAACAGAAGAGAAAACAAGTGACGGAAGCAAAATAATCAAAATGTTAATGCAATTTTCATCAGAAAAAAGATGAGAAAACAAATTTCTGAAAACAAAAACAATCAAACATAACAAAACACTGACTGCAAGTCCAATGAAAAGCCCAGAAGAAACCAACGCACCAATTTGTTTTTTGTCGCCAGTCACACGATAACTTGCTGTGAGTCGCGATATTATCAAAGTCAAACCACTCGACACAATCGTCAAAAGAACCATAAAAATTGACAGTGCCACTTGATAGAGACCAAGGGCTTCTGCTCCAATCGTCCGCGACAACAAAATTCTCAACAAAAATCCCAACAGTCGGGTTAATACTGAAAAAACAGTGATTATTGCCACATTTTTAAAAATTGATTTCATACAAAATAATTCTATCGTCATTTTTTCGTAAATATGACAATAAAATATAAAAATGAAGGAGAAAAAATGAGTGTCAAAAAAATTTCTTTTCCATACTATAAAGTCAAAAAAGGCGAAAACTTGAAAACAATATCTCAAAAATTTAACATTGAAAGCACAGAGATTTTGTTGGATAATAACCTTTCGCCAAAACAAATCAAAGAAGGCGTTTTTATTTTAATTAAAAACGATTAAAATAAAAAAATAAATATTAAAAAATTAAAAAAATATTAAAAAATCATATTTTTTCGCATTTTTTCACGATTTTTTAATATTTTTCTTTGATTTTTTGTTTTCTTTTAATTTTTCTCTAAATTCATTTTTATTCTCTTGTTCGCCATCAACCTTTTTTTCTTCCATATTTTCTTTTTCAATTTGAGCGTTTTCTTTGTTTTCTGCCTTCTTCTTTTTATCCTTGTTTTTAAACAATTTGAAGATGAAATTTTCAATTTGTTTTTGATATTTATACGACAAAACGATAACCACAATAATCGCGACAATAATAACCGCCCAAACAGCCAAACCCCAGCCGTGATACGGAATGAGATAACCACTTCCAAAGTAGCTCACCGTCAAAATTCCAATTGGTCGACAGATAATGTTTGTGACAGTGAAAAATGTCCAACTCATATTTGTCAGCCCAGCCACCAAACATAGAACATCATCTGGAAAGATTGGAAGAAGCATCATAATGAAGAAAGAATATTTTGCGCCATTCAAAAAATTTACCCATTTTTCGCAAGTTTTTTTCCCAACCATAAAAACCACAAGTTTTCTGCCAAAAAATCTTCCCAGAAAGAATGCCAGCAAACTTCCCAAAAGTATTCCCGCCAGCGAAAGAAGTGATGCTTGAAGCGGACCATAAAGTAACGCACCCGCAATAATCGTCACCGTGGACGGAATTGGAATGAATGTGACTTGCAAAAATGATATCAATGTGAAGCCCAATCTTCCCCAAAATCCCCACGACAAAATCAAATCTTTGAGTTTTTCTGCAGTGTTAATTTTTTCCCAAACACCCGTCCAAACGAGAGTGTAATAGCCAAGCACCAAAAGTCCAGCAACCACAAAAATGACAATTGTGGAGCGAATTATTTTGCTTTTGAGCGAAAGTTCTTTTTTGTCAGTTTCGGCAATTTTTGTGTCGGTTTTATTTATATTTTCTTTCTCAACAACTTCTACTTTTTCTTTGGCAATATTTTGACCTTTTTTTGTTATTTTGTTTACTTTCTCTTCAACATTTTTGTTTTTTTCAATTTTCTCATCAAAAATGCCATTTTCAACATTCTTCTCCACTTTTTGAAGAACGCTCTCTTCCATAATAGAAGCTTCAACATTTTGTGTTGATTTTTCCACCACTTTTTTTCTTCTTTCTTTTTTCAAATCACTCATATATTAATATATTATACCTTAAAGAAAGAAATTTACAAAATATTTTACTCTTAAATTCCATATTCGCTTGGATTTTCTTTCAAAAGTTTGTTTTTGACATTCTCTTCGCTTTGTTTTGTCACCTTTTGTGGCTTTATTATCGTCACATCATTCGGTGGCAAGGTCATACCTTCACCAAGTTCTTCAACACCTTCCATTATTATACCATCTTGAGCGTTATAAAAGTCGTGCCGTATTTCTTTCTCTTTAATAAGTTCGCCATCTTTGTAATATTTCAAATATGCCTTACTTTCATAGCCTTCGCGTGGATATTTGACACGATAAAACTCGCCTTTATATAAAATTTTATCCGCATACTTTCCTTCCGTGTCAGGCAAAATTTTGTCACCGTTATGTCCCAAAACTTTCACAAGTTCGGCGTGGCGTTCAATCGTCACCCCCGAAGTGTCTTGACCAAAAATTTCCACCTTGACTTCATTTTCATCGACACTTGAACGAATGTAAATCGGCTTTTCCAGATTGTTTGTGAACACAAGGTCGGCATAATCAGATGACACCATTGCATCAAATGAAAGTGGAACATATGAACTTGGCAAAGTGTGATGGCAAACTTTGTTAATTTCAATATCAGCAAGAAGAAGGGCGTTATATAATGTTGTGGATGCTTGACACACTCCACCGCCAACTCCATCAACATAGACACCATTATAAATTATATGTGCTTTTTGATAGCCATTCTCTTCCGTTCGAGCACCAGTCGTTTCGTTGAATGAAACACTTTCTCCACTTTCAACCACCATTCCATTGAACGCTTCCATAGCCTTTTTGATGTTGTTTTTGCGTTTTTGATTGCTGTTTTTTATTGAAGTTGAAAATTCACTCCTTTTGACAACACTCTTAAGCATTTCTTCTTCATCAAATTCCGGAGCAATTTCCACAATTGGAATTTCAATATCCACAATTTTCCCCTTTTTCAAACCATCGTCAAGTTTGGAATAAAGTTCATCGCGAAGAACAGTCACACTCTCTTGACCTTTGTCCACTTCAAATGGAAAATCTTTTGAAGTGTCAAAAACAAGACTTGCTGGAATTTGTGGTCGTTCCACTTCTTCAATAATCTCATTCAGTTTTTCATCAAAGTTTGCCAAAACATTTTTATATGATATTTGAAAATCCAATCCGTTTTCTTCAATCTCCTTTTTCTTTTTGAGATTTTGAAAATAATTCCCAGTTTTGCCATAGGAAGCAATTTCCTTGATATATGGTTGAATTTTGTTGGTCACCTCAAAATCCGTCCCCTTAAGTTGCCAATTTTTATCTTTATATTTCAGATTTATTTCAATCTCATTACGGCTTGTCAGCATATCAGTCAAAACCACATTTTCTGCTTCTGCCATCGTCATCGAAGAAACATCAATGCCATTTATTTTTGTGTTTTCATAAAATTTTGCATTGCTGGTCAAAGAATTTTCAAAGAAAAATTGACACACCAAAAGACAGACGACTGCAATCGCCGAAATTGAAATAAACCAAACAAATCCACCACTTTTCTTTGTTTTTTGTGGTTTTTCTTCATTTTTTTCAATTTTTTTTGAATTTTTAACTGATTTTTTTGTATTTTTAACTGATTTTTTTGTATTTTTTGTTTTTTCGCTCTTTTTCATACTCCTAGTATGTTCAAAAGTAAAATAAATATAACAAACACGAGATTTGTTATATTTGAAGTTCTCTGTCTATTGCTTGCAATAAATCTTCTTTTTCATTTCTGACCTTTCCATCAAAAACTTTGTTTAAAAGCATTTCCAAAAATCTGTCATAACTTCGCTTGTCAAGTTTTGGAAAATTTTTCTCAATGTCATCTTTGCCAATTTTTAAATCACTCACCCTGACCACCAAGCCATATCTGTTGATATATTTATAGAAAAACAAATATTTATTCATCAAATGCTTGCTCTTTTTGGCAAGAAGTGGAAAAATCACATTGACGTATTCATAATATTTGAAAAAATATTCCTTGTTTTTCATCTTGTTGAGTCCATTATAAAAGCCTGCAAGATAGATAAAGATTTTTTGAATTTGTTTCAAAGTAAAACCAAATTGATTCTTCAAAAAATCTTCAATGAAGGTTTGAAGGCACTCCGGCTTCACGCTGTCCACAATGTCAATCAAAAGTCCAAGCACGCGGTCGTCCACCTTTTTCACCATTTTATATTTTATGCTCTTGACTGGCAAACCAAAAAATTGCCAAATACCCAATTTGTTTAAGAGTTTCAAAGATTTCACAAAATTTCCCGGAGTTTCCTTATATCTTTTGTCACAATACAAAATTTTTTCCAATTCGGCAAATTTTCTCAATGAAGAAATATCTCCCACATTTTTTGCCATTAGATGAGCATATTTCAAAGTTTCCTTGTCAATTTTGAGATTTAACTCACCCACAATACGCACCATTCTCAAAATTCTTTCACCATCGTTTTTCAAAACTTCTTCTGGCGAATTAATACACCTTAAAACACGCTGTTTGCAATCAATTAGTCCGTGATATGGGTCGACAATAATGTCTTTTGAGATGTTATAGTAAATGGAATTTATGGTGAAGTCGCGTCTTTTTGCATCCTCTTCCAAACTTGCCGTTCGTTCCACTTTGATTGGTTCGTGACTGCCGTTATCGTCATAAAAATCTTTTCTAAAAGATGTAAATTCATAGTTTTCATTGTTTTTTGAGATGGCAAGTGCGAAATATTTGGCGTTTTTAACTTTGACTTTGTATCCATTTTCTTTCAAAATTTTCGTCACTTCTTCAATATCCATATTACTTGCAAGGTCGATATCTGAACTTTTGATGTTTAGAAGGCAATTTCGCACATAACCACCCACAACATACAAGTCTTCCTTGAAAAGCTTACTCAATTTTATCAAATTTTCAGAAACTGGAATAAACATATAACACCCCAAAAAACTTCCAAATCAAAAATTTGATTTGGCTATATAATAAAAATAAAACAAATTGACACAAAATGTCAAGAAAATTGCTTTAATGTTTGACTTTTTTGTTAAAAATTTATAAACTATAAAGGAATGAAAAACAAAAAATTTGTGAGTAAGAAAAAAAAGAATATTGAAAGGGATTTTCCAATTGTTCGCTATCAAACAGACAGGGAACACGGTCTTTCCGAGGAACAAATTGCCGAACGCAAAGAACACAAACTTGTCAACGACACCAAAATCAAAACTTCCAACTCTGTTCTTTCCATCATCTGTAAAAATGTTTTCACTTTCTTCAACTGCATTTGGCTCATTATTGCCATTGCTTTGATGTGTGTGGGCGCTTGGGGTGATTTACTTTTCCTTTTTGTCGTCATTGCAAACACCGCAATTTCAATCATTCAAGAAATAAAATCCAAAAAAACTGTGGAAAGATTGTCAATGGTCACTGCACCAAAAATCAAAGTCATACGAACTGGGCTTCAAATGGAAATCCGTGGCGAAGACTTGCTTCTTGACGACATTATGCTCCTTGAAAACGGCAATCAAATTCCGGCAGACTGCATTATTGTTGAAGGGACAGCAGAAGCAAATGAAAGTCTACTTACCGGCGAAAGTAACCTTATAAAGAAAAAAATTGGAGATATTTTGCTTGCCGGTTCTTTCCTTGTTTCCGGTCAGTGCTATGCAAGGGTTGATAAAGTCGGCAAAGACAACTATATTCAAACAGTTGCAGAGCGCACAAAAGACTTTAAACCGCAATCCTCCAACCTTTTCAAAGATTTGAACAACTTAATTAAAGTCATCATTTTGATTTTGATTCCGCTGGGCGTTTTAACCTTCTTCAAAGAAAGCGTCCTTCTTGGCAAAGATATTCAAGAATCCATCACCAGCACAAGCGGTGCACTCACCGGAATGATACCGGCAGGAATGTATCTTTTAATCACAGTCGGTCTGTCTGTCGGCGTTATCAAACTTGCAAGGAAGAAAACGCTTGTCAAAAATTTGTATTCCATTGAAATGCTTGCAAGAGCAAATATTCTTTGTCTTGACAAAACAGGAACGATAACTGACGGCACAATGAATGTGGTGGAATATGGGACATATAATGGTGCCAATAAATCAAAAATTGAAAAAGTGATGGCAACAATCTTGCAACACCAAAAATCGATGAACGCAACAAGCATCGCACTTTTCAGCCATTTTGGCAAAGACACCGAAAGTCAAGTGAAGGAAGTTATTGAGTTTTCGTCCGAGAGAAAATATAGTGCAACCACCTTCAAAAATGGCAAAACCTATTATCTCGGCGCGCCAACTTTCATCAAATGTCCAATAAGTGCCGAGCAAAAAGAATATATCAACAAAAATATGGAAAAAGGCTTTCGCGTCATCGCACTTTGCGAAAGTGCTGGCTCGTATGATGAAAAAAATGCCGGCAAAAATGGAAAACTTGTGGCTATTTTTGTTCTTGAAGACCACATAAGAAAAGATGCCATCGAAACAATTGAATGGTTCAAGAAAAATGATGTGCAAATCAAAATCATCTCCGGTGATGACGCCGTCACGGTTTCCAAAATTGCCAAGCGTGTTGGAGTTGAAGGCTATGACAAATATGTTTCTTTGGAAAATATCAGTCTTCAAGAAGTCGCTCAACTTGCCAACAAATTCACCGTCTTCGGACGCGTGACTCCTGAACAAAAACATATCATCATCAAAACTTTGAAAACACAGGGAAATGTGGTGGCAATGACCGGGGATGGCGTCAACGATACCCTTGCTCTTAAAGAAGCCAACTGCTCAATCGCAATGGCAGACGGAAGCGAAGTTGCCAGAAACATCTCACACCTTGTCCTTTTGGAAAGTAACTTTTCCGCTCTTCCAAGCATCGTCAATGAAGGCAGGCAAATTGTGAACAATGTTCAAAAATCTTCCGTTCTCTATCTGATGAAAACGCTGTTCACAATAATGCTTTGCATCACCACACTTGTCTTGAGAATTCAATATCCATTCACTCCAAAACAATTACTTCTTCTTGAAATGTTTGTGATCGGACTTCCATCCTTCATTCTGACCTTCCAGCCGAACAGCGACATCATACGAGGAAATTTCATACCGCAAGTTTTGAAAAAATCAATTCCTGCCGCGTTTGTGATGTTCATTAATGTGCTTATTGTGGTGATTTTGGACAATAACACCGTGACCCTTTCAGATGACGAATTTTCGTCACTTTCCACTCTTCTCGTTCTCTTCACTGGCTACATTAACCTTGTTTGGACCTGCCTGCCACTAAATCTTTTGAAAACAATTTGTGTCACACTTTCCGCCGTCTTGATTGCCGGTGCACTTGCAGGACTCAGTTCCTTCTTTGGTATCACCACATATTCTCTTCCAGTTATTGTGACACTTTCGGCAATGCTTTTGACTTCAATCTTGGTCATCGTCATCGCTTTCTATATTAAAGAGTGGTATTTCCGCAAAAAATACGGCATTGAAGATATCACAAAAGTCAAGAAAACAGAGAGCGAGTTTGACAAAAAATTCAACAAACTTCTTCAAAAACTTGCCAAAAAGAAAAAGAAAGATGAAGTTTATGTGGAAGACAAAAAGACTCGCGAACTTCTTGAAAGTTTGAAAGCAAGTGGAAAAGCACACTTGACCGAAGAAAAGAGATTTAATGAACTTAAAAATCGACTCAACACTTTGAAAAAATAAAATTTCAAAGTTTGAAAAAAGGAGTTATGCATCGAAAGCAAAACTCCTTTTTTTATTTTAATTATTTCTTACTTTTCTTTTTCGAACCGCCAAACAAGTCGCCGAATATGGCAACCCCTTCGCCAAAGATAAAAAGTGCACTCAAAAGAGCAATTCCAGCAATAATTTCATTCCTTTCTTTCTTGTTTATCGTTTTAACAAAGTTATATTTCTCAATCCATTCATCGCTCACATTCAAAACATATGCATACGGAATTATGTTATAAAAATTTTCTGGGTTTTCTTTTATTAACATCTCGATTTTTTCTTTTTCGGTTATTTCAAGATATCTTTTAAGCCCAAGCAATCTTCCGACCACAAATCTTCCTTCTTTGGTTCGATATTCCAAAAATGGACAAAGAATATATGTTACAAGGCAAAGCAAAGTGGCAATGGCAATCAAAAGAGTGATGTAAAGATTTGTGAACGAAAACGCCAAATTAAGTGTGGCAAAAAGCAAGAATAAAACGATGCCTGCAATATATAAGCACAGTGATTTAAACTTTTTTTGAATATAGACTTTGTTCGAAATGTTTGAAAATATTGTGCTGATAGCAAAAATAATCACACCACAAATTATGCAAAATGTTCCGCCACCACCAAAAAAGTAGGAAATGCAAACAAGCAGGCAAGTAATTCCCAAAGTGAGCCAAGTTGATGCACTTTCAATTTTTGAATTAAAATATTTTTTGTTGTTTTCTTCGCGAATTTGATTTTTGATTGTCCAAACAACTGGTTTTATCATATTTGGCAAATCATTCAAATTTACTTCATCTCTTTGAGAAAAAATCGCAGTGAACATTGTCTTCTCATACGATTTCATCTTATCGTCAGCATCTTTTATTTTTTTCAAATTGACAGACTTGTCTTCATTCTGTTCAATTTTGATATATTTTTTCTCTGCCCAAAAAATTAGGAGTGCGCTTATGTCTTTGTCGTTTATATCTTTGTCAATAATATAACCTGCGTCTGTCGGCGTCATATTGTCTGGTGCTGAAAATTCAACAACTTCAATAACCTTTCTTTTTCTGTTTATTATGACAAAAACGATTAAACCAATTAAATAAATTCCGCACAAAACCGAGAAAATTATGAATGCGATAAAATTTGAATCCACATTAGTCCACATTTCAAGCGGAATAACGCTCAACCCAACAAACAAAAATATCAAAATGAAAATGCCAATTCCAATCAAATTTTTTTTCATATTTTCTCCAAAGATAACATATTTTTTATTTGATTTTGGAGGATTAGTTTAATTTTGAGATTTCATAGCCGTCTTTATTGTCTTTAATCTCATAACCGGCTTGCAAAACTTCTTCTCTCAAACTGTCGGCAAGCGAAAAATTTCTTTCTTTTTTTGCTTGCCAGCGTTTTTCTGCCAAGGCTTTTATCTCGCTTGGTATTTCACTCTCATACTTTTTGTCCGTTTCTTCCACAAATTTCTTTGGATTTTCTTTGAATAACCCTAAAAGTGAATATGTTTTGAGAACGCTGTTCAAGGTTGCAACCACACTTTTGTCACCTTTTGAAATTTTGTCCTTGGCATCTTTGAAGATTCCAAACAAATAGGAAATTGCCTTTGAAGTGTTCAAATCGTCTTTCATCGCTTCATCAAAATCCTTATCGATTTTTTCATCTTCACCAGAAAATTTGCCAAATTTTTCTTCGGCTTCCAAAAGCACTTTATAGAAATTATATAGATGTTTTTCGGTGTCCAAAAAGAGTTTGTCGGTGATGTTAATGTCAGTGTGATAAGAATTTTGAAGAAGAGCCATTTTGATGACTTCAATATGATAATTTTTTCGCAAATCTTTCATCAAAAGCGAATTACCCAAACTTTTGCTCATCTTTTGTCCATTGACGCGAATAAGTCCATTGTGAATCCAATATTTTGCAAATGGTTTCCCTGTCAAACTTTCCGTCTGCGCAATTTCATTTTCGTGGTGTGGGAAAAGCAAATCTCTTCCGCCACCGTGAATATCAATTTGGTCGCCAAAAGTCACATAGTTCATAACAGAACATTCAATATGCCAACCCGGTCGTCCCTTTCCCCACGGCGAATTCCAATATGGCTCGCCCGGTTTTGCCGACTTCCAAAGAGCAAAATCAAGCGGACTTTTCTTTTCTTCATCATTTTCCACTCTGACTCCGTCAAGTGCTTCTTCTGTGCGTCTGCCAGAAAGTTTGCCATATTCTTTGAAGGTGTCGACTGAAAAATAAACATCGCCATTGTCTGTTGCATATGCTTTGCCTTTTTCAATCAATTTTTCGATGAATTTTATCATATCATCAATGGTTGAAGTGGCATAAAGCCAAATATCCGGCTCGCCAATTTGAAAAGCCCTCATCTCTTTGTCGATTTTTTCAATCATCTCTTGCGCATAATCTTTTGCCGGCACTTTCAGTTCATTACTTTTTGCAATAATCTTGTCATCAACATCGGTGTAGTTTCTTGCATACACCACATTAAAGCCAATTTTGACAAGGAATTTTCTCATTATATCATAAATGAGCGCTTGATAGAGATGCCCAATATGTGCTTCGGCTGATGGTGTGATACCACAAGCATACATCTTCACATTTTTGCCATCAAGTGGCACAAATTTTTCTTTTTGCCTTGTCAAAGAGTTATAAAATTTTATATCTTTTTCCATATTAATCCCTAATTTCTTTATATTTTTTTATTCAAAAACACATTCAAAGTTTCAATTGCTTTTGAAACTTCCATATCATCTTCATCAAAGTTTTTCCCAACTTGCAAAAGATATTCACTCAAAACTTTCTTACCTTTTTCGGTCAAAAAAAGCATACGACAGCGCTTGTCAATCTCGCCCTGCTTTGAATATATGAGTTTTTCTTTTTCGAGTTCCCTTGTCATAAGAGCAAAGTTGGATTTCTTGATGCCCAATTTGTCAATAATCATCCCAACCGACAAATTTTCATATTCTTCAATGAAATACAAAATCTTCATTTTAAGAAGATTGTTTCCAGCACAGTGCTTGGTGATATTTTCAAGGAGTGCTTCAATTTCAATTATTTTTTCATAATTTTTCATACATAATAATTATATAAAACTAAATTTTTTTTTGCAACTATTTTGCTTGCTTTTTAAAGAAAAAATTACTAAAATATTAATATGGCTTTAATAGGAACAATTGAAGATATCGTTTTTCGCAACGATGAAAATGGATACACTGTCGCAAAACTTGAAAAAGATGGCTCACTTGTCACGGTTGTGGGCAAATTTATTGATGTTCAAGTAGGGGCAACAGTTTCTTTGGAAGGAAAGTTTGAACGCTCAAAATTTGGCGTCCAATATGCTTTCACTTCATATGAACTCACGCTTCCAAAAACAATTGCTGGGATTGAAAAATATCTTGGCTCTGGACTTATTCGTGGAGTTGGTCCAATCACTGCAAAAAATATTGTGGAAAAATTTGGTGCTGAAACCTTGGAAGTCCTTGAATACACTCCTGAAAAACTCGCTCAAATTCGTGGCATAAGCGACAAAAAGGCGATTGAAATCGGATTTTCATATCGTGAACATAAAGAGGTGCAAAACACCATAATCTTTTTGCAATCCTACAATATCTCCACAAATATGTCGCTGAAAATATATAATGTCTATCGCGAAAAAACCACGGAAATTGTCAAAAATAACCCATACAAACTTATTGAAGATATTGACGGCATCGGTTTCACCACCGCTGATCGCATTGCAAAAAACATCGGCATTCCGTCCGACAGCGAATTCCGTGTGCGTGCTGGACTTATTCATATTCTCAAGCAAAGTTGTGAAAAAAATGGCAACACCTATCTCCCAAAAGAATTACTTTTCTCGGAAAGTGCCAAAGCCCTTGACCTTCCATATGAAGAAAATGAAGAATTATACACCAAAACTTTTGACACGCTCTGTCTTGACAAAACTTGCGTGACGCTGTGGCAAGACAACAGAGAAATTGTTATGTTGTCAAAATATTACTATTATGAAAACTCCATTGCCCAAAAACTGGCTTGGCTTAAAAATTGCAGTAAGATTGAAGATGCCGATGTCAACGATGAAATTGAAAATTTCCAACAAAAAAACAAAATAACCTTCCACGAAGAGCAGAAAAATGCTGTGAAAGGTGCGATAAAAAATGGTGTGTATGTCATAACTGGTGGGCCGGGAACTGGAAAAACCACCATCATAAAATGCATCCTTGAAATTTTGGAAAATATGCAAAAGAAAGTGGCTCTTGTTGCACCGACCGGTCGTGCTTCCAAAAGAATGAGCGATTCAACTGGTCGTGAAGCAAAAACAATCCACCGACTTCTTGAAGTGAATGTCATCAAAACAACTGAAAGTTATTTTGTTCATAATGAACTTAATCCTTTGAAAGTTGATGCTGTGATTGTCGATGAAGTTTCAATGGTGGACGCTGCACTTATGTGTCACCTTTTGAAAGCCCTTCCGCGCGACTGCAAAATTATTTTGGTCGGCGACAAAGACCAGTTGCCAAGTGTTGGTGCGGGAAATGTCTTGGGTGATATTTTGTCAAGCGGTGTCATTCCATTTTGTATGCTGACAAAGATTTTCCGCCAAAGTGAAAAAAGTTTGATTATCACCAACGCTCATCTAATTAATGAAGGAAAAATGCCGATGATTGACAATTCAAGTATGGACTTTTTCTTTGAAAGCAAGAACGACCCAGAACTTATCAAAAACACCATTGTCAATCTTGTGACAGCGCGCTTGCCAAAATTTTTGAAAGTCGAACCAAAAGAAATTCAAGTGCTTGCACCAATGAAAGCAGGTGTCTGCGGAATTGAGAATTTGAACAAAACTTTGCAACAAGAAATTAACCCACCTTCTGCCAGCAAACCACAGATTGAAGTTGGTCAAACCATCTTCCGTTTGGGCGATAAAGTGATGCAAATCACAAACAACTATGACCTTGTTTGGAAAAAGCAAGGGAAATATGCAATGGAAGAAGGGCAAGGTGTTTTCAATGGCGATATCGGATATATCACATTGATTGACACAAACACTTCGGAAGTTAATGTGGAATTTGAAGACGGCAGAAATTGCCTATACACTCGACCTGACCTTCTTGACTTGTCACTTTCATACGCCATCACAATCCACAAAAGCCAAGGCTCGGAATTTGACACCATAATAATTCCAGCCATCGCTGGGCCAAGCATCATTTTGACACGAAATCTTATATACACCGCTGTCACCCGTGCTAAAAAAATGGTGGTGATTGTCGGTGAAAAACAATACCTTAAAAGAATGGTTTCCAACAAATACACTGTGACTCGCTTCACACTTTTGAAAACTCTTTTGAAAAATGCTGAAGAGCGAATGGAAAAACTTTTCAGTGAAGAAAATTAAAAATAAAAGAAAAATCATCAAAAAAACAAGAAAAAATCAATTTTTTTCTTGTTTTTTTGACAAAATTTGCATTTTTTTATTTTTTAAATATTTTTTATTGTTTTTTTTGATATATTTTTCTCGTTGAAAAAATGGGATTTTAAAGAATTTTTGTTTTATTTTTTTTAACTTTAATGAATTTTTATTTTTTTAAATTAAACAAATCTATTTTTTATTTATTTTCAATTTCTTTTATTTGCACCTTCAAAACATCCGCTCTTTTAATTTTGTATGTCGAGAAAATTAATATTGCAACACTTATGGCAATCGCACTTCCAAAAAAGACGATTTTTCCAAGGCCCGCTTGCACAGAAAGTGCTTGGACAGGTTCAGTGGAATCAAACTTGATTAAATCCAGCAATAATCCAATGACAAGCAAGGTTACCGAATTTGTGAAATTGTATGTGAAAGTGTAATAGCCCGTGAACCTGCCAGCGTTGTTTTGTTTTGTTTTGAATTGTTCCATCGTGACCACATCAGCATACATCGAATGTGGCAGACTATATAATGCTCCCGACCCCAATCCACAAACAAAAATGCAAGGCAAGACAAACCAAAAAATAAAGTCGCTGGTGCAATATGTTCGGAACAAAAATGTCACACTTGTGAGCCCAATGCCCACCAAAAGTAGACAAAGAGCGAAGATAAGTGTCTGTTTTTTATCATATTTTTTGACCAAATTTACCCATAAAACTTGGGAAAGTATCGCACCACCAAAAAGGCATATCATTATCACAGAAATTTGAGTGCTGGAAAAATGATAGCAAAAGGTGAAAAGATGCATACCAACAGAAGTGATGAAAATTGAGGCGATGAGAGAAACCGAATAGCCGAGCATAACCGTTCTGAAATCTCTCTTTTTCAATGTGTCAAAATAGCCACCAACAATCTTGCCAAAGCCGTGTTTTTCTGGTTTTTTGTCGCCATTTTCCTCTTCAAAAGCACTTTTTTCATAGTTCGGCATTGAAACCACTCTTTTTCGCGTCCCAAAAACCGAAATAAGCCCACAGATTATCACCAAAATCGAGTTCACAAGAGCAATATAGATGTATCCATCCTTATTAAATTGTGTTTGCATTCCAAGTTTCGCCGTTGGCATAAAAATATACATCAAAATGCTGGGCATAATCATTCCCAAAATATAGAAAACCGACTTAAAACTCTGCATTTTTGTTTGGTCATTATAGTCAGGTGCAATGTCAATGCAAAGTGCGGAATATGGCGTGGCGAAAAAAGTGTTGAAAGTTTCTTGCAAAAGAAGAAACATCATTATCCACACAATCGCCATCGAAGAACCTTTTTCGACCGGACAACTCCAAAGAAGTAGGTTTGTGATAGCAAGCAAAAAAGAAGCACAAAGCATATGGAGAAGCCGTCTGCCAAAAAATTTGTTTTTCGTTCGGTCGGAAAAATAGCCAATGATAGGGTCAGAAACGCCATCCCAAAGCGAAGTTATGGCAATGGTTGCGCCCACCAAAACACCCGAAAGTCCCATCACAGATGTGGCAAAAAACATAATGAAAGAATTGACAGTTTGTCCCATACTGCCATATCCAAGATTGCCAATTCCATATGATAACTTTGTCCAAAACCCCAACTTCTTTTTGTTCATAAATTAATATATGAAAATTGATGTCAATTTTATTTCATAAATTGCAAGAAAATTAATTTGTTGTGTCCTACATAAAAAACGCCAAGGTATTTTCTTGCATTCCTAAAAAAAAGATGAAAACAAATTCATCTTTTTTATGAATATCAAGTATTTTCTTCCTTTTTCTCTTCTTCGCCGTCTGCACCTTTCTTTTTTTTCTTTAACTTTATATCTTCTTTTTGTTTTTTCAAATCTTCTTTGGAAATTTCTCGAATCTTGACAGCGGTTTCAGCAATTTCAAACCTGTTTTTGTTTACTGGAGTGAGTTCTTTGCAATATCTGCCGATAACCCATTCAACGTGCTCACGCTCTTTTTGATAGTTTGGGTCATCCTCCATTTTGATTGAAAAAATGCGTCTTTTGGCTTTTTTGCCCGTCCTTTCATCTCTTATTTTCAAGTTTTCAAAAGAAATCGTCATTTCATAGCCTGTTCCGCTAATAATTTTATATCTATTTCCACGGATTTCAATGCTAATGTATGGCGAAGTGTGTTTAATTATATCCACCAAATCAATTGTGAAAAGATTATTGAAAATGCTGTTCACTTCTTCAGCAATTTGAGTTGGAAAATCGCAAGGTTCATCGGTGATATCGCATTCGCCAAGAAAAGATTTTTTCTCACGAAGTTGCTGTGCAGAAGTTATGTTGTTGATACGCACAAGAGAAAAGTATGTTCTTCCAGGAACAATTTTTTTTCGAAGATTAAGCCCAACACCTGTCAAAAGTTTTTTGTCAGTGTCATAGACAATCTCTCTTTCTTTGATTTTCTCTTCAAAGCGAACGGTGTAGAAACCAAGTTTTGCCACAAGTTTGTTGATTGTCATCGCTTCATTGTCAATGATAAGATAAAAATTCTTTCTTATTGTGCTGTATTTTGATGGCTTGCCTTTATCACCCAAAAACATATTTCACCTCAACTAATTATATTGTAAACAAAAAATTCAAAAAAAGCAAACGAATATTAAAGATAAATTGGGCAATATTAATTTTGAGGTGAAAAATATGGATTTTAATGAAAGCACAACAAAAATAAATTTGGCAAGAAGTTTCTCTGCAGAGTGCCAAGCCGGAGCGAGATATCAATTCATAAGCAAGATAGCTCTGTCGGACAGTCAAAAATTTCTTTCCGACACAATGAAAACTCTGGCAAAAAATGAAATGGCTCACGCCAAGGTCTTTTATGACTATATCATCGAAAAATCGGCAGGAAAGAGCAAAAACATCGGCATTGAAGCTGGTTATCCTTTTGAAAGCCCTGAACTTAAAACTTCGCTCAACAGTTCAGCCGAAACCGAACTTTCCGAAGCCAAAAACATCTATCCTTCTTTTGCAAAAATTGCCTATGATGAAGGCTTTGATGATATCGGAAAATCTTTTGAGATGGTGGCAAGAGTGGAAGAAACACATTATGAAATTTTGGATTATCTTTCAAAACTATATAAGAGTGGTAATATGTATAAAAGAAAAATTCCAACCAAATGGAAATGCTCGCTTTGCGGATATGTGGAAAACGCCAAAAATGGCTTTAAAGAATGCCCACTTTGTAAAGCACCACAAGGCTTTATTATTATTGACATTGAAAAAGAAGACACAAAGTGATTTATTATTTCAAGTAAGAAAAATGAGCTTTTTCAAACCTATGCACTGCTTACTTTTTTGGCAAGGCAAAATTCTTGATGATTCATTAAAACAAAAAAATATCGGACAAGTCCGATATTTTTTTTCACAAAGAATAATTAGTCATTAAAAATGGCTTTAAAACTCTTGCCGAATTTAAACTTTGGCACTTTGCAAGCAGCAACCTTAACAGGTTTCTTTGTGAGAGGATTGATTTTTGTTGTTGCCTTTTTGGAAACGAGTTCAAAAGAACCGAAGCCAGGAATAACAATTTTGTCTCCTCCTTTAAGAGTGCTTACGATTGTGTCAACAACAGCGTCAAACACAATGCCAGCATCTTTTTGTGTGCAGTTTGCTTTGTCAGCAACAGCTTTAACGAATTCACCTTTATTCATAATATATTCTCCTTTTTGTGAATTTTAGCACATTTATGCTAATTCTATAATAGCATAAACCTTCGTAAAATCCAAACGATTTTCACTATCTTGCAAAAAATTCTTCAACTTGGCGATAATAAAAACCAATAACTTGCAAAATTCTGTTGCCAAAAGAGTAGTCATACACGATTATATCCACATTTCCGACCACTTGGTCAAGGTCAAAAAATCCGTATGAGCGACTATCTTTTGAGTTCCCACGATTATCACCCAAACAAAAAACGCTGTCTTGTGGCACTTCCACATAGATAAGCCCATTTTCAGAAGTGAAAGTGTTATATGTCGAGTCTTTCAAAAATTTGTTGTAAAAACTTGCTTCATAAATATATTTTCCAACTGAAACACCTTCTTTTGAACTAAACCAAGCGTCATAATCGATGGAATAGTCAAAATTTCTTTCGTTTTCTTCAAGCCGTGCCATACTGTCATCAAAATCGGTGATAAGTCCGTCATCAGTTTCAATCATTTCTTCTTTTGGGATTCTGTGAACATAATATTGCGATTTGTCTTCAACGATTGTGACATAATCTCCTGCCGTTGCCATCACTCTTTTGATGATTGAATCGTCTGCTTCAATAACCACAATATCGCCAAATTCGATTTTTCCATAAATATTGATATACACCGCATCCTTGCTGTCGGTGTCACGAAAAATCCCTTCGTTTAAGGTTGGTTGCATTGATGGACCTTCAACAATATAATATCTGTGCGTCACCAAAAACCAAGTATACCAAGCAAAAAATATAAGAAAAAAAATAAGGAGAATATACAAAGTTATATGCGTTGTCAAATACCACGCAATCGACCTTGTTTCCTTGTTTTTCTTTTTGTTGCTATATTGAATATAATCTTCGTTTTGAAAATTCAATTTTCTCTCCTGATTGAGTATCTGCACCCACAATAATTTTGCCTGTAAAGTGAAAGTTCTTTGGAAAGGTTAATACTGCGAAGGTATCCATCCTTTTTTTTGAAACTCTCTTCAAGGAATAAAATACCACTTTCCTTTTCAATTTCCTTTCCAACTTTGTTGATGATTAATGTCGATTTATGCGGACTTACCGTGAGAGTTGTGCCAAATTTGTCAAAACCTTGTTCTTTGGCTTTCACTGCTGTTTCTTGAAGACGAAAACGGAAGCATTTTTCACATCTCGCACCACCTTCTTTTTCTTCTTCCAAACCGCTCACAAATTTCAGCCATTTTTCTTCATCATAGTCGCCATCAATGACTGGAACACCAAAAAATTCACAAACTTTCTTTTGATTTTCCTTTCTTTTTTCGTATTCTTCTTTTGGATATATGTTTGGATTGAAATAAAATATGGTTAAATCATAATTATCTTTTAACCTTTCAATGCAAACAGTGGAGCAAGGTCCACAACAAGAATGAAGAAGTAATTTTTCCATAGTGAGAACATTATATCACACCAATCACTCTTTGTAAAGCAAAAAGTGACGAGAAAGGTCTTAAAATTCCACAATTTATTCTTCTTCCAAAAGTTCCGCTCTTTCCTTCAAAATCATCGCTTCAATGAATTCTTCAATATCGCCATTCAAAACACCTTCCAAATCATATGAAGAAAGATTTGTGCGGTGGTCTGTCACTCTGCCCTGTGGATAGTTGTATGTTCTTATTCTCTCATTCCGATTTCCGCGACCCACCTGGCTTTTGCGGTTTTGCTCATATTCACTGTCGCGTTGTTCGCGATAGTAATCATAGAGTTTACTCTTCAAAATATTCATTGCTTTTTCTTTGTTTTTAAGTTGCGAACGCTCATCTTGGCAAGTGACCACAGTACCCGTTGGCAAGTGTGTTATTCTTATGGCACTTTCCGTTTTGTTGACGTGCTGACCGCCAGCACCACCGCTTCTGTATGTATCAATTTTAAGGTCGGTGTCAAGAATTTCAAAATCAATATCTTCAATTTCCGGCAACACTGCCACAGTCGCAGTGGAAGTGTGAATACGCCCACCGCTTTCCGTTTCTGGCACGCGTTGCACTCTGTGAACACCGCTTTCATATTTGAGTTTTGAATACGCTCCTTTGCCACGAAAAAGAACAGTGCATTCTTTCACGCCACCCAGTTCAGTTTCGTTGATATCAAGAATTTCAGTTTTCCAGCGGTTTTTGTCAGCAAAGTGTGTATACATTCTCAATAATTCCATTCCAAAAAGAGCACTTTCTTCACCACCCGCTGCCGAGCGTATTTCCAAAATGGCGTTGCTGTCATCATTTTCATCTTTTGGAAGAAGCAAAATTCTGATATTTTCCACTTCACTCTCGATTTTCTCTTTCAAATCCTTTATTTCACTTTCAAAAAGTGCTTTCATTTCGCTGTCTTTTTCATTTTTCAAGTCTTCTTCACAACTTTCCAAATTTTGTGACAGAGAAAGAAGAGAAGAGTGTGCGTTTGCGATATCTTCCAGTCTTGCTCTTTCCTTGACCAACTTTTTCCACTCCTTATTGTCGGCAATCACTTCTGGTTTCATCACAAGAAGAGTGAGTTCATCGTATCGTTCTTTCGATTTTTTTGTTTTTTCCAAGTAGACTTTATAATTTTCCATAAATAACCCTTTCAATTTTGTTATAATCTTTGATGATTTTAATTTCTTTAAAGCCGTTTTCCTTCATAATTTTCTTGACTGCACTTGCTTGTCCTTTTCCAACTTCATAGAAAAGCATTCCACAGTTTGATAAATGCTTGACCGCACCACTTGTTATTTCTCGATAAAAATCAAGACCATCCTCGCCACCATCAAGAGCGATTTTTGGGTCGCATTCGCGTACATTGACATCAAGTTTTGCGATGTCCTTTGTTGGAATATACGGCGGATTTGACACAATTATATCAAACTTTCTCTTCTTTTTCAAGTTTTCAAAGAGATTTGACAAAATAAATTCAATTTTCACACCATTATTCTTGGCATTGTTTTGTGCTGTGATAAGCGCTGACTTCGACACATCAAGTGCTGACACTTCCGCTTCACTTGTTTTGGCAATTGTGATTGCAATCGCACCACTGCCCGTCCCAACATCCAATATTTTCGTCTTTTTTTCAGCAAACTTCAAAACCTGTTCCACCAAAATTTCAGTTTCCATTCGTGGCGTCAGAACTTTTTTGTTAACTTCGAAACGAAGCCCAAAAAATTCAGTAAAACCAAAAATATTGTCCACACTCTCACCATTTGCTCGGCGAGTTGTTGCCTTCATAATTTCGCGATATTCCTTGTCACTGACACTTTCCACAAGTTTTATTTCCGCACGATTTTTGTTGAGCACATTGGCAATAATCCAATCGGCGTCAGATTTTTCATTAATCTTGTTCGCCAAAAGTTTGTTCCTAACTTCGGAGTATACCAATGAAAAAGGTTTTCTTGATTTGTCATTCATAACATTCCTTTCCTTTTGTGTTGTCAAAAAATTTATTTCCGTCAAACTTGTCAAAACTGTTTCAATATGCGTGGTGGAAGGTCTCATTGTCACAAAAAACGAAGTCACAAAGCACAACGATTTAACCACACTCAAATTGATTTTGTCAAAAAGCCACAAGATTTCATATGAAAAACTGACCACGATAATAAAAATGGCAAGATTGACCAAAAAGTTCAGAAAAAAGCCCAAACTTACTCCAATAAATGTTACCACAAAAATGTCCAAAAAGAAAACTAAAACAAGGAAGTTCAAAAAATTTAGTGGCTCGCATAACCCCGTTTTCACCTTGCCACGACAATTTTCTCCATAAATCGACACAAGGTCACCTGCTCGATTGAAGCGAAAAAGCTCACGCATTGATGGAAAACACTTCAAAAAAAGAAGAAAAAGCATAAAAATGACAACTCTGAAAAAAGAAATGATGAAGTTACGAAGAAGCGTCGAGCCGTTTGCTCCAACAACAAAATATCCCAATTTTCCCGGCAAAAGTCCCAAAACGATTCCGGCAAAAACAACTCCCAAAACACCTGCCAAGATTTCAAAAACAATCTCTTTTTTCTTCTTTTTTTCATCGCACACACTGCTTGCCCAAAAAAGGCACTCAAAAAATGCCACAAGACCGCAAAAAAAGAATTGGAGTCCTCTTGCAAAAGGAAAATGCCAAAACACAATTTTGTTTTTGGTGTTTTCGCTAAACAAATTTCTTGCTCCTTTGCAATCAATCAAAGAGATTGCCCGTTTTCCATCAAACTGGCAAACCACTCCATTGGGACAAGGAAAAAACATCTTTTTCATAGAAAAATTGTGGACAAAATTTTGTGAAATTAAACTTTAAATAAACTGCCTTGCATTACTGCAACAACATCCGCTCGAATTCCCCCACCAAGAGTTTGAGGAATTGTTGGAATTGTTGCTTAAGCCCAACAAAAGAAGAAGCAAAATGTTTGTGTTTGTGGCAAGATTTGTTCCATTTTGAGAACTCAAAGTGGAAAGCAAAAAGACCCATAAAAATTCTTGTGATGACATATTTCCCTCCTATCTAACAAAAAGTCATAAATACTGTCAAACTTTGCAAAACGAGTTTTCATATTTTTTTGACTTTTTCTCTTTTGTTTGGCAAAATATCAATGTTACATTAATTTCTATGCTCACACAAAATATTGTGACACAAAAAAGGAGAAGCAAATGGAAAAATTCATAAAAATCAATGAGAGAAGCAAATTTGAAGTGCAGAAAATAATGCCGAACGATGAAATAATGTCAAAACTCGCCGGCTATTTTCAAAGTTTTTCTGACTCAACACGCCTTAAAATTCTTTCCTGTCTTTCCATTATGAATTTATGTGTGAACGACTTGTCGATGGTTTTGGGAATCAATCAAACCACAATTTCGCACCAATTAAAAACATTAAAAGACCAAAATCTTGTTGACTTTAAACGCGAAGGCAAAATTCTTGTCTATCACATAAAATCTCAAAATGTGGAAGAGATGATGATGTATGCCACAAATATGATTCAATAAATATGTTTATATAAAGTTATAACACTCAAAACGCTTTTTTGAAAGTGTGATAAAAAAACGCCTTAAACTTATAAAGCGTTTTTTTAATTAAGCCAAAAAGCCTAACATTAAATTGTCAATCAAATTAACCACGGTTATATTTTTTGTTGAATTTTTCCACATTACCAGATGCGTCAACAACCTTCTTTTTGCCGGTGTAGAATGGGTGGCACTTGTTGCAAATATCAATTTTGATGGTGTCGCCCTTAACACAAGAACCTGTTTTGAAAGTGTTTCCACAAGCGCAAGTAACTGTGACTTCGTGGTAGTTTGGGTGAATACTATCTTTCATTTTTCTCTCCTTTTAGTCACCAACATATGGAAGTAATGCCATATTTCTTGCTCTTTTGATGGCATTTGCAAGTTCTCTTTGGTGATGAGAGCAAACACCAGTTTGGCGTCTTGGCAAAATCTTACCTTTTTCTGTGACATATTTTCTTATTTTTGCAATATCTTTATAATCGATTGTTTTTTCACCAGCAACACAGAAAGCACAAACTTTCTTCTTTGATGGCTTACGATATTTTTTAACAACCTTTTCTTCGGTTTTAACTTCGCTCATTTTTAACTCCTTTTGCACCACAAAAAGTGGATTTCTTTATAATTTTTAACTCAAACCCTAAAATCTTGTTTCAAGATTTCAAAAACGACATAATCTCCTAGAATGGAAGAGTGTCGTCATCAATTTCTTCAAGTTCTGCGGTTTGTTTTGGTTGAGATTTTGGCTCTTGAGTTGGAGCAACATAATCTCCGCCTTCGCTTGCACGATTTGTGCTGATAAACTCAACATCATCGGCAACAACATCGGTTGTGTAGCGTTTTGAGCCATCTTGTGCTTCATAGCTTGAAGTTTGAAGACGACCAACAACGGCACATTTTGAACCTTTTTTCAAAAATTTGTGGCAAATATCTGCAAGGTTTCTCCAAACAACAATATTGATGAAATCTGCATCTCTTTCGCCGTCAGAATTTTGAAATCTTCTTGTCACTGCAAGAGAGAAACGGCAAACTGACACACCACTGTTGGTGGTTGTGAGTTCTGGGTCTCTTGTCAAGTTTCCAACTAAAATAACTTTGTTCATAATCTTTCTCCTATTTTCTTACAAACATTTGACGAACAATACCGTCAGTGATTGTCATAAGTTTGTTCATTGCATCAACTTCTTCTGGGTTGAAGACCATATTGAAAATCACATAATAGCCTTCATTTTTGAAGTTGATTGGATAAGCAAACTTTTTCATCCCAACTTTCTCAACGCCTTCGATTTGACCGCCGTGAGATTCAACATAAGACTTAAATTTTGCAATAAGTTCTTCTCTTTTCTCTTCGGCAACATCTTGCGCGATGATAAACATAAGTTCATACTTATTCATCTTTCTACCTCCTTTTGGACTGATGGTTTTTGCCTTTAAAGCAAAAACAAGGACAGTATTTTCAACTGCTTTGTGCATTTTAACACATAAAAATCTTTTTGTCAAGCGTTTATTCAATATTAGTTTATAATATATATAATCCAAAATTTTCAAAAAAGGAAAAACAAAAAGAACTTTCAAAAAAATAATTTTGTTTTTTAAGAAATTCAAAAAAATAAATAAAAAAATAAATAATTAATTCATTAATTTCAAAAAAAATCTTTTTCGCTCAAAATTTGCCATTGAAAAATATTTATAAAAAAAATTAAAATTTTTTTAAAAATTTATTAAAATCGTTTTGAAATATTTTTTTTATGTGCTATTATATGCATATCAAAGTGAAGAATATTTCTTCATAATTTGAAAAAAATAATTTTAATAGGAGGGAAATTATGACTTGGTCGCAAATTATTGAAGATTATGCTGGTGCAAGTGCAAGCGGTTGGCTTCCACAACTCTTGTCAACTCTTGAATGGGTTTTGTGGGTGGCTCTTATCATCACAGCGGCTGCTGGTGCAATATACGCTATCTATGTTGGCGTTAAAATGGCAAGAGCGGACTCATCTGAACAAAGAGAGGAATCCAAGAAAAGATTGATTAACATCATTGTTGCAATTGTTGTAACCATTGCATTGATTTTGTTCTTCAACGTTCTTTTACCAATGATTCTTGATGCAACCGGCGTTTTCGAAGGTGCATTTGGTGATGGCAAGCCATCAGGTGGCGATAATGAAAATGCAGGTGGCACAGCCTTAATCACAACAATTGTCAACACTGCCAAAGTTTTGCTTAAAATCTAATTGCTCGTCCTATTTATATTAATATAAACAAGAAGAAAAGCGTTTTTGCTTTTCTTTTTTTTGTTTTTCTCAAAATATCAAAATTTGAATCTTCAAACTTTTCACTTTGGTTGACTTAAATTTTTCAATGTGATATAAAAAAGATATGTTAGAAGAAAAAATCAAACTTAAGAATGGAAAATTCGTGACAATCGACCTTTTGGAAACAAAAGATAATTTTCTTGTGTCCGCTGTTGATGAAAATGGCGAAATCGTCGGCAAATGCGTTTTTGAAATTTGCTCACGCACAGTCAAGGAACTTCCAAAAATGAATTTTGGCAGAAAATACATAATAAAAGACACCAATATCAAAAATGGTGCAATCACCTGCCTGCCGATTGTCAAAAAAATCGAAGTGAGCCCAAAAGTTTGCAAACTCTGCCAAATTGAAATCACTTCCGACAACTTTTTCCAAATCGGGCTGGGTTCGATGATGATGAAGAAAATGGAAGAATTTGTCCGCACAAAAAACTGCAACGAAATCAACGGCTGGTTTTTCGCCTATGGCAATTTTTGGTATGGCTCAAAAGATTTTTACATAAAAAACGGCTTCTCTTTCGAAAAAGACGACAGCGGAATGGTGAACATCAAAAAAGACCTTCAAAACACACCCCGCCTTTCTCTTTGAGATTTCTCTCTTAAAAATCTCGTATATCACTCAAATATAAATAATCATTCATATCAAACAGAAAATTTTTTTCAATTTCTTTTTTCGTTGCCTCGTCAATTTTCGACATTCTTTCACCCTTGCAAAGTGGGTCAATATATCTTGTTTTGGCACGAATTTTCACTTGGTAAATTCCGTCAATTTTGTCTTTTGACCTTTCAAGATGTGAGGCTTGTGACCAAATTTTGAAATATTCACCATATTTTGAGTTTTTGATGATTTCAATCACTTCCTTTTCTGAAAGTTTGAATAAATCATCTTTTTTTATCACCTTTTCTTCATTCAATTTCTTGACAATATCAGCCAAAAACTGCATCGAATATCTGGACACTTCTCCGCGATAAATCTTGGACAATTTGCAAGCAAGAAAAGCAAAATCTCTTGCGACATCTTTATCTTTGAAACCAATTTCAATTTCGCCATTTTCATTTTTTTGAATTTCAAGATTATTAAAGTATCTTTTGATGTTTTCCATTTTCTCAATGCCATACACCAAAAGTGCATTTGAAAGCGTATATTCAAGTCTGTCCGCCGAAAGAAGTGGAGTTTCGTTGTCTGCAATTGGATAGATTTTATAGTTATCAACTTCACTTATGGAAATTCCGTCCCTTTTCAAAAGTTGCATTATTTCTTTTGAATTTTCAATGATTTTTGAAGTCAACTCTTCTGTCGACTCTTGCTTTTCATAGTCACCATTCAAAAAATCAATTGCGTGTTTGAACACTGGTGTGGAAATGTCGTGAAAAAGTCCGGCAAGTGTCATTTTTTTGTCCTTTGTGAAATGCCAAATGATGAGAGCAACACCAATGGAATGAGCAAGTGAAGAGAAGTGGGATTTATTCTTCAGCAACGAAGAATAGTAAGTGCCACAAGTGACACTCACTCCGTCTAACCTTTCCATTTCACGGCACGAAATATATTCATCAAGCCAATTTGGAAAACTTGGCGACAAAATTTTGAAATATTCTTTTATTTTTTCATCAAAACTCTCAAATTTTTTCATTTTATCGTTCGTTTTTAAGCATACAACAATTTTTATACTTCTTTCCGCTTCCGCACGGACAAGGGTCGTTTCTGCCAATCTTTTTCTCGGTGTTCACCACAGTTTTTTGGATTTTTTGTTCCTTTGGTTGTTCGCCCGGGTCATATTTTTTTGCTTCGGTGTTTTTGAGATTATTTTCTGGTCTTGCCGGTTCTTTTCTTCTTATTTCAATGTTTGTGTTGAGAAGGAAAAGGCAAGTCGTTTCCTTGATTCTTTCCACCATTTTGTCAAACATTTCAAAACCATCTTTTTTGTATGCAAGAATTGGGTCCTGGTTTCCAAAACCGCGTGCAAAAATCTCGTTTTTCATTATTTGCATATCATCAATATGATTCATCCAATTGCTGTCAACAACACGAAGAAGGATAAATTTTTCAACAACTTTTTCAAAATCAATTCCCAATTTCCCTGCTTCTTGCATACGATTTTGATATCTCGCCTTGACAAGTTCCACCACTTTGTCGCGGAAATCTTCAATGTCAAAGCCTTCACACATATCTTCATTGATGATGTTTTTCCCACGCTCCAAAAGCCCATTTTCAAGTTCTTTGTTGATTTTTTCATAGTCCCAATCAAAATATGGTTTCTCTGGGTCAACACAGCGGTTGACAAAGGTGGTGACAACTGTTGGAATCATATTCATTATCTGCTCGTGCACGCTCTCGCCATCCAAAACACTGTTTCTTTGAGCATATATAATCTCTCTTTGTGCGTTCAAAACATCGTCAAATTGAAGCACTGTTTTTCTTATGGCAAAGTTTTGCATTTCAATCTTTTTTTGTGCTGTTTCAATCTGCTTGGAGAGTATTTTGAGTTGGATTGGCGTGTCTTCTTCAAGTTTGAAGAATGTGGCAATTTTTTTGAATTTTTCGCCCGCAAATCTTCTTATTAAATCATCCTCAAAAGAAATGAAGAAAACGCTTGAACCTGGGTCGCCTTGTCTTGAAGCACGACCACGAAGTTGGTTGTCAATACGCCTTGATTCGTGTCGTTCTGTGCCGACAATATGAAGACCGCCTGCCTTTTTCACTTCTTCTTTTTCGGCATCAGTCACCTTCTTAAACTCGGCGAATAATTCATTATATCTTTCTCTTGCCCGATTGAGTTCCTTGTCGTCAACCGTGTTAAAAGCAGTGGCATATGAAATTTGCTCATCCGTGAAATTCTCGTCTTTCATCTTCTTTTTCGCCATAAATTCAGGATTTCCGCCCAGCAAAATATCCGTTCCACGCCCTGCCATATTGGTGGCAATGGTCACCGCGCCTTTTCTTCCCGCTTGTGCCACAATCTGACTTTCCATTTCGTTGTTTTTGGCGTTCAAAACGGTATGCTTAATCTTCGCTTCTTTAAGTGCTTTTGAGATAAGTTCACTCTTTTCAATCGTGATTGTGCCGACCAAAATTGGCTGTCCCAAAGCATTTCTTCTTTTGATTTCTTCCACAATTGCCTTGATTTTTCCGCGTTCGGTGGAAAAAATAATGTCCGGCTCGTCTTGTCGAATATTTGGCAAATTTGACGGGATTGTGACAACATCAAGGTTATAAATTGCTCTGAATTCTCCTTCTTCTGTCTTCGCCGTTCCTGTCATACCTGAAAGTTTGTGATAAAGACGGAAATAGTTTTGAAAAGTGATGGTTGCAAGAGTTTTGTTCTCATCTTTTATCTCCACACCTTCTTTCGCTTCAATTGCCTGATGAAGTCCGTCACTATATCTTCTTCCCGGCATCAAACGCCCGGTAAATTCGTCAACAATAATAACTTCGCCGTCTTTCACAATATAGTTTTCATCTTTAAACATCACAAAATTTGCCTTCAAAGCATTGTTTATGTGATGATTGAGTTCCAAATTGTCAATGTCAGAAAGGTTGTCCAACTTGAAATATCTCTCCGCTTTTTCAATTCCACTTTCCGTCAAATTAAGTTGTTTGGTTTTTTCGTCCTTTTCATAATCTTCACTTTTCAAAGTCTTGACAAATTTTTGCGCAGAAAGATAACTGTCGCTGGATTTTATTCCGCGTCCAGAAATAATGAGTGGCGTTCTTGCTTCATCAATCAAAATGGAGTCCACTTCATCGACAATGGCAAAAGCGTGACCGCGTTGCACTCTCTGTTCTTTGGTCACAGCCATATTGTCACGAAGATAATCAAACCCAAGTTCATTGTTTGTGCAGTAAGTAATGTCAGCCAAATACGCCTTTCTCTTTTCGCTCTCTTGCATATTTGACACAGCAATGCCAACAGAAAGTCCCAAAAAGCGATATACCTTTCCCATCCACTCTGCGTCACGCTTTGCAAGATATTCATTGACTGTGACCACGTGCACACCTTGACCGGTTAAGGCATTGAGATATGCTGGAAGGGTTGCCACAAGGGTTTTACCTTCACCAGTCGCCATTTCAGCAATACGCCCTTGATGAAGAGCAATACCACCAAGAATTTGCACATAGAAATGACGCATTTTCAAGACTCTGTCAGACGCTTCACGCATAACTGCGTATGCTTCTGGCAACAAGTCCATCAAGGTTTCACCATTTTTGTATCTCTCCTTGAATTTTTGCGTGCACGCTCTTAACTCTTCGTCCGAAAATTCGCGATATTTGTCTTCAAGTGCCACCACTTTGTCGGCTATCTTTTTAAGTTTTTTTACTTGTGATTTGTTTTCATTTCCAAAAAGTCCCATAAATTCCCTCTGCATACATAATTTAGACTATTTTAACAAAAATAACAAAAAAATACAACCTTTTTTGTGGTGTTTTAAATAGAAAACTTGTCAAAATTGCTCATTTGAAATATTTTATCTTATTTTTAGCCAAAATTTGACAAGATAGTGTCATTATGGTATAATGAGAAAAGTAACGGGAGGAATTATGGCAGAATCAGCAACATTAACAACCGAATATGCATTTAACCCAGCTTTATTGTCAACATTTGCTCACAATTTGACTGGCGAACCAATTGACGAAGAAACTTTGTATGACAATTACACTCAAAATGTCAAAAAGAAACCAGGAACGGTTATTGAACAAACTGAAAGAATTGTGAGAAATGCAAAATTTACTTCACCAAAAGAGCGCAAAATCATCCTTCAATATGCTCCAAAGTATATTGCGTCACACATTTCAGAAATCGGCACCGATTTTCCAGTGGAAATTCGTGGTGACAAAATCTTTTTTAAAGGTGAAGATGGCGTAAGCAAAGAGATAAGCGAACAACAAATTTTCAATATTATCGGTGCTCAACTTGAAAAAGATGCTGTTGGCACAACGGCAGTGTTCAAGTCGTATATGAAGCAAGATAATCTTCCAACTGACCCGAAAATTATCATTTCCGACACACTTTCAACTTCAAGAGCCAAAGACGGAAAGTCACAAAAAGTGACGGCGTATATGCTTGACGGCGTTAATCTTGGAAGTGGTGTGCCAATCAAAGTTGGTGGAATGGAAAAAAGCCAAGAAATCGTGGCAAGTAATGACACCAAAAATTTGATTAGCATCGTTCAAGATGGGAAAATTCTTGGAACAATTGAAAGAAACGGCGCTGGAACAAAATTGGTCTTCAAAGATGAAGAATTCAAGAAAAAGTTTGCCGACTTTTATCAAGCATATCCAGCCGGCAAAAAACAAAAATTTTCAATGAGCGACAACGAAATCCCATTGTCAAAAGTGGAAGTGGACAGCAAACTTGATGTTCGCGTGGGCGTGGCAAACACTGATATCGCCGCTCTCTTCACTGCATATGGCTCACAAATCGTTGACAATGAGAAACATTCTGCTGTTCACAGAGGAAAATCTCCAATTTCTTTCGTCATCAGTGACGAATTCAAAAAAGATGCTTTTGTGGGCAAAAATGGTTGCTCAATTAACACTGACAAAGTCACCACAGCTGTTGAAACTTTGCTTGTCAGCCAAATGATTCAAAACCATAAATTGAAAAAGCCAAACGAAAAAATCACAAACATTAAATATGGTGGAAATGGAAAAAGAGAATTCAATTTGACCACAATTTCCACTGAAACATATAAGCGTGACGCAAGTGGTTACGCCATTGACTATGACCAAAACGGCAAACCAAAAGGCAAAGAGACTGCCGATTTAAGATTTATGGAAGTGACAACTCCAACCGGTAAAAACCCAGCACTTAAGTTTTATTGTTCGCTCGAAGTTCCAGATGCGCAAAACAGCAAAAAACACGAAAAGGCAAAAACCGGTTTCTATGATGTTTTGGACATTGAAATCTTCGATAATGAAAATAAAGACGCCACACAATATAAAGATATAAAGAATATGCCAACAAAGGGAAAATTCCTTCGTGTTATGGTGAAAGGCGAAGGTAAAGGGAAGGCATATGCTTTGACATACCCAATAACTGAAAACAACAAGGAGCTTGAAAATCTTGTCACAAACTGGCAAAAAACTTATGGCAAGGAAAGTTTGAGAGAAAACCAAGGAGCGGTTAACGCTTCAAACGAAGAAATTGCACTTGCAAAAACATACAGCGAAGGCGAAGTCGCTTCAATCACCAAAAGTAAACCAAAAGAAGGCTCCCCTGAACGCGATGTGGTTGACAATCAACCTTTCACTGTGGTCTATGACACTGAAAGAATCATTGAGCGTGATTATGACAACCTCACCGAAGTTCGTCCTGACCCAAAAATACAACAACATCTTCTCGTTATTTCAGAAAAATTGGAGGAATTGACAAAATCCCAACAAGAATTAAGAGATGAGCAAAAGCGTCTTGCTGATGAGCAAAAACAATTGACAGAAGAAAACAAAGAAGCACAAGGGAAATTGGACAAAGTGCTGGAAGAAAACAAAAAGGCACAAGAAAATGTTTCAAAAGAACTTCAACAAGTCAACACAGCAATTTCTGAATTGAAAAAGAATTTGAGTGGACTTAAAGAAAATGTTGGCGGAATGAAAGAGCAATTGACAAACATTGACAATGCCATAAAAGAAAAGGCACAAAAAGACGCTGACGAATTTGCCAAAGTTCACCAAGAAATTGACGAACACCGCAAAGAAACCGAAAAAGGCTTTAGCGAAGTTCACAAAAACATCGACGAAACCAAAGAAAAAATCACCAATCTTGAGGGAAAAGTTGATGAAGGAATGGAGAAAATCGACAATCTTCAATCATACACACAACAAATTGATCAAGACATAAAAGATTATCAGGCAAGAACCAATGAGAATTTTAATATACTGTGGAAAGTAACAAAAAATGAAATTAATAAATCTGCAGATGATATTAGAAATGAAATTAACCAATCCACACAAAATATCAGAGACAAAATTGATCAAACAAGAGATGATTTAAGCCGTGAAATGCAAGGTATTAAAGACTCTGTGGAAGAAAACCATAATTTAGTGCAAGATATTGGCCTTGATGTGAAAAATTTGAGCAATTCTGTAGCCCAAAATTCAAGAGATATCAACTCCTTAACAAGCGGGGTGAACGAACTAAAGCGTTTAGCGGGTGAAGCCGCCAATGCATCAGCAGCTGCACAAGAATCTTCAAGAAGAACAGAGAGCGCTGTTGTTAATCTTGAAAAAAGATTCACCGAACACCAAGAAGAAACAGACCAAAAGATTCAAACACTTTTGGAAATAACGCAAAAACTGGCGGAACAAAATCAACAACTTTTAAAACAAAATCAACAAATTTTAGAACAAAATCAACAACTTTCTGAAAAAGTTGATAATCTTTCGCAAGGCGGAAGAGGCAAAGATGGCGATGGTCAGACCGGTGGTGGACAGACCGGTGGTGGACAGACCGGCGGTGGCGATGGACAAACCGGTGGTGAAGGTGGCAAAGGTGATGACGGCAAAGGCGGCGATGGTCTAACCACTGGCGGTGGCGGAACAACTGGTGGTGGAACAATTGGTGGCGATGGACAAACCGGTGGCGGAACAACTGGTGGCGATGGACAAACCGGCGGTGGCGATGGTGGCAAAGGCGATGACGGAAATGGTGGCGGCGGATTAACAGAGCCACCTGTTCAAGAACCTGAAAACACTGATCGTGAATATATCCGTCAAGACAATAAAACTTTTAAGGAAAAAGAAAAATTAAAAGACCCTGATGAGAATAATGATAAAAAGGGTAAAAAGCCAGCGCATTTTTGGCAAATCCGATCTTTTTGGGTAACGGCAGGCGTTTTGACAGGAATTTTGAGTGTGTTTATTCCATTCCCAGTTTTCTTGCCAGTTGCTCTTATTGGGTTGGGTGTGAGCAGATTTTGGACTTGGCCAAAAAGAATTAAAAACGCAATAAGGAATATAAGAAATAGATTTATTGACAAATATAACGACAATATTAAGCAAAATCAACTTACGCGCAATAAACTCAATGAAACGGCAAAAAATGCAAATATAGAACGCAACAACCTTAATCGAACAAGAGCTCAACTTGTGGAAACCGCGAAAGCGCTCAATGAAAAAAGCGGTGCTCGCCGATTGACACAGAAAGAGCGTAAAAATCTTGAAGTAAAATTGGCAAAAGCGAAAGAAAGACTCAAAAAAATCAATGGCAAGATTCAAGAAGCAAGAACAGTTGAAATTGAAAACTTGAAAAGCAAACTCAACTTGATTAACATTGAAGAAGAAAATCGAAAGAACTTGGCAGATGCTCGTGCACAAGAATCAGCATTAAAAAACGGCACTTCAACATATGATAAGCAAATAAAAGAACTCGAAAATCAGAAAAATGCCAACAACAGTGAGCTTGATGAAAAACTTGCTTATATCAACACCAATCCAGAACTGCAACCTTTGGATGCATACTCTCCTGAAGCGGCTTCAATGTCAGTAAGCGAAATTGAAGAAGAAAACAAACGAAGAGAAGCAGAGAGAAAACAACAAATTGCTGAATTCAATGCAGATTATGACCAAAGAAATGGTTTAATTGACAGCCAAATCAAAACAATTCAAGAACAAAAAGAAGGTGCCCTTAAGAAGGCAAGCGAAAAAGTTAAATTCTTCAATGCAAAAGTTTCTGAATCTGAAAAACTGAAAACAGAATTTGATGGAATTGTCAACGAAACCACAAGAAAAAATACTCTTGATCTTCTTGAAAGCGAGCGTGATGCCGTTAACTCTGAAATTGAACAAATCAGCAGTCAAATTTCACACGAACAATTCCTTGATGCAATAGGCGTGATGACACAAGAACAAATTGATGAAGCAAAACGCTTAACTGATGAACAAATTAGCGCCATTGATTCGCGTCTAGGAAATTTGGCTCAAATGGGAACGAATATTGGTCAAGCTCGTAAATTATTAGATAACCCAAATTTCCAATTCACAAATAATTCACAAATAATGCAAGAACTTAACCAGCAAATGGATGATAATTATTACTACTCAAACAATCCAAATGTAGTGATGGATAAAGCTAAAGCCGTGATTGCTAATAGTGACAGAATTGGACAAATAGACCCGCAACTCCAAAGTGATGTTTCCAAATTTGTCATTCCATACCTTCAAGACTATACCCCGACTGGCAAAACAAAAAATGAACAACTTAAGAGTGTTCAAGAGCGTAATCAACAAATAACTAAAAACTTGGATATAATTGAGCAAAATTATATGGAAACAATCAGAAAGACAAGCGGTGATGATGTTGCCAAAGCGTATCACGAACTCAAAAGGTTGAATGAAGAAATAAGAAATGAATCTGACCCAGCAAAACAAGCGCAATTGAAAACTGAAGAAGCTAAATACTTGGATCAAATTGACACTTTGAAGAAAAGTAGCCCAGAAAAAAGAGCAGAACTTGAAAAACACGATGAGAACTTGAATGTTATCAACACAATGAGAGCTAATAATCGTGACAAGGCAAACACTGCAACAGAAACAATTGAATCAAATTTCTCTTCAAAACCTCAAACAAGAACACGATCAAACACTGGTCGCAGTTCAGGAAAATAAAGCATTGAGTTCAAAAATAAATAAGAAACGGGAAGAAAATCAAAGTTCTTCCTGTTTTTTTTGTAACTTTTTAATGATAATATCAAATATTTATTGTAAAAATTTTGGATATTTGATATAATCTAACTTGAAAACAAAGAAGTTTTTAATATTACTTATAACGGAGAAAAATAAATGAAAATTGGTATTGTTGGATTGCCAAATGTTGGCAAAAGTTCACTCTTTAACGCCATAACAAATGCTGGCGCGGAAAGTTCAAACTATCCTTTCTGCACAATTGAACCAAATGTTGGCGTGGTTGATGTTCCGGATGAAAGATTGGATGTCCTTGGAAAGATGTATAACACTTTGAAAATCACACCGGCTGTTATTGAATTTGTCGATATTGCTGGACTTGTGGCTGGTGCAAGCCACGGCGAAGGACTTGGAAACAAGTTTTTGAGCCATATTCGCGAAGTTGACGCCATTGTCCACGTTGTTCGCTGTTTTGATAACGACAAAATTATTCACGTGAGTGGAACTGTGGACCCTAAACGCGATATTGAAACCATTGAAATGGAACTTGCACTCTCTGACCTTGAGCAAGTGGACAAATATCTTGAGAAAAATTCCAAACTCGTCAAAACAACCGGCGACAAAAGTTTGCTTGTCACCGTCAATATGTTAAAAAAAATCAAAGATATTCTTGAAAAAGGTGGACAAGCGCGTAATCTTGAATATAGCGATGAAGAACAAAAAATTCTCAAAAATTTTGCTCTGCTCACATCAAAACCAGTCATATATGTCGCTAATATTGGCGAAAATGACCTTGCAAAAGAAACCAATGAATATGTTGAAATCGTCAAAGATATTGCAAAAACTGAAAATGCCAAAGTGGTTGCTCTTTGCACAAAAATCGAAGAAGAACTCGCACTTTTGGACAAAGATGAACGACAACTTTTCAAAGAAGAATTGGGCATCAAGTCAAGCGGGCTCGAAAAACTCGTCAAAGCAAGTTATGACCTTCTTGGACTTATGAGTTATCTCACCGCTGGCGAAAAGGAAGTGCGTGCTTGGACAATCACAAAAGGCACAAAAGCACTACAAGCTGCTGGAAAAATCCACACAGACTTTGAAAAAGGCTTCATCAAAGCGGAAGTTGTCTCCTATGATGACCTTGTCGAAGCCGGTTCATTTTTGAAAGCAAAAGAAAAAGGAAAGGTGCGAATGGAAGGCAAAGAATTTGTGATGCAAGATGGCGATGTCGTTCTTTTCCGCTTTAATAACTAAAGGAAAAATTATGGAAATCTATGAAAAATTATCACCACTTGCACTCGCGTTTATTGGAGATGCCATTCACACGGCATATGTCAGACAATATGTCTTGACACACGAGGATGGCTTGAAACTTTCCAACTATCACAACGAAGCCAAAAAATTTTGTAATGCCAAAACACAAAAAGAAGTGCTGAAAAAACTCCAAGAAAATTTAACCGAAAAAGAAAAAGAAATTGTCAGGCGTGCAAGGAATTCAAAATATAAACATAAAGCCAAAAATTTTGATGAAGAAGAATATAAAAAAGCAACATCTTTTGAAGCTCTTGTTGGCTATTTGTTTTTATCAAATCAGCAAGAAAGATTAAAAGAAATTTTGGATTTTTCAGTGAAAATATCATAAAAATCACAAAAAAACATTATTTTTTAGCTATTTTATTGATTTTTTAAAAAAATAATTAAAAAAATAATAAAAAATGGCAAATATACAATAAAAAAAGATGGAAAAATACAATAAAAAATAATTTTTGTTTAATTTTTAATGATTTTTTGGTGAATTTTTTAATAAAAATCAAAAAAAGGAAGGAAAAATGAATTTAGAAGGAAAAAATCAAGTTCTGGAAGGAATTAAAAATGGTGCAACAATCAACAAACTTATTGTTGACAAAAATTTCGAACATCGAAAAGATGAAATTGTTTTTCTCGCAAAAAAGAACCATATCAAAATGGAATTCTTGCCAAAGAAAATTATGGACAAAATTGCCAAAACTGAACATCATCAAGGATATATTGCCGAAACAGTCGAATTTGAATATTCTGACATCGCTGACATTCTTTCTCTTTCAAAGGAGAAAGGCAAAGACCCTTTTGTTGTCCTTCTTGACGGCATTGAAGATCCTCACAATTTTGGTGCTATTATCCGCTCTTGTGAATGTGCTGGCGTGGACGGAATTATCATTCCAAAAATTCGTGCTTGCCAAGTGAATGAAACAGTGGTGCGAACAAGTGCTGGTGCAATTTCAAATATGAAAATCGCCCGTGTGACCAACCTTAAAGATGCCATTAAGGATTTGAAAGATGCTGGACTTTGGATATATTCGGCAGAAATTGGCGGAGAAGACATCTATAAAACCGACCTAACTGGGCCAATCGGCATTGTTATCGGCTCGGAAGGTGAAGGCACAAAACCATCAATTATCTCCCACTGTGACGGCGTTGTCACCCTTCCACTTTTCGGGTCGGTCAATTCATTGAATGCCAGTGTGAGTGCCGGAATTGTTGTCTATGAAGTGGTAAGACAAAGACAAATGAAAAAATGAAAGAGATTGAAAAACTATTAAAAAATAAAGAAAAAACGCAAAAAAATCAAAAAAAATCGAGTTTTTTAATGAAAATATCATCTTTGATTGACAAATTGCTTTTCCCAGATGATATTAAGTGTATCTTCTGCGGTCGCGATATTCCAACATTTTATGACAAGCCATATTGCAATGAATGTGAGAAATCTCTCCCTTTCAACAATACAAATCGTTGTCTTATTTGTGATATGCCAATTGAAAGCGAAGCCAAAATTTGTGACTTTTGTCAAAACAACAAAAGATTTTTCAAGAAAGCATACTCTCCTTTTATTTATGACGGCGTCGTTCGTCAAAGCATTCTTTCCTACAAATTTAATAATAATAGATATCTTGCCAAAGGTTTCGCCATCATCATTGCAAAATATATCAAAAATCTCAAGATTGATTTTATCACTTTCGTGCCAATGACCAAGAAAAAGTTTAAAGAACGCTCCTTCAATCAATCTGAAAGACTTGCCGAAGAAATTGGTAAAATTTTGAATGTGAAAGTTATCAAAACTCTTAACAAAATCAAAGACACCGGTGAGCAGAAAGTTTTGAATTATAAAGAAAGAAGCAAAAATTTGAAAGATGCTTTTGCGGTTATGAACAAAGACTTAATCAAAGGTAAAAGTGTTTTGCTTGTTGATGATGTTATCACAACTTGTGCCACGGTCAACACCTGTGCTGAATATCTTTCAAAATATTCCACCGTCTTTGTCACGGCAATCGCCAGAAATTTTCCAACCGACAAAAACTGACTTCTCTCCCAAACAAATTTTACTCTGTGCTTATAAACAAAAAAAACAGCTTATTGCTGTTTGGTGATCTCGAGGGGACTCGAACCCCTGATACCGCCGTGAAAGGGCGGTGTCTTAACCACTTGACCACGAGACCAAATTGATATTGCTTTCAAAGTATAATATAATTTGGCTTGCTTTGTCAAGTATTTTTTTAAATTTTATCAAAAAGTTGTCAAATTTTTGTTAAAACAACTTTTTCTGTCAATTTATCACCTTCCCACTTTGGTCCAACAGTTTTGTCCCACTCATAATTTTGATTTTATAATTTTGAGCATTCACGCTTTCATTCCAACAAATTTTGAAATTAATTTCCTTTGTTTTTTCTGTCACAATTGGATAAATATTGAAAAAGTCTTGCCTTTGCCCATCAATTTTCACAAACATATCCACAAAAGTAACCCCATCGATTTCAATGGTTGTTTTGGCGTGGTCATCAATCTCTTTTGGAGCGATAATCTTGAGCCCAATGCGGTTTCCCGCTTCCCAATTTCTTGCCAAATCTTTGTCATAGAACTGAATAAACTCTCCTTCTCCGCCAACACTTATTTCTCGCAATTTTTCATCATAAACAAAAGTTAAATTCCCACCCACAAACTCATCATCGCGAGTGATTTTTGCCGACGAAACTTCCTTTCCGCACCCTGAAAACGACAAAATTGAACAAAGAATTAAGAAAACAACAAGACATCTATATTTCATATTTCTAGTTTGTTTGGCAATCGAAAATTTATACTATATATTTTGAAATTAAATAATATTTTGTCAAATTAGCACAAATCGCATTGAAAAATTTGGAAAATATGTTAAAATATACCTATGACCGATGAAGAACTTGTCACTCTTTCCAAAAATGGAAATGAAAGTGCAGAAAATGAACTCTTGGAAAAATATAAAGACCTTGTGGTGAAAATTTCCAGAAGTTATTTTATCATTGGTGGCGAACTTGAAGATATTGTTCAAGAAGGAATGATTGGGCTTTACAAAGCCATAAAAAACTATGATTCATCAAAATCCGCTTCCTTCAAAACTTTTGCCATTATGTGTGTCAAGCACCAAATTCAAACCGCTATCAAAAAAGCCAACACAAAGAAAAATATGACACTTTCAAACTCGGTGTCACTTCAAAGTTTTTCCGAAAAAAATGATGAGGAAGACTTTTTGCCAATGAACCTGATTTTTCAGGTGTCACCCGATGAAAAAGTGATAAGCCGAGAGAACTATAAGGACCTTATTTTGAAAATCAAAAACATTCTCTCCAAAAAAGAATATGAAGTTTTGAAATTTTATCTTCGTGGTTATTCCTACAAAGAAATTGCCAAAATCTTGGGTCTAAATGAAAAAAGCATCGACAATTCTTTAAGTCGCATTAAAAACAAGATAAAAAATCTGAAAATCGACAACACATAATTTTCTTTTGTTGACAATTTTGAATTTTAATTTTATACTTAACTTATTAGGAGTCTTATATGAAAATCATTGAACCATCCAACTTTATTGAAGAAGAAATAAACAAGGACCTTGAAAACGGAAAAGCAAAAGAAGTTATCACACGTTTTCCACCTGAACCATCTGGCTATTGGCACATTGGACACTGCAAGGCTATCACTTTCAACTTTGAAATTGCCAAAAAATATGGTGGATACACATATTTGAGAATGGATGACACGAATCCAACCAAAGAAGATGGCGACTTTGCTGACAGTTACCTTGCCGACCTTAAATGGCTGGGATATCAACCAAAAAAACTTATCTACGCAAGTGAAGCATACTTTGAAGATATGTATCATTTTGCCGAAAACCTAATTAAAAGCGGTGATGCCTATATTGACGAGCAATCTCAAGAAGAAGTTTCCAAATCACGCGGAACATTAACCACTCCGGGCACAGAAAGTCCATATCGCAATCGTCCAGTTGAAGAAAGTTTGCAAATCTTTCGTGATATGCGCGCTGGAAAATATGATGACGGACAAGTCGTTTTGCGTGCCAAAATTGATATGGCTCATCCAAATATGAATATGCGTGACCCTGTCATTTATCGTGTGCAAAAAGTAAAGCATTATCGCACAGGCAACAAGTGGTGCATCTATCCAATGTATGACTTTGCTCACCCGCTTGAAGATGCTCTTGAAGGTGTCACCTTCAGTTTGTGTGATATGAGTTTTGAAGACCATAGACCACTATATAACTGGGTTTTGGAAAAATGCTGGAAAAAGCCATATCCACCACGCCAAATTGAATTTGCCAGACTTAACCTTGAAAATGTTTTGCTGGGAAAAAGGTTTTTGCGAAGAGTTGTCAATGAAAAAAAGGTTATGGGTTGGGATGACCCTCGCCTTTTCACTCTCGTTGGAATGAGAAGACGCGGTTTCACTGCAAAAGGCATCAAAGATTTCATTTTGAGCGCTGGCGTGACAAAAGCCGATGCCACCGTTCCTCAATCCGCCCTTAATTTCCATATCAGAAATGACTTAAACAATATTGCCACGCGTGCAATGGTGGTTTTGGACCCACTGAAAGTGGTTATCACCAATCTTGACAAAAGCGAAGAAATTGAAATTGAAAACAATCCAAATGATGAAAATGCTGGCTCGCATAAATCACTCTTCAGTCGTGAAATTTTCATTGAAAAAGAAGATTTTTCTTTGAACCCACCACCAAAATATAATCGTCTGGTTGAAGGTGGCATTGTCCGTCTTAAAGGTGCCTACATCATTCGATGCGATAAAGTTGTTTTCAATGAAAATGGCGAAATTGACCATCTTGAATGTGAATATCTGCCAGAAACCAAAAGCGGTCAAGATAACTCTGGCATCAAATGTAAGGGAACAATTCACTTTGTTTCAGCAGAAAACTATTTTCCTGTCACCATTCGCGAATTTAAAAATCTTTTCAAGGAAGAAATCACCGACCCGACAAAAGCACTCATTGAAGGCGCTTCACTTGATGATATTTTGGAACCAAATTCTCTTGTCAATCGAACAGCATATGCCGAAAACTTCCTTAAAACAGCAAAAGTGGAAGATAGGTTCCAATTTATGAGAAAAGGCTATTATTGTCTTGATAAAGACTCGACAGCCGACAACTTGATTTTCAATTTGACCATCAATTTGAAAGATTCTTTCAAGCCGACAAAATAACTCGAAAATAAATTTTTAAATAACAAAAAACTTGTCTAAATCATTTTGCAAATTCGTCATTTTTGTTTATAATAAAGATATATGTTGATGATTTCGCTCATTATTATTTTTGTCGCAAGCGGACTTTTGAGTGTTTCCACCATTTTTATCAAGAAAAAAGGTGTGTTATACTTTTCTCTTTCCGCTCTGTCACTTATGGCAATCATCATTTGCGGAATCTTGAGTGCTAACTATCAAAATAATTTTGGCGGTTTCAGCATTATTTTGATTATCTCTTTTGTGCCACTTTTTCTTTCTTTCTTTGAACTTAAACCAAAAGAAATCGTCAAAGAGGAAGGCGTTGAAGAAGAGAATGTTGAAGAAAAAACCGATGAGAAAATTAATGGAAAGAAAAAGAAACTAAATCTTTCAAAAGCCTTTCAAGAAAGCGAAGGAAGAATTTTTGAAAGTATCGCCTTCACAGCATCTTCATTTCTTGTCGCCTTTGCTGGGCTGTATCTTGGCAAAGAAACGCCGTTTGGGCTTTTGATGGGCATTCCTTTTGCCATTATTGGACTTTTCTTGACAATGCTCCGAAAAAACCACAATCCTTTTGATTTACTTTCCAATTCCTTGAATTTTATGTCGGTTGGTTTCTTGCTGGGACAAGTTTTGGCTGTTGTTGTCTATTCTTTTGCCTTGCCAAACATTCTTTATTCTCTTTCCCTTCTTGTGTTAAGTGGTTATATTCTTGCAACCACCTTCACAAAAGAACGCCGAATAAACATCATCTTGTTTGTCGCACTCTTGCTTCTTTGCATCACCATAATTTTCTTCTAATTAAATGTGAACACAAAAAATGAAAAGGTTGATGGCAACCTTTTTTTATTTGAAAGTTTTAAATACTCGGTTATTTTTTGAATTAAAAGTGTTGTCAAAAGTGTTGTCAAAATTGAAAATTGAGAAAAAATTTACAAAATGAAAAATCGCCACAAGTGTTTATTTTAGGCACTCATAGCGATTTTATATTTGGTTGCGAGGGTAGGATTTGAACCTACGACCTTCGGGTTATGAGCCCGACGAGCTTCCGAGCTGCTCTACCTCGCGTCATAGCATATAGTTATTATATGCTAATCTTATTTTTTTGTCAAGAGTTATTCGAAAATTTTTGCAAGTTATCGTTTTTTCTTTCAAATTATTTGTGTTTCATTTTTGAAATATTAATTTACTCTCTCTTTTTCCAAAATCTTTTTTGGCTTTTGTTCCTTTTCGATATGCTCAAGATTGGTCATAATTTTTTCCGCACCGCTTTTCACACCTTCATAATATATGTCAATAAGGTCATCAATATTATGAGTTGTCACCGCTTTGTCAATGGCATTAAAATATTCTTTGGTTTTCTTGTAGCCAATCGAAACTGTTGGCATTTCATCGCGAATCAAAATATAGTTTGAGAGAATTCTGCCTGTTCTGCCATTTCCGTCCATAAAAGGATGAATACGGATGAACTCGGCGTGCGTTATGGCTGCTTTTTCAATTGGATTGAGATTTCCACTTTGTTTCCCGTCTGTCACCCACTTACTCAACAATTCAAGTTGCGACAAAAACACATCTTCGCTTGGTGGTGCCCATTCTGCTGATTTGACATATATCGGAATATTTCTGAACAATGTTTCTCTTCCAAAGATAAGAGAGTGAATATTCAAAATCAAGTCGACAAATTCAAAACTTTTGTCACCTTCTTCTTCCTTTGCTTGACCCATCATTTTTCTGTCATATTTGGCACATTTATAAGCATATTTGAAAGCAATGAAGTGTCTTAAGGTTTCTTCTCGAAGAAAATGCTTTTTGTTTTTGCCTTCAATAATCATAATGCCATTGTTTTTCGAATTACGCTCTTTCAAAATTTCGCACTGATGCATAAGTTTTTTGTAATACTCATATTTATCAAACGGCTTATCTTTGTCAGGGTCAGTGTCAATCATTTCGTGAAGTTTAACTTTGAAACTCAACAAATCATATGAAAAATCATCAATAATCCCCTCAATGGCATTGCTTTCTCTCGAAAAATCCAGCCAAACATTACGATTAAAACTCTTCACGCCTTCAAGATTATATCCTTTTGCCTTCATTTCTTCTTCTTTGATTGTTATCGCTCCCAAAAGTGCATTAAGGTCAGAATAATCGTGTTCTTTGTAGGCATAAAAATTGGAAAACTTTTCTCTTTCGCTCTTTCTTTTCGGCTTGGAATTAATGAAAATATGTCTGTCATTTTCATTAATCAACTTCAAAATCATTGTGTCATAAAAATATTGGTCTACCGCATCAAATCGTCTTAAAATTGTGGACTCTTCTTGTTGCTTTTGTGTGGTTTTATAAAGTGCTTTATCCAATTTAAAATGTTTTTTCATATCCGCTCCTAGTTTTAGAATAACATCAAAACCTTTCTTTGTCAATAGTCTTGTTGACAATATTTTACATTTTTTTTGACAAAACCTTTTGATTTTTCCTTTAATATATGTTATAATATAGTATATTTATATAATATAAAGGAAATAAATTGTTATGGACGAATTTGAAAACCAAAATAATGCCAATTTGAACGAAATTGATGAAAGCGAAAAACTCGCAAAATCAACAAAATATGATGCCAGCGAAATTCAAGTCCTTGAAGGTCTTGACCCTGTCCGAAAAAGACCGGGAATGTATATCGGCTCAACTGATGAGCACGGACTCCACCACCTTGTCACAGAAGTGGTGGACAATTCTATTGATGAGGCTCTTGCTGGCTACTGCACTGAAATCAATGTGATTATCAATGCCGATGGCTCTTGCACTGTCGTTGATAATGGCCGTGGCATTCCAACCGGCATCATTGAGAAAGAAGGTAAAAGCGCCGTTGAAGTGGTTTTGACCAAACTTCACGCTGGTGGCAAGTTTGGCGGTGAAGGCTACAAAATTTCTGGCGGTCTTCACGGCGTGGGCGTTTCTTGCGTTAACGCTCTTTCAACCAAACTGACTGCAGATGTCTATCAAAACGGCAAACATCACTTCATTGGATTTGCACGCGGAAGAGCGATTGAACCACTGAAAGTCATCGGCTCGACTGACAGACGCGGAACAACAGTAACTTTCTGGCCAGACCCTGAAATTTTTGAAACTGTGGAATTTAATTATGACACTTTGAAAAACCGCTTCCGCGAAATTGCCTTTTTGAACAAAGGTCTTGTCATCACTTTGGAAGACAGACGCGAAGGTAAAGAAAAAAATGACAGATTTGAATTTAAGGGCGGAATTGTGGAGTTTGTTGACTATCTCAACACCAACAAAAACACTCTCCTTGCAAATCCAGTCTATTTCAACAAATTTAATCATAACGACAAAGGCGAAGTTGTCAATGAAATTGAAGTTTGTTTCCAATATAATGACAGCTACAACGAAATCATAAACTCATACGCAAACAACATTAACACCGAAGAAGGTGGAACTCATCTTGACGGTTTCAAAAACGCTCTCACCAAGGTTATCAATGACTATGCCGTCAAAAACCGCATCATAAAAGAAAACGAAAAACTTTCTGGTGAAGATTGCCGTGAAGGTATCACCGCTGTTATTTCGGTTAAACTTCGCGAACCTCAATTTGAAGGACAAACCAAAACAAAGCTTGGCAACAGCGAGATGAGAAATATTGTCTATAAAGCAATGCAAGAAAACTTTGGGGACTATCTTGAAGAGCATCCAAATGAAGCACGCGAACTTATTATGAAAAGCGTGACCGCTCAACGCGCAAGAGATGCTGCAAGAAACGCAAGAGAACTCACAAGGCGTAAAAGTGTTCTTGAAAACACCACTCTTCCTGGAAAACTTGCCGACTGCTCTGAAAAAGACAGCAGTCTTTGCGAAATATATATTGTCGAAGGCGATTCCGCTGGTGGTTCAGCAAAGCAAGGTCGTGACAGACGCTTCCAAGCAATTTTGCCACTTCGCGGTAAGATTTTGAATGTCGAAAAAGCAAGACTTAACCGAATTTTGGAAAATGCCGAAATTCGTGCGATGATAACCGCTTTTGGTGCTGGCACTGGCAATGATTTTGACGAATCAAAACTTCGCTATAACAAAATCATCTGTATGTCCGATGCCGATGTGGATGGTTCACACATTCGAATACTCCTTCTCACATTTTTCTTCCGCTTTATGCGACCACTTATCGAAAATGGTCACGTATACGCCGCTCAACCACCATTATATAAAGTGGCACGCGGAAAAGAAGAGTTCTATTTCTATTCTGACGATGAACTCAATCGTTGGTTTGACGAAAATGGCAGAAAAGGCACAACACTTCAAAGATATAAAGGTCTTGGTGAAATGAACCCTGAACAACTTTGGGAAACCACAATGAACCCAGAACACCGCGTCCTTCTTCGTATCACAATGGAAGATGCCATTGAAGCCGACAAACTTTTCAACCAACTTATGGGCGAAGATCCAGAACTACGCCGTCAATTTATTGAAGAAAACGCCACTCTTGTCAAAGACTTGGATGTTTAATATAGGAGAAAATATGGATTTTAAAAATTATCTAAAAGCAACACATTTCAATATCACAGAAGAGGAAGAAATTAAACCTTATGAATATGATTTCCCAGTTGCTGGCTCTTCCAATTTGGACGCAACAACGCACCCAACACGAACACTCAAATTTGTCACAAAAGCTGATATGAAACGCCTTGTGGCAACTTATTGCTATCTCGTGCAATTTCAACGCGTGTCATATGAAGATTTTTCATATATGATAAAAGATATGCCAAAGTATTTGGAAACCTTGAATCGTCACCCACAAAAAGATTACACCAGAAAAATGGAGCGACTTATGACCGGCGGACCAAGGATGTTCGCACAAGAAATTGAAGATAATGAAATAAAGTTGGCAAATCAAAAAGAAAAAACTTTGAATTAGGGAAGTAAAATATGGATTTTTTTAGTTGGCTTAAAGAAAACAAAATAAAATTAAACAAAAACCCAAAACACTATAAATTCAGTGTCAAAAACAAGTCCGGCAAAGTGCAGACGCTTGAGTTTCCTTTCGTTTCTTTTTCAGAATACTACAAAATTGAAACAATGTTTTGGTATTTGAAAGAGAATGCTGAAATCGAAAATGATGTTTTTTATGTCGATATTGAAGACGAGCCAAAACTTAAGAACTTCGCAAAAATATTTGACAATTTTTCAAAGCCACTTGAAAAAATCGAACTTTTGAAAAACACCACCCCTCTTGACTTTGTGGAAGTTTTAAACAAGCAACGAAAATTTGAACATACCATCAAAACAAACAAATTACTAAAAGAATCCAGAGTGTTTCTCGACGATGACGGAAAAACAAAATAAAAGGAAAACAAAATGAGCAAGATTGATGAAGAAAAGAAAAAGAGTTTGAAAGAACTTTTTGAAAACGAAAAAATTGAAAAAGTGGAAGTTGTGGGAGAACTCAAAAAATCCTTTATCTCCTACGCTATGGCTGTCAATGTCAGCCGTGCCATTCCTGATGTTCGCGATGGGCTTAAACCTGTTCACCGCAGAATTCTTTTTTCAATGGGCGAACTTAATAATTTCTATGACAAACCACACAAGAAAAGTGCAAGAATTGTCGGCGAAGTTATGGGTAAATATCACCCACACGGCGACAGTTCGATATATGATGCTCTCGTGCGTCTTGCACAAGACTTCTCCATTCGATATCCACTTGTGGATGGGCACGGAAACTTTGGTTCGGTCGATGGTGACCCTCCTGCTGCACAGCGTTACACTGAAGCCCGTTTAAGCAAAATTGCTTCCTTGATGCTGGAAGATATCGACAAGGAAACGGTCGACTTTTATCCTAACTTTGATGACACTTTGATGCAACCAACCGTGCTTCCGGCAAAATTCCCAAATCTTCTTGTCAATGGTGCGGATGGTATCGCTGTTGGTATGGCAACAAACATTCCACCACACAATTTGAAAGAAGTTATCTCTGGTGTGCAAGCACTTATCGACAATCCTGATATCGACATTGATGAACTCATAAAAATTATTCCAGCGCCTGACTATCCAACTGGTGGCATAATTATGGGCAGAACTGCCATTAAACACGCCTACAAAACCGGTCATGGCGGAATCTTGGTGAGAGGTCGTGCCGAAATTGAAGAAACTTCAACTGGACGCGCCAGAATCGTCATCACAGAACTTCCATATCAAGTCAACAAAGCTCGTTTCATCACACAGATGGCTGATATGGTGAAAAACAAAAAAATTGAAGGTATCGCCGACATCAAAGAAGAAAGTGACCGAGAAGGCTTACGCGTTGTTGTCGATGTCAAGAAAGATGCCAATGCTCAAGTTGTTTTGAATTCGTTATATAAACACACAATGCTTCAACAATCAAGTGGAATTATTATGCTTGCTCTTGTCAATGGCACTCCACGCATTTTGAATCTTAAAGAAATGCTATACTACTATCTTGAACACCAAAAAGAAGTGCTGATACGAAAAACTCGTTTCGACCTTAAAAAAGCACAAGAGCGTGAACATATTGTCAAAGGACTTGTCATCGCCCTTGCAAATATTGATGAAGTAATCAAAATCATCAAGTCTTCAAAAGACAAACAAGACGCCCTTCAAAATCTCACCACAAACTTTGAACTTGATGAAATTCAAGCAAATGCGATTCTTGAAATGAAACTTTCAAAACTCACAAGTTTGGAAGTGGAAAAACTCAAAGAAGAACTTATGGAACTTGAAAGAACAATCGCCGACCTTCAAAATATCTTGGAAACTCCTTCTCGCGTCCTTCAAATTATTCGCGATAATCTTGAAGTTATCAAAAACACTTATGGCGATGAGCGAAAAACTGAAATTAGTTTGGAAATGGGCGGTATTGACATTGAAGACCTTATCGCCGAAGAAGATGTCATCATCTCAATGACACATATGGGCTATATCAAGCGTATGGCAATGAGTGAATATAAAGCACAACACCGCGGTGGCGTGGGAATATCTGCTCACAAAACAAAGGATGAGGACTTTGTGGAAAAGATTATTGTCTCCTCCACTCACGACGATCTGTTCTTCTTCACAAACCTTGGCAGAGTATACAGTTTGAAAGCCTATGAAATTCCAGAAGCACAACGCCAGGCAAAAGGACGCGCAATGATAAACCTTTTGGAACTTTCAGTTGGTGAAAAAGTGGCAATGATAATTGCTGGAAAGAAAGGAGAAAAGGGCAATTTGATTTTGGCAACCAGAAATGGACTTATCAAAAAGACACCGCTCTCTGAATATGAAAACATCCGAAAAGGCGGAAAAATTGCCATCAAACTTCTTGACGGCGATGAACTTATCGGCGTGGGAGTGACAAGTGGCAGAGATGACATCCTTATCTGCTCTCGCGAAGGAAAATGTATACGCTTCAATGAAACAGATGTTCGTCAAGTGGGCAGAGACAGCCAAGGCGTGAAGAGTATGAAACTTAACTCTGGCGACTATATTGTTGATATGGCAATAATAAAAGATGAAAACGACAAAGTTTTGACCATCACAGAAAACGGCTATGGCAAACAAACCCTTGTGGAAGAATTCCGACTTCAACAACGCGGTGGTATGGGTGTCAAAGCGTGCGTTTTGAGCGAAAAAACCGGTAAACTTGTGGCAATGAAACTTGTTGAAGATAATGGCGATATTGTTGTGATTGCCGACACCGGAATCATCATTCGCACTCATATTGACAGCATAAGCACACTTTCGCGTGTCAGCCAAGGCGTCAAGATTATGCGCCTACGAAATGACGCCAAAATTGTCAGCGTGGCACTCACCAAGCGTGAAGAAGACGAAGAAGTGGAAGAAATCACTCCTGACAGTGAAAATGCGGAAGAAAAGGTGGAAGACGCCACGATGGAAGAAGTGACAACGGAAGAAAATCCACAAGAAAACACTTATGAAGACGATGATGAAGAATAGTTTTTACCTATAAAAGAAATTTGGTGCAGTTTTGCACCATTTTTTATTATTAATCACAGTTTAATAAAAAATTTGAAAAAGTTTAACAAAACAATAGATTTTTATCAACAAAATATGTTATAATATCGCGAGTAAAATTTTTACTTTTAAAAAGAGGTAAAAATGGAAAAGAAAATTCTTCAAGAAGAAAAAGAATACCTTAAAATTGTGGAAAATGAAATCGACAATTTGGGAATTAAAACCGCCGAAAATATCAGGCAAAACAAAGAAGAGATTGAAGAGCAAAAAAAATTCTTTGCAGAAAATTTTTATGAACTTAAACAAAACTATGGCAACGAGCTTGCCGATATCAACACACGAATTGAAAACCTTGAGCTTAACAATGACCGCTTGGTGAAATTTTCTTCGCGTCTTAAAAAACAGAAAAAATCACCATATTTTGGACGCTTTGATTTCAAAACCAATCGCGAAAAGAATTTCAAGCCATATTACATCGGAATTGGGCATATTGAAAACAGTGAAAAGAAAAAATTTTATGTTCTCGATTGGCGTGCAGACATTTCATCTTTATACTACGATGACGAACAAGGTCAAGTTTCCTATAACTGTCCAAATGGAAAAGTGAATGGTGAGCTTTCGCTCAAACGCCAATTTAAGATTGAAAACGGCTCTTTGAAATATTATATCGACTCAAACTTGGTTATTGATGACAACATTTTGATGGAAGAACTTTCGCGTAATTCAACTGCAAAAATGCACGACATTGTTTCCACCATTCAAAAAGAACAAAATGTTTTGATAAGAGCAAATGAACTCAAAAATCTTATCGTTCAAGGCGTGGCAGGCAGTGGTAAAACTTCAGTTGCGATGCATCGCGTTTCCTATCTTCTATACAAATATCGTGACACATTGAAGACTGATGACATTTTGATTCTCTCTCCTTCTGAACTTTTTGCTGACTATATTGAAGATGTTTTGCCGTCACTTGGTGATGACAAACCATACACCACCACATTCAACAATATTTCAAGACGCCTTCTTGGTGAAAACTATAAAACACGAGAAGAGTTACTTGACAATCTCATCACAGTCGGCACGCAAAAAGACTTTGAAAATATTGCCATTAAGTATAGTTTTGAATTTTTGGAAGATTTCAAAAATTTCCTTAATAATGATATATGTAACCTGTTCGTTCCAAAAACTTTGGTGTTTGGAAATCTTGTGATTGAAGAAAAGGATATGCGTGACATATACTATAACAAACTCAAAAATCTGCCAATCTATAAGCGTATTGAGGCCATTGCCGAACATATTGTCGACCTTTTCAATATTCCACCATCAAAAAATATGGCTTTCTATGAGCGTGCCAAGAAAATTTTGTATTCCAAAATGATAACCACCGACCCGATGAGAATATACAACATTTTTCTTCGCTCAATGGAGCTTGACGAGATTCAAGAAATTGGTGCATATGATATTGCACAAATTCTTCTCATCAAAGAAAACTTGTTTGGTTTTCATCACAACTATGATGCAAAATATGTCATTATTGATGAAATGCAAGACTACACTCCTTGCCACTTCTATCTTTTTGACAAAATTTGGCATTGTCCAAAGATGTTTTTGGGTGATATCAACCAAAGCATTGACAAAAGTTTGAGTGATGATTATTTGAAATTGCTCGCCAAAGAAACCAAATCAAAAATTTGTTATTTGACGAAATCTTATCGTAGCACACTTCAAATCTCGCGTTTTTCACAAAAAATACTTGGCAAAAAAGTGGCAAACAATGTCAACCGCTCCGGCGAAGAAGTGCAATTCATAAAGGCTCGAAACCAAATTAAAGCGCTTGAAAAACTCATCAAAGAAAAACAAGAGAAAAACAAGTCAAAAACTCTTTGCATCATCTGCAAAGACCGACAAGAAATTGCCAGATTGCAAGAAGAAAGCGATTTGTTGAACAAGTTTGCCGTTTTGGACGAAACCACGGAAATGAATGGCTCAAAACTTATTATGACCACAATTTTGAATGCCAAAGGTGTGGAGTTTGACATTGTTGTCATTCCATTTGCCAACGATGAAAACTATCAAACCGAACTCGACAGAAATCTCTTGTATGTCGCCTGCACGCGTGCCCTTCACAACCTATACTTCATCGCCGACAAAAAGCCAAGCAGGTTTTTGGTGAAAGAGATGGATAAAAAGACAGCGGGCAAAAAATAAAATTTTGAAAAAATGCTTTTTCAAAAAAGAAATTTCAAAATAAAATCTATTGAAAGATATTGAAAAAAGAATGCATTAATATTCACCAAATGAAAAGTTCTCTTTTGAAAGATTAATAAATACTCATTTCAATGCATAACTATCAAAAGAAGACGAAAATTATATGCTTGTTAATTTTAAATTAGAAGGCTTGTTTGGTGCGAAATTTGTCCATTTTTTGAAAAAACAGTGTGGAAATGTGGATAACTTATGTGGAAAACCCCATATTTATCCACTTTTTTTCACTTCTGCATATTCATAAAGAGAAATGTATAATTATAATTTGTGGATAAATTACAAAATTGTGCATAAGTTTTCAAAATGATTTTGTAAAACTTTAATAACCATAAACAATTGACTTTTTTTCTCTTTTTCGCTATACTTATATAATTAAAGAGGTAAATATGACTGATAAAAAGTTGATAACACCAAGAAAGTTGCAAGGCTTTTGGGAACTTATGCCAAATGAAGAAATGGTCTTTGAAGATATGCTGGACAAACTCAAAAAATGCTTCAAAGATAATTGCTTTGTGCCACTCGACACTCCAAATGTGGAATACAGTGAAATTTTGCTTGCCAAAAGTGGTGGCGACCTTGACAAAGAAATCTATCGCTTCACAAAAGGCAACAATGATATCTGTTTACGCTATGATTTGACTGTTCCTCTCGCTCGTTTTGTGAGTATGAACCTAAACACTTTGGATTTTCCTTTCAAACGCTTTCAAATTGGCAAAGTCTATCGTGGTGAACGACCACAAAAAGGGCGTTTTCGTGAATTTTATCAATGTGATGCCGACATTATTTCAGAAAACTTGCCACTGACATATGACGCTGAATGCATCAAACTCTATGAAAACTGCTTCAAAGCTCTTAACCTTGAAGTTGTGGTGGAAATTTCAAACCGCAAAATCTTGGAAGGCTTCTTCAAAAGTTTGAAGCTTGAAGAAAAAATTGTCGAACTTATGATTATCGTTGACAAAGTGGATAAATTGCCAAAAAAAGAAATAATTGCGATGTTTGAAGAAAATGGTTTGAAAAAGAAAGATATTTCCGACCTTTTCAAAATCTTAAACTCTAAAGGTGATATTGCCGAAATCAAAAAACAAATTGGCGAAATAACTCAAGACTCCACCTTCCAAGAAGGGGTAACTGAACTTGAAGTCATCTCTTCTCGCCTGGAAGCGATGTGTATGAAAAAAGAAAATTTCACATTCAACCTTTCCATTGTTCGTGGACATAATTATTACACCGGCACAGTTTTTGAAGCATTCCTTAAAGACAAAAGAAATCTCGGTGCGATTGGCGGTGGTGGAAGATACAACAACCTTTGCGGATATTTCATCGACAAAAATATGCAAGGAGTTGGAATGAGCATCGGTATCACCCGCCTGTTTGACATTTTGAAAAGCGAAAATTTGGTTAAATTTCCTTCATCTTTCATTGATCTTGCCATCATTTCTTTTGACGAAAACACACTTAACTATGCTCTTACACTTATGACAAAACTCCGGGCAGAAGGTGTGAAAGCGGAAGTTTTGAATGAAGAAAAAAGTTTCAAATCCAAAATGAAAGAAGCAAACAAAAAAGAAATTCCATTTGTCGCTATTTGTGGCGAAGATGAAATGAAATTAAATAAATACACGATCAAGAATATGACAACTGGCGAACAAAAAACTTGCTCTTTTGAAGAATTATTAAAATTAATTGGAAAAATCGAGGATTAATATGGAAAATAAAAGAAAAAAAATACTTGTCACATCAGCATTATTATATATCAACGGCTTGCCACATTTGGGACACGTGGTTGGTTGTTGGCTTCCTGGCGATGTTTTCACAAGATTTCACAAAACTTTTGGCGATGACACAATCTATGTCAGCGGGACGGACGACCACGGCACTGCAAGTTACATAAGTGCCAAGGAACTCAATATGGACATCAATGAGTATATTGCCAAAATGAACAGCAAAATGAAAGAAATTGCCAAAAAATTATCAATAAATTTTGATATTTTCAGTGGCACAAACACCAAAGTTCATCACGAAGTTACTTGCGAAGTTTTCAATGAACTCAACAAAAATGGGTATATCAGCGAAAAAGAAAGCAAAATGTGCTTCTGCGAACACGACAAGATTGCACTTGCTGACCGTTTTGTTTTCGGCACTTGCCCATATTGTGGCTATGACAAGGCGTATGGCGACCAATGCGACAACTGCGGAAAGACATATGATTTGGAAGAACTCAAAAACCCAAAATGCTCTTTCTGCGGACAAGATGCTGTCTTCAAAAACACCAAGCACCTATATATCCGCCTTGACAAACTTCAAAATGATTTGAAAAAATGGATTGACACAAAGAAAGATATCTTCCGTCCTCACGTATATAATATGGCATACAAATGGATTAACGAAGGGCTCAAGTCTCGTTGCATCACCCGCGATATTCCTTGGGGAATCAAAGTGCCACTCCCAGATTTTCAAGACAAAGTTTTCTATGTTTGGTTTGACGCACCAATCGGCTATATCTCCATCACAAAAGAATTGGGCGGAGAAGAAATGGTGAAAGAACGCTGGCAAAATGAAGATTGTGAGATATATAACTTCATCGGCAAAGATAACATTGATTTTCACGCAGTTTTCTTTCCTTGCATTGAACTTGGAAGCAAAAAATATCAACTCGCACAAAATGTTGTTGGCTTCAATTTCTTGAATTTTGAAGGTCAAAAATTTTCCAAATCGAAAAAGGTCGGAATTTTCTGCGAAAAACTTTTGGACAGCGACATTGATATCGACACTTTGCGTGCATATCTCCTTTCAATTTTCCCAGAAAACAAAGACAGCGACTTCTCATATGAAGGTTTCAAACTCAACACAAATGCTGAACTTGTTGGAAAATATGGCAACTTCTTCAACCGCACTCTCAATATGATAAACAAAAACTTTGCTGGCGAATTGGGAATATGTTTTGATGACATTAAAGACAATTTGAATGAAAATGACAAAGAAATAATTGATGCGATTGAAAACTGCCCAAATGAAATTGCAAATTTGTTCTCAAAAACCGAATTTAGAGCAGCCTATAAAGAAATTATGCGTTTTGCTTCCATCGGTAATACCTATCTTGAAAAAACAGCACCTTGGTCACTTATCAAAAATGGTGAAATTGAAAATGCCAAAAAAGTTCTCTATCTTTGCCTTAATATGGCAAAATCACTCGCCATTGTGGCAAGTCCAATAATGCCAACAAAGACAAAAGAAATATATGAGCAATTGGGCTTCACTGGTTCACCCGATGCACAAGATAACTGGCTTGAAGCAAGAAAAATTAACCTTCCAAAAACTCACAAAATCGGCACGCCAAAACCACTTTTTGCTCGCCTTGACGATGAGATGATTGAAAGATACAAATCTGAACTTGAAGGCTGATATTGACAAAAGAATAAAACAAAAAATATATATTGATATAAACGAAAAAGAACATATTGATTGTAATTTTCAATATGTTCTTTCTTTTCTAATCATTTTAAAATAAACAACATCACTTTAATATCTTTTTTTGGCATTTTTCAAATTTTCCAGCAAACTTCCTTATGCCACTTGCGTCTCCATATATTTCTGACGGTAATATTCGTTGGTGTATAATTTCTTTCCGCCAACAACATTTCCGCTGTTGTCTTCATAACTTGATTTGAGAATGTAGGATGCCGTGTTATATTCCAATGTGTTTTCACCCCAATCACTTTCTTTTGAATACAAATCGAAAGTTAAAGTCATTTTGGTTAGTTCGGTTATGATAGGCAGTGAAATTTCAAAGTCTTCAAAGCTCTCAATAAAGCCAAATTTTCTCGATGTTCCATCACTTTGTTGATAGTTCTTTATAGCCAATGTTATATTTGAAGTTCCAGCACCATCAATCCCTGTTATGTCTTCCATATCAAGCGACAGGGTCATTTTGTCAAGTGTTTCATTTGCAGAAAATCCTAAAATCGACCTTTCTAGGGACGGATTTATGTCAAGCATTTCCATAATTGAAGTTATAATATCAATCGTGTTTCCAAGAAGTGGTATTTCTTCCTTGATACCCATTGAATTCATAATTATAGAAACAATATTACCCATAATTTCATTTGATTGATAACTTGCAGTCACATCTTCCTTAACTTCTGTCCATTTTTTCCCTATCCAATCCGTCCACGTTGTATGAGTTCTACTTTTGATTGAATATCTATGGAATGTTAAGATGCCATCCTTAAATTCATATGTGACCATCCTTGTGTCAAAATCACCTTCAAACATCATTGAAGCAATTCCACCTGAACCAATGGAAACTTGGGCATAGATATATGGATTGTCAAGATTTTCAATGCTGGCGTGTAAATCAATGCTTAAATCAACATTACCTAATGGAATATTAACACCAATTTTTCCTTTGTATGTGAAATTCTTTGTGTTCAAAGTGTTGATTGCTGTGTCCATAAACTCTGGGAAATTGCTTAAATCAAAATGCTTTTCAGCTGGATTTGAAGCAAAATAGTCAAAGTTTGCGCTGTCAAAATCTTCAATTGTGATTGTGGCATTCAAAATGTCTTCCCCTAAATTTATGTTGGAAACTTGAATTTTTCGAAGTTTGTTGACAATTTCATCATTAACCCTTTCTTCATTCAAGGTTATCACCACGCTTCCAATCGTTTCATTAATCTTCAAACTAATTTCAAGTTCGGTCTTGTCAAGTCCGTTTTCTTCGGTTTTTCTCAACTCAATATTTTCAAGCATCTCCAACATTTTTGCTGTGTCAGTTAAAATCTCATCAACTTGTGAAATATCGCCTGAAACATCGTTTTGTCCAATTCCAAGAATTGAATGAACAAAACTGAAATCTGTTGTGCTTTTCTCTAAATTCCAACTTTCCATTGTCTCTTCGCCCAGCTCAATATTCAAAAAGCCAAGAATGAAAGAAATCATATCACTCATATTCAAATTATCAATTCTTCCACGGAAAGCATCACCGCTTGAAATATATTCTCCGTGAGAATAAGTGATGTAAAGTCCGCCATAATTTTCATTAAATTGCCCTGATGCATCTCTTTCATCGCTATCATAAAGAATAGAAATAAGATGCCGAACCCCACTCATAACAAGACTTAAATCGCCTTGAACTTGCAAGTTCTTTCCGCCAAATAATTCGAAAATATCATCACGGGCTTCTGTTTCTTCCGCATCAGTAACATCAACATTAATATCTCCGCT
>CALWEM010000022.1 GCA_944377315.1 uncultured Clostridia bacterium
CGAGTTTTCTGACCTTGTTGCTGACATTTTGGGTGGCTATCTATTCTATTGGACACGCGATGTTGGCTCGAACTTAAACAACGCACAAACAATTTCAGCGGGTGGCATAACTGGCACGCAAATGAAGATGCAAGAAATCTTGGGTGTTCGCATAACAGTCAATATCAAAACTCTCGCGTGCGAGGGTTCATAACCCATTCTAGATTCTGACAAGCGGAGTTTGAGCGACAGGAAAATAAATGTTCACAAACATCCAATAAAATCCACACGCGGTGTGGTGACCGTGTCACTTTTTAAATTCTAGCAAACGGAGTTTGAGCGACAGAAAAATAAATGCTCACAAACAATCTAATAAATGTTTAATGGCGAGCAGAAATTTATAAAAATTGTCGAAATTGTTTTTGAAATTCTTTTTTGTGTGATATAATATTGTCGAAATGAAAGAGTTTATGAAAAAATCTTGGCAATATTTTCTCATTGTCCCAGTTATTATTGCAGTTATTGCTGGGATTTTTCTTAATTTGCCTCAAAAAGAAGAAGAGTTGACAATTATGGCGAGCGATATCAATATCAAAGTGGACGAAAAGGCAAAAATAATTTGTGAGTTGAGCATTAAAGAAGCGGAAAGCGAGTTTTTTGTGGAAGACAAAAATGTGGCAAGTGTTGTCGATGATGAAGTGTATGGTGTGAGTGTCGGTCAAACCACACTGAAAATTGTTGCCACTTTTCGCAATTTAAGAGTGTCAAAAGAAGTTAATGTTATGGTGTTTGACGAAGAAAATGACACGCAAGATGACACACAAGAAACGCCGAACGAAGATACGGACACGCCGAGCGATGAAAACATATCTCCAGAAACACCGAGCGATGACATAACCACACCGAGCGATGAAGAATTGGAAGAAAAGGAATACATAATTGTGAAATGCGGTTTCCAAGAAATCGACTTTTTGGAGCTTCAACTGGGGCAAAGCAAAGTGATTTCAATTTTGACTAATGTCGAGTTTGAAATGGAAAAATCGGATGGCATATTTGTGGAAGAAATTGGTGGCGTCGAAGGGTCTTTCAAGGTGACGGCATCAAAAGAAGGCGAGTTTGAAATTAAGTTCATTTCGCAAAATATCGTCAAAATAATCAAGGTGAAAGTTGAATTGTTTTCATAAAGATATGGCTTTCGTCATAAATTAATATATGAAAATCAAACTTAAACCAACATATTCCTGCCTTGTGAAGGTGGGCGAAAATTTTTATGATTTGGATGAGAATGATATTCTCGAAATTGAAAACGAAGAAAGGATTTTGGTCTATCCTATTTCCTACGATAGGCGAAACATTCCTTTTTTTGTTGACCTAAATAGTCTCAAAGATTCAATTTGGTTTTCCGTTCACAAAATTGAAGATGAAACCCTTGTTTTGTTGAATAAAACCGAGAGAATAAAAAATTTTTTCAAAGAAAATATGGTGGTGGCTGGCGAAAACTGTGAGATTTTGATTTCTCTCTCTTCGCTCAAGTTTGAAAATAAAAAAATGGCTGTTGAGTGTGAAATCGACAAGTTTCAAAACTATCGCGTTTTTCAGTTGGAAAATTTTTTGTGTGTGGAGTTTGACAGCAACATCGTCTATGCTTTTGATGTGAAAAACGGCAGACTTTTGCGTTTCAAGGGTGATGAAATTGAGTTTGAAAAAAATCTTTTGAAAACCAAAAGTAATTTGGGCGATGCAGAAGACAGGAGAAAATCTTGTGTCTATAAATTTGATGGCGACAATGTCCTTGTGGAGAATTGTGAGTTTTCATATGGCGATTTGAAGTTCGCCGACTCTTTGACTCCATATCGATTTTTGGACGCCATAAAAGCCAAAGATTTTTCTTTTGCAAAAAAATTCTTGGGTGGCAAATTGGGCAATATTGATGAAAACGAACTCCAGAAATTTTTGCCGAATGTGAAAGAATTTTATCCACTTTCGACTTCGCTTTTTGTTGTCTATATGGGTGGAGAAAAGTTGGTTGCAAAGTTTATTCTTGACGGCGGAGTGATACAAGATATTTCGATAAATAATTTATAAAAAATAAAAATCTTCAAAAAATACCATAAATTTTTGAAAAAAACCTAAAAAAACAGCAAAAATCGATAATTTCACGCCAAAAAATGTTTTAAAAAATATTTTTTATTAATTTTTTAATTATTTTAATTATCCAAAATTCCAATTAAATTCAATTTTTTTTCAAAGCGATATTGAAAATTTTTGACCAATATTTTAAGTAAACCAAATCCGAGTTCTTTGGAAAATTTTATTGTTGGTAATTTCTCATATTCATTTTGCGAAAGAAGTTTTAATATTTGATATTCACCTTTTTTGATTTCATCTGCGATGAAAGGTTCGCACATTTTGCAACAAAGTTCGCCGACACTGTAGTTGATGAAAATATGGTCGTGAAAATCATTGCCACAACTTGTGCATTTTGACGAGTAAACTTGAAGCCCATAAATATCAAAAATATCAATCAAAAATTTGATTAAAACTGAATATTGGCTTGCCTTGTGAAAGGCGAGAATTTTGAGCGCCTTGATGAGATTGATAAAAATTGGCACGCGTTCGCTGTCAAAATTTAGTGTGTTCACAATTTCCAAAAGTCCGTTTGCTTCAAAATATTTGTCAATATCTTTGGAAAGTTCTTCAAACGGCTCAATGATATCCACACCAGTGACAATTTTGGAATTGTCGTCAACAAAATAATCGCCAAAACAAAAAGGTTCTTTGGAATATTTCATCTTGGCTTTCTCGCCACGAACACCCTTAAACTTAACCCAAATTTTTCCTTCTTCAAGAGAAAAAAGAAGAATATCTTTATCCTTCTCTTTCACATTTTGACCTTTAAGCACAATTGCTTTAATTTTCACTATAAACTTCTTCCTTCATCTTTTGTTCTTTCCGCTGTTCTTTCATTGACAACTTCTTCAACAAGATAAGGGTTACCGCCGGACGCTTTGAAAAAAAGATAGGCGATTTTTTCATATTGATTACTGAAATTCTTTTTCATAACCCCTCCTTTTCTAGTATGTGTTGTTTTTGAAATTTTAGTGATGCCAAGAAAGATTTATATAATTATTGTATCGTAAAAAATTTCTTTTGTCAAAGCGAAAAAAGAAAAATTTTCAAAATTTTCATAAATATTCGATTTCGACAGCGATGAAAATAAACAAAAAATGTGGAAATGTGGATAACTTCACAAAAATTATCTTCGACTTTTGTCTAATATTTACGAATTCTTTTGACATAATAGATGCAAAATGATATATTAAAACCAAGGAGAAAGCGTGAATTACATAATTTTTGGCTGTTTTTTGGTGGTTATTCCGATTTTATTTTTTTCACTCAAAAAATTTATTTCAAAAAAGATAAATTTGGTGCTGAAAATTTTTTCACTTTTTCTCGCCGTTTGTTTTTTTATTAGGAATTTTGCCACCGACAGTAATTTGCTTGAAAATGTTGTCGGCTTGTCATATCAAAATCCATTCTCTTCCACCTTTCTTGCCTTTATGGTTTCCATTTTGGTTTGGCTCACTGTGGCTTCCACGGTAATACTTTGCATTTTGCCATTTTTTGAATATAAAATTCTTCGCAACTATGCCAAAACATTTTGTCTTGTTGTGAGTGTTTTGGATATTGCCTTTCTTGGTCCAATCATATATTCCTTCACCGGCAGTTATGATATTTCGCTTTGTGGTGCATTTTTATCAATTGAAGTGGCGGTGTCTTTTCTTTATGCTCTCTATATGTTTGCCACAGAGCATTTTTTCAAGATACCAAAAAAAGAACTTTTGGAGATGGCGATTGCTCTTCCAATCGTTTTGATTTTGTCCGTTCCGCCATATGTGCCACAAGCACTTTTTGGCAATTTTGGCACGATGGGAATGAAAGATTTGGCTCTTTGTCACCGAATTTATCTCTATCTCACTTTCATTTTCCTTATTGGAATGTATTTTCTTCTTAAACGAAAAAGCAAGGACAAAGAGTATATCAGAATGGTGCTTTTATACATTTCTCTTGTCACTTTGGTTTCATATTGCTTTGACTATGATTTTGACAGATTTATTGAACCAACTCGCTGGCCTTTACACTTATGTAACACCGCAATGTTCATTTTGCCAATCTGTTTAATTTTTAAACTTGACAAACTCTTTTATTTCACACTTTTCATCAATGTTTTGGGAGCATTTTTGGCGATGCTGATGCCGAACTATCAAGATGCAAGCGGATTTTTCACACCGGCAATTGTGAGATTTTGGATTAATCACTCAATGGCGTTCTCAATGCCTGTGCTCATCATTTTGCTTCGAATTTATGAAAGACCGCGTCTTCGAGAATTTAAGTATTCAATGATTGGATTTTTGTTATATTTTATCTTGGTGCTTTTCATTAATGCGTGGTTCACAAATTATGACATTGATGTTGACTTCTTCTTTGTAAATTCCGACTTTATTGCCGACAAACTCGGAGTTTGGGCGGAGAATTTGCGACTTAATTATGTTTGGTCATTCACGATTAATGGTTTGACATTCACCTTTTATCCGCTCTATCAATTTTTGTTCTTCTTGGTTTATGTTGTTTTGGGACTTGGAATGTGGTTTTTGTATGCATTCTTGTTCCAAATTCAAGATTTCTATTTGAAACTTGAAGAGAAAAACAGAAAAATCAAACTTGATGAACAAGCACTATGTTTAAGATATAATGTTAAGGGGGTGTATGAAGCGATGAACAAAGAAAGTGTCAACAAACTTTGCGTCAATGGCGTTTCAAAGCAATATGGCAACAGCAAAAATTATTCCGCTTTCAATGTCAATTTACAAGTCCAAGCGGGCGAGATTTTTGGTTTCTTGGGACCAAATGGTGCTGGGAAAAGCACGATAATCAAATGTATTGTCGGAATGCAACCAGCCACTTATGGAAACATTGAAATAAACGGCTATGACATCGAAACTCAACCGCAAAAAGCCAAAGAACAATTTGGTTTTGTGCCAGACCACTATGCTTTGTATGAAAACTTGACTGGCAGAGAGTTCATAAACTACATAGCCGACCTATACGGCGTTTCCAAAGAAGAGAGAGAAGAAAGGATTTCCAAATACACCAAAATTTTGGCACTCACTGATGCTTTTGACAACAAAATAAAGACATACAGCCACGGGATGAAGCAAAAAATTGCCATAATTTCCGCTCTTGTGCACAATCCAAAACTTTGGATTTTGGATGAACCGCTCACAGGACTTGACCCAAACTCAATTTTTCAGGTGAAAGAGTGTATGAAAGAGCACGCTCAAAATGGCAATATCGTCTTCTTTTCTAGCCACATAATCGACATTGTGGAAAAATTATGTGACCGAATTTCCATCATCAAAAAAGGTCAAATTGTCGCTTCCACCACACTTGAAGAGTTGAAAGACAAAAATATGACTTTGGAAGAATTTTATCTTTCCATCATCAATGATGACAGCATTGGAAACAAACCGGTGAGAGTGGAAGTGAAGAAAAAAGTGAAAGAAAAACCAAAAAGCAGATTTTTCAAAACCAAAGAAAAAGAACTCGAAATTGAAAAATACACCAAAAACGAATTTGAAACAAGAAAGAAAAAATAAAGGAATTATATGAACAAACTCAAAACGCTCTTTTTGATGCAAGTCAAAGAAAAAATCGACTTTTCCTTTTTGAAAAGCAAAAAGCAAATCATTTTCAAAGTGATTTTCTCTATCTTCGGCTTTGCTCTTATCACGGCGTTAAGTTATCTTGTTATGTTCCTTTGCCAGTTTTTGAATTTGTTTTCTGCTCTGAATAGAATTCCGATGACCGTGATGGGAGTGGTGTTCTTTGTTATGTTTGTGCTTAATTTGCTGACTTGTATGGTTGGGCTTTCCAAAACTTTGTATTTTTCAAAAGACAACCAAATTCTCATCACATATCCAGTCAACGCAAATGCACTTTTTCTGTCCAAAATGCTGGTTTACTATATATATGAAGTGAAGAAGAATTTTTCTTTCATCATTCCTGTTTTTTTTGCATACGGACTGATTTCATCAATGCCGTTCCTATATTTTTTGTGGTTTCCGCTTATGATAACCATTTTCACACTTGTGCCAATTCTTTTGGGGGCGCTCTTGTCTTTTCCAATATATTTCATTTTGCGGTTTTTTCAGCGTTTTCCAATTGTGAAAGTTGTTTTGACCTTGATTTTGGTTGCTGGCATTGTGACGGCGGTGGTGTTCGCCATTAATGCTATTCCAGAAGATATCAATCTTATTCGCAGTTGGGGAGTCATTTCACAAGCGATAAGAAACTTTCTCTCCTTTTTTGCTGACAAATTCTTTGTTTTCTATGCCATCACCATTTTCTTGTGTGGAAGATTTGAAGGCATTAATCACATTCTTTTCACAGAATACTCTTGGATTGTTTTGCTCATAATGCTGGGCACAATTTTGGTGCTTGTTGGGCTTAACTATCTCATTTCTCGTCCGCTATATTTGAAAATGTCGGTGAAACAATTTGAGTTCAGCATAATAAAACCAAAAGTGCATCAAAATTTGGTTCGCAAAAAATTTTGGTCAAGTTGCGTGAATGAAACCAAGAAAACTCTTCGCGACACCAACATTCTTTCCACCACACTTGCCACACTCATCATAACTCCGATTTGCATTCTGCTTCTCAACAGCATATATTCTGCCATCAACACTCGCCTTATGGGTGACTATCTCGCGATATCTTTCAATGTTCTCATCATTTTGCTTTTCACTCTCGCACACAACATCAATGTTTCAAACATATACAGCAAAGACGGCGGAGCAATGATGCAAAACAAATTGAAGCCGATGTCACCAACAAAAGTTTTGACACCTTATCTTGTCTATAACCTTGTGACCACAACATTAATTTTGGTGGCTTCTGTCAGCGTCTTTCTTGTGAACACTGATTTGGCAGTTTTGGACAGCATTCTTCTTTTCTTTACCTTGCTATTTTTGTCATATATACATATAATATGTTCAGCAGAGATTGATTTTCTTCATCCGCGTGACCTAAAAAGTCAAGCGAATATCAATCAAAATGAAGTGAAATCCAGCATTCTGACTTTTGCCATAAGCCTTATCTTTTTTGGTGTTTTGTTCTTCTTTTTGTTGGACGGACTTAATGGTGTTTATCTCAAATTGTTTTGCGTGGTGACACTTGTCTTAATCTTAAGATGTTGGCTTTTCCACTATAAAGCGCGAGTGCTTTTCAAGGAGATATAGCGATGAAGAAGTCAGTAATATTTTTGATTGGAATAATATATATAATGTCCATTGTTGTGGTGACTTTCTTCGGGCTTCAACCGGGAGTTGACCAATTCCAAATTTATTTGGACAACATCACCATAACCACATATGATTTTCAATCGTCAAGTGGACAGAAATATAAAAATGTGGAATTTGACACGCTTGAAGGAAGCGGATATGTCAAAATTGAATATGAGTTTGGGCCGGAAAACGCTTCATATCCATATCGTGTGAAATATTCGCTTGTCGGCAACACTTCGACTGATGAAAATGGTGTTACCACCACTTTTGCCACCGTTAACAACTTTGGTGAAGTGACTTTCATCAATGAAGGAAGTGTGATTTTGACAATCACCGCGCTTGACGGCTCAAAGGTGAGCGACAGTGTGACAATATTTTGTGTGAAGAATATATAAATTCGTTTGACAAATTTCGCATAAATAGTTAAAATGGAAAAAGAATAAAACAAGGAGGATTTATGAAAAAAGCCTTAACAACACTTTTTGTTTCTGTTATGTTGGTTTTTGTGGGCGTGATAAGCGTTGCTTGTGGAACACCTGCCACAAAAATCGATGAATTCAAAGTTAAGGGGCTCACCTTAAATTATGAAAATTTGGACAGTGTGGATTTGTCTGGCATTGAACTTGAAGTGACATATGACAATGACGACAAAAAGACGCTCAAAAACTATGAAATTGACAAGGAAGGTGAACTTGACGAAGACACCGAGTTTGTCATTTTCACTGATGGACTTTCAAAAGAAATTGACGGAAAAATCACTGTTGGTGAATATGAAATCACTGCCAAAGTGGTTGGTTTTATGGAGCAGACCTTAAATCTTGGCACCGTTATTGTTTCATATGCTGAACGCACAAATGTGAGATATGTCAATGTTAACAATCTTCCAAAATTATATTACACAGTTGACACGGTGGATTTGAAAAGTGAAAATATAACTCTTGAAGTGACTTATAATAACTATGAAAAAGAAACTTTGACAAAATATGAAATTGGCAAGACTTGGGCAGAAGTTGATGATGATGTTGAATTCATTTTGGATATTGGCAAACTTGCTTCTCAAACACCAGGAGAACTTCAAGAAGGAAAATATCCAATACTTGCAGAAATTCGTGGCTACAGCAAAATTGGAATTGGATCAATTGAAGTGAAAGTTGCCACTGCGGAAGATATCATAAGCCAAGAACTTATTGGTTTGGAAAAGAGAGAATACACAAATCTTGAAGAATGCGACCTTTCTGGCTTGACCTTGAAAATCACATATGGCAATCAAGAAAGCGTTACCTTGACAAAATATGAAATCGACAAGGCTTGGGAAGATGTCGGAGAAGATGTTGAATTCATTTTGAACACGGACGGACTTTTCAATGAAACAAGTGAAAAAGGCGGTTTGGCAGTTGGCACTCACCAACTCACTGCTGTGATAAGAGATTTTGAAGGTGAAATTGACCTTGGTGATATCAAAGTTGTCTATGCAGACAGAACTTCGATTTCTTCTTCACAAATCAGCAACTTGCCAACAAATTTCTATGAAGAAGACACTTTCGCACTTGCTGAAAACATCACTTTTTCTGTGACATATGACAACTATGAAACTGAAACTTTGACAAAGTTTGAAGTTGATGTTGACATTGAAGATGTTAAGGCTGACACTCAATTTGTGATATACACTGACGGACTTTCTTCTCAAACCGCTGGTGATTTGACTGTGGGAACTTATGACATCACTGTCAAAGTTGTGAGATTTTCTGAAGAACTTTCTGTTGGCACAATTGAAGTTAAAACGAATTGGGAATTATATGATCTTCAAATCTTTAATTCGCCAACATTTGTTAAAACATATAATGAAAACAAAGAAATTTCTGAAAGCGAAGATTCTTTCTATAACGCTGATGAAAAATACACAGTTGGCGATGATAATGCTTTCAAATTCCAACCAACAATCACATTATATCGTAAGGGCACACCAATTGGTCCAGACACGATTTTGGAAAACCCAATCAATTTCAATGTTGATGTGACAGTTGAAGTTTACGAAAATGGTGAATATGTGACTGCAGATGAAAGTTTGTATACATATTTTCAATTTGAATTTGACTTCACTGAAAGTGCCATTGGCAAAGAATTCAGAATCACAATGGAGCCATCTGACTATGAAACACTTTTGGGTGGTGGCGTTGCGCAACCAGTTTCTTTTGAATTCAAAGTGGAAGACGGCTGGAATGCCTACACTCCTGATGACCTTGGAAGAATCAACTTGATTGAAGAAGGTTTTGACAACGATGGATATGCAAGAAGACTCTCACAAGAAATATTCTGGGATTCTGTGAATGGCTATAAGAATGGCAAAAAAAGATATGTTGACATTTGGACAGAATATTTTGAAGAAAAAGGTTACACAGATTTGACCGCTGTGAACGCCATTTTCATTCAAAAGGACATCGCTGTTCAGGAAAGCGATTTGCCAAGTGAATATTTGATTTCTGAAGCAGAAGCTGGTGCAAACACAAATGCTGTCGGCACACTTCGTGACTATGCTTTCCTATACACTCACTATCTCAATGAAGATTTTGTTGTGAATGGAAATTATTTCACATTGAACTTCTCTGAAATTCGTCCTTGTGAGTCAAACACAGGTGTGGACGGCTTTGTTTATAAGCCAAACACTGCCGATTATGAATTGGGTCACGCCACAGTTTTTGGCTTTGCTGGAAGAACTGACAACACTTCAACTGGCGTTGCGACCTTCAAAAATATCAATCTTATTGGTAACACTGGTAAAGCGGTCAGTGGTGGCAATGAAATTTTGAAGGCGTCCGGCGGACTTATTCTTTTGAAATCAATGCACGCCACAACACAAGTGGAAAATGCCATTGCAAAACAATTCTTGATTGCTTGGTATGGCGAACAGGCAGTTTCTGATGCTGAAATAAACAAAGACAAAGGCAATATCAATCTTGACTACACAAAAACATATGACTGCTTCAACTCTGGTGTTTTTGGTTTTATTTCCAACAACAACACAATCACAAATTCTGAACTCAAACGCTTTGGTGGCCCTGCAATTCTCATAATAAGCGGTGAGAAAAAAGCAAATGATGAAGAAGGCGGAAGTGGTGCAGCAGGTGGAATCATTGTCGGTGATTTTACTGTTGAAGATTGTGTGATTGAAAACTTTGTGGCTGGCGATGAAGCGTGGTTTATGTTGAATGGAGCAGCTGGTGTTTCAAATACTTTTGCTACTCTTGATAAGGCAGTTTTCAATCTGTTTAATAAGACTATCTTCCAACAAGTTAAAGTTGAAGATAAAAATGGTGAAGGCGAGAAATATCAATCTAAATCAAACTTAATTGCAATTTCTTTAAATAGAGGATATTTGACTCCTGGTGATCCAGTGAAGACAGATTTCACAATCAATGACAACAAGTTCACAACATATGATGAGATTCAAACCAAAGCTGGAGACACCATTAATGTTGGTGAGATTGTTTCAAAGGGAAATATTGCAATCACTTCATCTCAAAATGATTATATTGAAATTGATGCATCATATAAACCAGTTAAGATTCCAACAACCACAGGCTTTGCAGGCGACTATATGGGACTTGCAATGAAGTATGAAGGTGCTGGCGTTGGGCTTGTTTATCAATTATATGATTTGCAAACAGCGTAAAAACATAAAACTTAACAAAATGAATGGCAAATTCTTCTTTTGACACAAGTTTTGCCATTCTTTTTTTTGATTATATTAAAATTTCTTTAAAAACTCTTGATTAAAATTTATCATTTTTTATCATTTATTGACAAATTCGTTTTATATTGTTATACTTAATATATTAAAGGGAAAATATGAAAGTTTCAGAGAGAATGATTTTGATTAAAAGATTGAAAAGACTTGGGCTTTTTATGCTCATTGTCTTTCTTCCAATCGCTTTCATCTCTTTTGGACTTGCATATGCTGGGCTTTCGATGGCGTGGAATATCGTCATCTTGGTGGTCGTTTTGTTTTTACTTTTTGGTCTTTTTATGATGACTTGCAGTGCTCTTGACAAGCGTAAGGAGAAAAAACTCAAGGAAAGTGGCAAAAAAGACCCTTTTGCTGATTAAAGAGAGGTTAATATGGCAGAATATAAAATTTTACCAAACAATTTGGAATCTGAACAAGCAGTTTTGGGTTGCGTCTTGATTGACCAAGAAGCACAAACAGACATTTTGTCCACGCTCACCCAAGAGGATTTTTATTCCGAGTCGCACAGAAACATCTTCAAGGCGATGCAAACCATTTTCTCAAAAAGTATTCCAGTCGATTTCGTCACTTTGACCAGTGAACTTGAAGTGGAAAAGAAGTTGGAAAGTGTGGGCGGGATTGATTATATCACATATCTGACAAATGTTGTGCCGTCTGCTGCGAACTTCAAACATTATTGCGATATTGTTTTGTCAAATGCCATAAGAAGAAATCTCATCAAGGGTGGACAAGCAATCATTGAAGATGCTTTTTCAAATGCGGATGAAAAAAATGCAATGCAAAATGCAGAAAAAACAATTTTTGACCTTTCTCAAAAAGATTCTTCTTCCGGACTTGAATTGGTGGGCAGACCGGGTGGTGTGTTGACTGAAGTTTTGAAAGAAATTTCAGAAATTGCCGAAAATCAAGGGCAGATGCGTGGAATACCAACCGGCTTCCGTGACCTTGATGCCATAACAAACGGACTTCACAAAAGCGACCTTATTTTGTTGGCAGCGCGTCCCGGTGTTGGGAAAACTTCCTTTGCGATGAACATTGCAATGAATGTTGCTTTGAATGAAGGTGGAAAAGTGGCGATATTTGCACTTGAAATGAGCAAAAACCAACTTATTCAAAGAGCGCTTGCTTCCATTGCGAAAGTGAATTTGACACATATTCTTCGTGGAACAATGGACCAAGAAGAATGGAAGAGAGTGTGGACAGCCGAGAAAAAATTGGCGCAAAGTTCGGTTTATATTGATGACAACTCCACAGTCACACCGCTTGATATCATTTCAAAATGTCGTAAACTCAAGATGACGGAAGGACTTGACCTTATTGTTATTGACTATCTTCAACTTATGACTGCCAACAAATCTGGCACGCGAGAAAACAGGACGCAGGAAGTCAGCGATTTGACAAGAATGCTGAAAGTTGCCGCAAAAGAACTTAATGTGCCAATCATCTTGCTTTCACAACTTTCGCGTAATGTTGAACAGCGTGATGACCACAGACCTCGACTTTCCGACCTTCGTGAATCAGGTTCGATTGAACAAGATGCCGACATTGTTATGTTTTTGTATAATCCTGAAAACTATTCTGACACGCCGACAAATGACGAACCGGGAACTGTTTATCTCATCATTGCCAAGCACAGAAGTGGTTCGCTGACTGATGGAGATGGCATCAAACTTAAATGGATAAAAGAAATAACAACCTACACAAATATGGACAAACCAAACACACCAAAAATGGAGGGAAATGAATGAAAAAAGGAATAATAATCACCATTATCTTGGTTGTCATCGCGGTCATTTTGGCAATCGTTTTTGTCAACCTATTCAAAGAGCGTGACACGGTCGAACTTTCAAACAAGGTGGTTGAAGTGTCGCAAGAAGGCTATCTTGACACCAGTGATGAAGAAGGAAATTATCAAATTGTGATGGACTACCTTGACAGCGTTTTAACAAATGAAGATTTAAGTGAAGCATACAGATTTGAAATGGAAAATTTCAAAAATGTGTATGAAACCTACACTGTTTTGGGTGAGTTCTATAGTAAACAAATTATATACACGGACTATAACGATGTCTACAAGAACAACAAGAAGGATGTGATGAATGGTTTTGACAATTCATCTTCAAACATTCAAAGTATGGTGAATTTCATAAATGAAAACTTCTCAACTGTGGAAGACAGTCACTATTGGGCTTCACGAACTTGGGAAAATGTTCGCTCTTCTGCCATTAATGTTGTGAAAGAGTCAAATCGTGCTTTTGTTGCTTTGCAAAAGATTTATGAAGGTTGTGTCACATCTCGTCTTGCCAACAATGATTTTTCCACATTGGTGCTTTCTTCCATTAACACACATCTTGAAGAAGCTGCCACCAATTTTTCCACTTCCACTGACAGCGTTTTTGTTGCAAAGACGATGACAAATGCATATTTAAGTGGCGACTATGAAAAGATTATGAACTATAACTATGACGAAGAGTTGCAAAATAAAGTTAAAGATATCATCGAAAATGAAGAGTCAGAATTTTTGGCTGAACTCGAAAACGGAACGATATAAGAGGTGAAGTATGGAAAAAACAAAGAAAAGTTATAAGATTGTTTTGCCGATTTTCATTGTTTTGGCACTGTTGCTTTCCATTTTTAGTTTTGCAGGTTGCGGAACTGATGTGGGCACATTGAATGAAAATATCAACAAAATGAACCAAAATTTGTTGACTTATTCCGAATTTATCGAAAAAAATGAAGGAAACTTGAACACTCGTGATTACTACACAATAAGTTATGGCAAAATTGTGGACGGGCTTGTTGAAAACACTGAAAACTATGATGAATTATATAAATACTACAACTCCATTTTTTCTCTGGCAATGAGTTATATTGATGAAAACATTGACATTGTGGCAAATTTGCCTGATGAAGAAATGAATGATGAAACAAAGAAACAACTTGATGACCTAAATCAAAAAATTGTCAATTTCAACAATGGTATTCAAGGATTTGTTTCCGCAAGAAATCAATTGAGTTCATATTTTAATAACTACACCGATTCTGCTCCGGACGCTTATGCCAAACTCAGCGAGTTGAGAAGTTTTAAAAGTGAATATGGCAAATTTGTGAATAACGCTGTGGAGATTTCTCTTTCTCTTTCTTCAGCAGTTTCGGCAACCGGTGATTTGGATGAAACAGACAATGTGATGCTCATCAAAAATTCGATTTGCAACAAAATTTTGGGCGTTTTTCACAAATTTTTTGTGATGAATATCGGCTCATTCAACTGGGCTGAATCAACAGAAAACGAACTGAAAGCCCGCATTGACCTTATCATCAGCAACTTGGAAACAAATTTTGAAAAATATATCAGCCTTTGTCACGCAAAAGAAAATTTCCAAACCTTGACGATTGAAGATATTGCTGTCATCAAAAAAGAAGCAGAAAACTTTTTGACAGAAGTGGATGATTATTACTACGCCATTGACAAGTTGAATTTGAAAGATTTGTCAGTTAATCACTATAACGATTTGGACGAATATCTCGAGAAAAATCAAAATGCCGAAGTTTATCTTGAAAAAATCGAGCAATTTGTCAAAACAAACAGCGGAACGCTTGCCACATATCTTGAACATCTTGAAAAAAGTGTGATAAGTGACGCTACGGTATAGTTAATTTAGGAGGAAAAAATGGATTATAAAAAAATTGCTGAAATTTTGTTCCCAAACAACAAACTCACTGTTGAAGAAATTGAGAAAAAATATCCACCAAGAAATTTACCAGCCGGCACAGAAGTAACGCGTTTTGCCCCAAGTCCAACAGGTTTTATGCACATCGGCGGACTTTTCCAAGCAATTATCGACAAAAATATTGCCAAACGCTCAAATGGTGTTTATATGCTTCGAATTGAAGACACTGACAAAAAAAGAGAAGTGATAGGTGCAAGCACAATCATTTTGAACATTTTGAAAAAGTATGGTGCGATGCCGGATGAATATGAAGAAAAAGGCGTCAAAGTGGTCGGAAACTATGGACCATATTTTCAAAGCGAGAGAGAAGAAATATATAAAGCGTATGCCAAAAAACTTGTCAGCGAAGGAAAGGCTTTTCCTTGCTTTTGCCGTAAAACAGAAGGACTTAATGATGTTAAAGAAAAAAGAGAAAAAATGTTTGCTTTGGGACTTACTGAAGACAAAGACCCTTGCCGTAATTTGACAGAAGAACAGATTGAAGAGTATGTCAAAGACGGAAAAACTTTTGCTGTGAAATTGAAAGCAAAAGGTAATGGGCAAGGAAAAGTTAAAATCGTTGATGTTTTGAAAGGTGAACTTGAAATGCAAGAAAATGGCGAAGATGCAGTGCTTTTGAAAAGTGATTTTATGCCAACATATGCTTTTGCTCACGCAGTTGACGATCACCTTATGGGCACAACAACCGTGGTTCGCGGAGAAGAATGGTTGCCTTCATATCCACTTCATCTCGAAATTTTTGATGCACTTGAGTTTAAGCGTGTGAAATATGTTCACACTCCACTCATATACAAAATTCGCGAAAATGGTGGGAAAACGAAAATTTCCAAACGAATTGATGATGAAGCAGATATGAGATACTTCTCAAAGGAAGGATACGAACCAGAAGCGGTGGAAGAATATTTAATCAATCTTGCCAACTCCAACTTTGAAATTTGGCGTAAGGAAAACCCAACTGCACCACTTCAAGATTTTCCATTTGACGGTTTCAACATCACAGCAATCACACCTGTTTTTGACATTGTCAAACTCAATGACATCTCAAAAGAAATGATTGCCAAATATAATGCTGAAAAATGTTACAATCGACTTCTTGCTTGGGCGGAAGAAAATTCACTTGAAAATGTGGAATACCTAAAAAAAGACAAGGAATATGTTTTGAAGGTTTTGAATATCGACCGCGAAAAAGAAAAACCAAGAAAAGATATCTATAAATGGGGTATGTTTTTTGATTACTATAACTATATGTTTGCTTTTCCAAAATCTTATCAAATTGATGAGAGTGAAAGAAAGAAATTTGAAGAAGTTTTGCGAGAATACAAAAAATATATCGACTTGAAAGATAAAAATGTTTGGTTTGAAAAAATAAAAGAAATGTCAGAAAAGTTGGGATATGCTGTTGACAACAAGGAATACAAGAAAAACCCTCAAAACTTTAAAGGCAATGTTGCCAAAGTTTGTGAGTTTATAAGAGTGGCAGTGACCGGACAGAAAAATTCACCAGACTTATATGAGATTATGTCAGTGTTGGGTGCTGACAAAGTGCTTGAAAGATTATCACTCATTGTTTAAGAAAAAAATAAAGAATATATAGGAAACTATATATTTTTTTATTTTTTAAAAAAACAATAAAAAATGCTTAATTTTTTAATATTTTTCTTGTTTTTATATTAATTTTTTAATATTTTTAATATTTTTTTTGATTAAAATTTATTTTTTATATAATATATCCATAAAAAAATAAGTTTTTTGGGTTTGTGATATAAAATAGGGCTATTTTTCAAGTGTTTATGATTTTGAGAAAATAATAATAATTCGAAAAATAGCAAAAAATTGCTTCAAAATCAATAAAAAACATAAAAATAATTGAATTTTTTGATATTTTTGCCAATTTTTTATAATTTTTAATTTTTTTCGAGATTTTATCCGATTGGAATGATAATTTATGAAATAAAAACGAACAATTTATTTAATAATATATATAATACTTTTTTATGAATTTGTTTGCTTTTTTTGAAGAAATTTTTGTATAATAAAAATAGCAAGTAAGTTTTGGCAAAAAGTATGAGGTTGTATGAAAATAAAAAGTTGGCTATTTTCATTGTTATTAGTTTTTGTCGGCATCGCTGGTGCTTATTCTTTAACTTTGCCAATAAACAAAATAAGTGCAGTGAGCGAAGATGCTAGTGTTTGGGATGGTAATGATTATAGCGATGAGTTTGATGAGTATAATCTTTATAAAACTGACGAAAACGGTGTTGTCAATTATTATATATACACTGCCAAAGATTTTTTATATTTTGCACACACGGTAAATAACGGCAACACATATAATCAACAAGTTGTCAACCTTTGTGTTGATATTGACCTTAATGGAAAGAAATGGAAACCGATTGGTGTTTCCGAGAACGGTGATTCAGCCACTCAATTTGCTGGCACTTTCAATGGAAATGGATATACGATTTATAATCTCAACATTCAAAATCCAAATAGTCCTTGGGTTGGGCTTTTTTCCACAGTTGCAAATGCCACTCTCAAAAATTTTAATTTGGTTTCTGCCAATATCAATGTTTCAAACGAAAAAGAGATTTCAGTTGGTGCTGTTGCTGGCTCAATGACTTTGTCAAGCATCATCAATGTTTCTGTGTCGGGTGAAATTTATCATTCAGGTGCCACTGGCAATGTTGGCGGTCTTGTCGGCGAAGTTGTGGGAAAACACAAAACGAGCATACCTTTTGATAAAATTGATTTTGAAAAAAATTTCAGTGATGAAGTGAAAATTTTGAATTGTCGCTCTTTGGCATCGGTTTCTGGTGTTGGTTCAGTCGGTGGTATCGCTGGCTACACCTCTCGCAGTGTCGTTATCAAAGAGTGCTATAACGAAGGTGCGATTTCAGGCATTGGGAATTCGTCAAATTATATCGGCGGAATCTTGGGCAGAACATCAAGTGACTCCACTTCAAATGTGTATAACTACACTTTGATAACTCATTGCTATAACGCGGGCGACCTTAACTTTTCGCACGCGAGATATGCCGGCGGAATTTTGGGTTACAGTGCAAAACCGGCGAATGAGAGAATGTCATATTTTACCATTTTATATTCATATAACAAAGGCGATTTTGTGTATGACACTTCTTCCAATCTTTCCGAATCAAAAATCGGTGGGCTTGTTGGTTACAGCAATATTCCACGCGGAGTTTATATAACCGATGAAAACTACACAAGTTTCGACAATGTTTTCAATGTGGGCGAAGTCAAAAATGATAAGGGTGAAAATATCATTCTTTCGCAAACGGAATATTCTTTGATTGTGAATGTTCAACCAAATGCTTCAATTTTTGGTTGCAACGATATTTATTATAATGAAAGTTATGCAGAAAAATACACTGGCTCGGTGAGCACTGTCGACACCACAGAAGACAGGTTGACAGGCATAACAGAAAGTTCGATAAAACTTCAAAAAGTGCCTTTTCTTGAAGATAGTTTCCGCACTGCCAATTTTGGTGGGACAAACTTCTTTGGGAAAACGACAAGTGGGGAAAAGATAAACAATGTGAAAAACAGTGAGATTTGGGGAATTCAAAGTGGAATTAATGACGGCTATCCATATCTCAAAAGAACGATAAACATCAACAATGCCAACAATGATTTGTCATCCACCACTGCAACATTGTGGAAAGGCGAAGGCACAAAAGATAACCCATATCTTATATACACCGCAGAAGACTTGGCAAGAGTGGCAAAAGTGTATAATAACGGCAAGATTAATGACAAGGCTGAAGGGTTGGTATATAACAATGAAGGGAAAACCTTGGGCGGAGAAATTGTTTCTTCCACTTCACAAAACGGCAACGAAAACACAACAAGCCAGACCAAAATAACATATTTCTCTCTTCAAAACGACATTGATTTGTCTTCAAAAGCGTGGACACCGATAGGAACAGGACCGGTCGATGACGGTAGCGGGAAAAAATTTATTAATGCAGTTTTTGACGGAAACAATTTCACAATTTCTGGCATAAATTGTTCAATGCACGCAAATTATAAATACTTGGGACTTTTTGGCTGTGCTGAAAATGCCATTATTCGCAATGTCATTGTGGACGATTTTCGCTTTATCGGAACTGAAGAAGGTGATGAAACAGCGAAAGGCACAATTGTTGGATGCCTAAAAAATTCTTATGTCATTAACTGTGCTGATTTTGTCAATAGAATAGGAACCACAGAGAGCGAAAAAGTTGATTTATATACGATTGGCAGTGTCGATGCCGATGGAAAATCTTATGTTGTTTATGGTGAAAATAATAATGCTGATAACGCATTTTCTGATAATAATATTTATATAGATGCAAATATGTCTAATTTGAACCAACTTTATTTAACATATATTAATCCAAACGGCGGAACGGTTTATGACACAATCAAGAGAGATAGTGTCGATGAGAAAGGCGAAGTGTCAGTTCATATCGGTCAAGCAGAACTATTAATTGCAAGTAGTTCAAATACAACAAGTAGTTCAAATAGTTATAAAATACACACTGCTATAAACTCTCAATTTGGCAGTCAATATCTTTCTTGTTTGCCAACAGATATTTCATCAGGAAATAGTTATAACACTTCTTCCATAATTTTGAAAGAAGGTGAAGTGATTAATGGTTATAATTATGGCATTGTTGGTGGCACCGAGCTTTCTTCATCAGATATAAACGATCTTATTAGCGATGGTATTGAAGCAAATTGGGGAGAAGAGGGTAAAACAACAACAATCACGATTCATTATAATAGTTATGAAAATAGTTATGGATATGGCAATGAAGAAAGCATTATTACTTTTGATGTAAATTATAATCAATATTTTTCCAACGAGAGTTTCAAAGAAAAAGTTTTGGAAGCATTGGAAATAAAAGGTATTACAAGGACCGGCTATGAAGTTGCTGGCATTTTCACTGGATTCACAAAAAAACAATTTGGTGGAGAATTTTCCGGCTTTGATTATTTTGAAGACGGCGTTGGACTTTTCCTTAATCAAAATGAGGATTATTACATCAAGTGGCAAGGAAACACTTCCTATTCCATTCAAGTGAACTTGGTTGACCTTGACTCTTTCGGTTCTGTTTCCACTTCTCCAAAAAATTACACTTGGACACAAGCGGTGGAAAGTTTGAAAGTTAATTTCAGTGACGGCACAGTTTCCGAGATTGATTTGTTGCGTGGGAATTATCGTATTCTTGAAAGCGGTTCAGCTGTTTTTGGATATAACACTTCAAATGTCGATTTGCAAGATGAAAATATCACCATTGAAATTAAATTGAAAGACGGTTTTTCTTTCAAAAATAATGATGATTTTCTTCAAGAAACAGGATTTTTGAATAACAAAGTTGACGAACAGGTAAATGATTACATACAAAAATTTGGCTATTCAAGTCTGATAAACAATTTGAATCAAGACAACACCTTAATTCTTCAAAGAATGGTGGGTGATGGTGAAATAAACATCAACATCGGGCGCACAAACTATTCATATAATATGGCGATTGACGAAGATGTTTCTTTTGGGCTCACGCTTCCACAGGTCACAAATTCGGGCTATAAAGTCTTGTTTATGACAAAAGAAGGGAACTACACCACTTTGAACGAAGTTGAACCAAATATGTTCAACAAGGTTTCGGGCTATGGCAGTTATTATTTTGGTGTCAATATGTTTGACAAATACTTTATTGCGTCCACCGATGATTTTGACAGAGTGGATTTTGGTTCAAAAGTGCCAATTTTGAATATCAATCTTTCGGCGGACAACAAAGTGGAAGGAATTGTTCTCAATATTCAAGATGAATACAGTGCAAATCACTATTTTCTTGTGGCACTTTCCACATTGGACGGAAAAAGAACGCAAACCATATATGAAATCAATCGTCCGGTCGTTGAAAACGGCGAAATCAAAGTGGAATTGTTGGATCGTCTTGTTTATGTCACAGAAGGCATTTTGAATGATGTTGGCGAAAACTATCAAATTCCAATCGGGACAATAGGATACAACCTAAACTATTTCACCAACACCAATTTTGGCATTGTTTTCTCCACAGAAGATGCAAGTTCTGAAATTGTCGATTATCCAGCAAATCCAGAAGTCCTTGTTTTTGAAGATTTGAATGAAGACGGAATATATGATATGAGCGAAGATGAGGCAAAGAAAATTTTCTATAACTTGGTGGCATCGGATGACAAGAACTACACTGAACTCGAAGTCTATTTGAACTATCAAACCACCATCGCCAACATTGAAATTTTGCAAGACAAGGTGACAGCGGACTTCAATTTCAAATTTGCCACAATAAGTGAAGATGAAAACGGCAAACTTCAACTCGTTGAATTAACTGAAAACACACCGCAAATTGACATCTCAATCGGCAATTTACAAGATGAAAATGTGGAAAACAGAAAATCATACAATAACTCTAATGGTATATCATTAAATATAAATAACTATAATTTTATCACTTTCACAATCAAGAATAATAACTATTATCAATTCGCTCATCGCGACAGTGGCATTTTCCCAACTGTCAAGTCAATGATGAGTTCAGGTATGGCGACAGAAATCGACAAAACCACCACAATGTATATGACACCATTGGACGAAAAAGGTGAATATTTAAGTAGTGGCTCGGTAGCAGACCCACAAAACCCAACAAACAGCATAAATTGTTCAAGTTTCTCTTCGCGTGACCCAAGTGACCCAAGTGGCGGATATAAATATTCCTACACCTACACGATGAGTTTTCCATCGGCGATATTCCCATCGAGTTGGGAAATTATCTTTGTGGTGGAAAGAGTGGATTTCCATTTGTCAGTTTCTTCGGTTTACAAGCAGACATACAATGGCGAGGAGTTTGAAGATACCACCAACGCCACCACCCTCAAAAACACCGAAAATGACGATGAGGTCACAGAACTTGATTTACTTTTTGGTGATGAATTTGTCATTCAAACCAACACACAAAATGCTGGCTACACCTTCCAAGGTTTTGAAGTGAGAAAGGACGGAGAAACCACCTTCTTCCCACCACTTAATCTTGACATTGAATATGACAAAACTTCTTATGTTATGACAATTGAAGACTTTTTGTCTTTCTATAAAGACGAATACACCACGCTTTCTTCGGATGACAAATATAGTTACGAAATTTGTGCGGTCTATGAAAGCGAAAGTGTGGCATTTCAGTCGTCAATAAGAAAGTTTATGATATTAGACTATAATGGCAACGAAAATGACTTTTATCTCAACACTGTGACCGGTTCTGTGTTGAACACAACTGGTTCAAATCTCACAAGTGGCACATTCAATTATTTTAGTGCCAACGCAAGTGGCAACGAACTTAACAGCTCAATTGAAAATGGTTTTGCCACCTTTAACTTGTTGCAATCAAACTATTATGAGTTTTCTGGCTTTGCAATAATGACAGAAGAAACTTATAATAAGAGCGGTATTGTGGATAACTTTGGTGACAGTTATTATTACATAAATGAAGAAAGAACAAATATGGATATTTCTGTCAACAGTGGCGACTTGGAGATAACATCAAAGACGATGAGAATTTCAGGCAGAGTGATTGCAGACTATATTCGCACTTTACTGGAAGAAGACGAAATGCAAAATATATATACTGATTCGACTGTCTATATTTTGCCAATCTTGAAACAAAAAACTTTGGAAATAACGATAACAGACGGCTCGTCCAATAAGGTATACAGCAACAGCAAAAATGAAACAACTGACACTGAAATTGTGATGACTGTCTATTATGTCAATGGCGTGATGCTTAACTTTAGCTCGTCATATTATATCGGCGAATCTGTCAATCGTGGCAATGTTTTTGTCACAATGAACAAAGGAAATTTGAACAGCATAATTTTGAACTCATATTTCTATTATCAAATCGGCTATGCTTCGACTTCGTGGACAATTCGATATAAACTTGATGATGGCGAAGACGGAACCTCCACTGCGATAAACACGCACAATCTGTCCACATATTTCAACGAAAACAATCTATCCACCACCTTCACAACAGATTATGCCATTCAAATTGAACGATTTTGGACGGCAAACACTTTCCAAGTTAATTATTATAGTGGTGATTCAAGATACAACACTTTCCTTGGCAATAACATTTTTGGCAACAGCATTGAAAACAATTATTCGAGAACAGCGAGATATAACAGCACAACCACTCTTGAAAATAACAGTTTCTCTTTGACTGGTTATCAATTTGTCGGTTGGAGAGTGTTCAAAAATTTGGGCTATCAAACAGTGGAAGTTGTCAATCCAAACGCGGGGAATGGGCTTTTCAGCGCCGGTGATGACATCACAAACTTGATAACCGGCACAGACCAAATCCTTGATGAAAACAATTTTGGACTTTCATTGGAAGTTTATGCCGTTTGGCAAGCAAAGACCTACAAGGTGCTTTTGAACGCCAATGGTGGAAATATTGATGGACAAGAAACCATCACTTTGTCGCTTGAATATAACTCAACCTTTATGGAAGCGGTTTGTGACGGCTATGATATTGAAGAATTGTTTGACACATACTTAAATCAAATTGTCAAAAGACCAGGTTTCCAATTTGACGGATTTTATAGTTACGATGGTTCTTCTTCAAAATCAATGTTGAATTTGGTGACAGAAGAAACTTATTTGAGAAACACAATTTCTGGTTTTGTTGACACCAACAATCTTGATGAGCCGGTTCTTACTTTGTTTGCAACTTGGGTTTATGATGAGTCGACTTCAATCATTTTTGAAAATGATTTGAGTTATAACTACACTGGCGACAAAATTGAAGTGGCACTTTCTGACTTTGAAGTGACCGGCAACAATATTGTGGTGACAAACACTGACACGCTTTTCAATCTTCAATATGCCAATGAAGAAGCGGGCGTTGACATTTCTTTCACTTTCACACGCGATGAAAACAGCTCAACCGAAATCGTGCAAGTGGGTGATGAAGAAAATGGCTGCACATACAAATTTTTGATTGGCGAAAATGTTGGCAGTTATCAACTCAATCTTTCATATAACCTTACTGATATCGGCTCAAATGTATACTCCATTGGCGATTTCAATTTTGTTACAGTCAGTTTCATCATCAGCATCACAAAAGCTGACATATCTTTCAAGCAAAGTGATGAAAAAGGCATTTGGCTCAAAAACATTCAATATCTTGTTTCTGTTGTCGAAGAACAAGAAGTTATTGATGAATATAATTCTTTTGAAACCTTTGAAGAGTTAAGACAAAGCGTTTCACAAAAAGAAGGCTTTGAATTGACAAGTGAAAGTGTCTATGAATATCTCTTTATGAAATACTACAATATGATAAACACCAAATCAAGTCAAATCCACACTTTAAAGAATTGGAAAATAAGAGACGGCGAAAATGGCAATGACTATATCTCATATTATGGCACATATTATTATGGCGCAGATGAATATCTTGACAATTTTGATGGGCTTTCAGACGAAAGACGAGAAAGAGCGGAAATTCTCAAAAACAATATGTTCCTTTTAAGTTATGAATTTGGCGTGAACATAAGAGAATATGTTTTGGCTGGCGAAGAAACTTCAAGATATAATGTTGGCGATGTTTTGCTCACTTCTGACACAGCAGACGCGGTGATTGGTGAAGAACTTTCCATTTCTTCCATTGAAATATATTCAACAAGCGTTCTTGTGCCAAATTATAGTTACACAGTGAGAGCATATATAACCGAAGCTTCCACCGGAAAACTTGATAACTATAATGTTGCCACCGACTCGTCTGGCAGAAGATATATTGTTTTGGATGATGTGTATATGCTCATTCAAGTTTTGCGTCTTAAAAACAACGCCATTTCAAAATCCACATACTACACGGGCGATATTCCATTTGTCAACTGGGTGGGCAGTGACCAACTCCCACATTACTATTATGACGGAAGCACATTCTATCAATTTGAAAAAGACAGTGAACTTTATATCGACCTTGAAATTGAAACATCAAATGCTGGACAAAGCGATGTTGACACAATTTTCGATTTCTATGACAAAGAAAACTATCTCAATGTTTCTTCAATAAGAATTGTCACATTTGATGATGACACTGGTTTTAATTTCACCAACTACACATCATATTTCAACATTATTTTGGACGAAACCTTCACCTTCACCATTTTCAATGTGGTGGATACTGCTCAAATTTCCTTAACTCCAAAATATTTCACAAAGAAAAATCAATTCCAAACTTTCACTGATTTGCCAGAAAGCGTGTTGGCAAGTCTTGAAACAGGACTTTTCAGTGTGACAAGTTTCACATACTCCACTGACAATGCTTCAACAAAAACATATTCATTGACCGACTCAAACGGCAATGCCACACCTTTAAATAACGGGCAATATTTCTCTGAAGATGGCAAAATTTTGCTTTTCACTTTGGAAAACAACAATTCAAACGCTCCAATTTTCTACACTTCAAGTGCAGTCGTTTCAGTGGGCATAAGAATAAATCAATCGCTGTTGACTGAATACATCAAATACTACACCACCACAGATGAAATCATAAATGATTTGACACAAGAATATTCAGTCACAACAGAATATACCTTGACTCTTAAAACCAAGAACGAAAATGGTGTTTTTGAAAGTGACATTGAATACACAGACGGCTCGCTCACATATTTGGAATATTATTCTGTTTTCTCTGACCTTGTCAAAATTTATTATGATATGAATTTATCGGGTGTTTCCAACACCAACAGCAGTCTTTTACAACTCAACTATGACACAACTGATGCTCTCACCACACTTGTCTATTCCAACCTTGTCATCAGTGATATGAAATACACCACAGTCACTGGTGCTGAAAGGTCATATACCAATTTGTTTGATTCGATAACGGGACGCTTTATGGGTGCGGACATATATAGCCCTCACAAATTTATCACATTAAAAGCATATTGGAAGATTGGCGAACTTGACATTTCTACACTTTCTTCACAAATAAAATATGCTGTTGGCACTTTGGACACTTTGTATGCTGTCAATGTTGGATATATGAACAATGAAGAAAGCACTTTCTTTAACTACACATATGAATTATATAAAGGCGATGAACTTCTCGCTTCCAACAATAATTTCGACCAACTTGCCATTTCGTTTGATGGCGGTGGCACAGTGAAAGACAGTGGAACATACACTCTCAAGTTCATTGTGACAATCAAAGATAACTACAAAAACATTTTGGACACAACAAGCGAAGAGAGTGTGACCGCAGAAATTGAATTCACGCTTGAATTTGTTAAGAACATAATTGAAGACATAACTTTCATTCCAGAAAGTGAAGAAATTATGTATGACGGTCTTAATCATACAGGCTCTTTCATTGTCGAAATTTCATATCAACAATACAAGCAAGAACTCGACGACTATGACAGCGAAAATATTGTGACAGAAAGATATCAATACGGCACGGAGAAAAAATTTACATTCAAAATTTTGAAAGACGGCACGGAAGAAGTGAATGAAATCATTGATGTCGGCAGATATGAGATAAGTGTCAATTTAAGCGAAGACTATTTTGAATGGTCGGAAAACTCCAAGGTTTTGACCTATGTCATTAACCGCTACGACATTGATTTGAGCACCTATGAACTTGACAGAACCAAAAACTTTAACTCGCAAGACACCGCTTTCACCAACAATATTCGAGTTGCCGGCGAAGTTGTTTCTCTCACATTAACAAGAGCAGACTTGGGCGAAGATTTGGGTGACTATGACCTATTCCTTGACAATTTCACTTCACTCAATAACAACAACTTCACAGTTTCTTATGACGGCACCGTTTTGTTTGATGGCACAGACTACACTGCTCAAAAATCAACAACAGCCATTGCAAAACTTTCCATTGTTCAAGCGGGCGATTTGCGAATTTATTGGGAAATTTCTGACAGTGTTCCAAACATTGCATCATTTGAGTATAATGAAAATGGTTACAGCGTTGCTTTCACCGAGCAAGCAGAAATCGTCATTACAACGGGAGGTGAAAATGCCAAAACCTTGAATTTGAAGATGTATGATTTGGGACAGGGCAGTGAGATTTCAAATGAAACAATATTAAATATACTCCATCCACTTCTTGCCGACATAAACATCATTTTGACAAGTGCAGGCAATGAATATACAACCGCGGTCGATGCTGGAAACTACTCCTTCTCTTTGCGAGTTGATGAAGGTATGGCAATAGGGCAATACTTTAAGAATATATACTTCTCATCTGACTATACTTTGCAAATAATCTCGGAAGGTATTGATGTCAATTCTTTCTCGTTTGTGAAAGAATATGACGGATTGAACACAATTTATCTCACTTTGTCAAATCAAGTGATTGATGATATTTCCACCTATCAAGGTATATATGTTGAAGGTGTGTTTGCCGAAACTCACGCTGGAGAAGATATTGCTGTCAATGTCACTTTGAAGACCACCAGTGAAAATATCAATGACCTTATTAACTTCCAACTTTCATCATCTTTGACAAGTGGGCAAATTCTGAAAAGAGAAGCGGAAATTATTTTCAGTTTCAAAGAAGACACCTTCACTTATGGCGAACTTTCGAGTGACAACTTTGCCGACCAAATCACATACATTGTCAAGGACGGCGAAGAAGATATAACCGAACTTTTCCGTGGCTCTTTCTATACCATAAACTACACCTTGTCAGCCGGCGGAAGCGAGATGCAAACAAACACACAAGGATATATCTATGCAAACACCTACACTTTGCAAACGCTTGCAACCTATGACGATTTTGACCTTGATGAAGTTTTGCCAAGTCTACAAGTAACACCATTTGAATATTCCTTGGAAGTTGGAGAAGGCTTCATCACTGTCACGGCACTTGATGAGGTTTCCAAAGCGTATGTCGAAAACATATATGTTGAAGAAACAGGCGACAGCATTCAAGTCAGTTTCTATGTTCCAAGTGATATTGTTGGCACAACAAATCAAGTTGGTGACTATAATTTAACTTTGGAAAATGGGCAATATTCATATCTATATTCAAATGGCAATATTCGTGTTTCCATTGATGAAAATAACACAGGCTTCAAAGTTGGTTCATATGACGGCACTTTGTATCTTGAAATTGAAGATGAAGAAATTTTGACGCGTCCATATAATGCCAAGACCTACACAATCACCGCATCGGAAACCACTTTCATAATAACCATTGAAAATGAAGATGAAACATTCTCTGTTCAAAGCAATTTCAAATTTTATAACTATAATAACGGCGAATTGACACCAATTGAAAATTCCACTCTTGTGTTTGAAAGCATCGGTATCACTTCTTCAAACCAAAACACCTTCTCGCAAGTTGGAAACTACAAACTCACACTTGACGCAGTGGCAACTGGCTACACAAATGTTTCCTTCATCAAAAACTATACTTTCAGCATAACACCAGTCGAGTTGAATTTTGACGGAACAGGACTCTTTAACAAGGTGTATGACGGCACAACAATTGTGGAAATTGAGGTGACAGAAGGAATTTTTGAAGGTGATGAAGTTATTGTCCGTGGTATCTATCAAAATGCCACTGCAGGAGTCGACAAAGATGTTCGATTGACCTTGTCTGGGAGTTCGGCGAAGAATTACACACTTTCTTCTTCCACCACAAAAGGCACAATTGAAAAGAAAAATGTCACCATTTCTTTGGCACAAACTTCTTATCAATATGGCGACATAAGAACAACCACAAATCTCAATTTTGTTGTCAAGGACGGCGACAATGAGATTTCCAAAGGCTTCTACACTGTTGTCAAACAAGAAATTCAATATGAAGGAACGGGAATTCTTCCAGTGAATGTTGATGGCTATGATGTTGAGATTGAGGTGGAGAGCGAAAACTACAACATAACTCCAACCACACTTCACTTTGAAATCACCAAACGCCAAATCAACATAACCTTTGCTTCAGCCGGAATTTATATGGCTTCATTTGGAAGTGAAGAAACACTTTCAGACACTTTCATAAGAGATTACACAACCGAATTTAATGAACAAATTGAAATTGAATTCACAAGAGAAAGTGGCAGTGAAGTCAAATACTACAAAATCACTGATGCTCAAATTGTCAGCCAAGATGCAACATCATTAAACTATGAAATTGGCGAAATTGTCGACAATGTTGGAGCATATCGCATTGTGTCATCTTCAAGTCGTGTTTATCTTCTTGCCAGCAACAAAGACACAATAACTTCACTTGAAGACGGCGTTCTTCTTGAGTTTACTTATGACGGCAACTCATATGACAGAGTGGCTCTTGAAGTGGGTGATGCTTCCTACACTTTGAAGATATATAACTCGCAAAACACTCTTATTGAACAAACTTTTGCTCTCAATTTGTATACCTACAACGAAGACACGGATGTATACACTCGTTTGACCACAATTTTTGACCCAACCATTAAAGCGGAAAGTTTCTCAATCAGTGAGCTTATTCAAAATGCTGGTAACTACTATCTCACAAACAGCGATGTGACAAGTCAGAATTTTGCTGTTAAACTTGGAAAGAATAACACACTTTTTGCTTTCCAAGTCACGGTCAACAAGCGTCAAGCATTCTTTATGAAAGAAACCATTGAACAAACATTCAACAATGAAAATGTTGTGATTTTCTATGAAAATGCCAAAGAAATTTTGACCAATATTCTTGCCAATGACAATTTTGGCGTGACACTGGAATTCAAAACGGAAGACGGCTCACCTGCAAAATACGCTGGCAATTCATACAAAATTGAAGGAACAATCATTGGCAACACCAACTATGAACTTGTCTACACTCTCGCTGATGGCACACAAGTGACTGGCACAATCTTGAAAGCGCCAATTCAAGTCAATGTCAATGACCAAAATGTTGTCTATGGTGACGAAACAACTTTTCTTGATGTCCAAATTGCATACACCTTTCAAAGCGAAACAATTGACCTTAAAAACTATGAAAAACTCGATGAACTTTCATTGGTTATCACACTTGAAGATGCACTGGGGAATTTGGCAGAATATTCTTCATCAGGCTATCTCAATGCCGGTGAATATAAGATGAAATATAAAGAACTCATCTCTGACGATTTCTATATTGACACAAACGGATTTATTTCCAACGGCGTTGCTGGCACAAATCTTGTCACAACTTTCACAGTCAGTCAAAAGACCCTTTCTCTTCTCAAAACTTCAGAAGAATTGCAAACAATTTTCACAAAATATTATGACGGCACACATATTGTTGAAATATATCGTGATGGCACTCTTCGATTTGGGTTTGAAGGTGAAATTTCTGGCGATGATGTTCAAGTTTCAAGTGCTGAATATGCTTCCATTAATGTCGGCACTGGCATTGAAGTCAAATTCCTTTTGGATGGAAATGACAGTGGAAACTACTTCTTGCCTTCATACACAAATGGTCTCATTAACGCCATCACAATCAAACTCTCTTTTGACAAAGGTGGGGAAACGGAAGAAGAAGAGAACAACATCTTGTCAAATGTCGACCTTGCTGGACTTTCGACAATTGAAAAATTGAATTACCCATTTGTCAACAATGAAACTTTGACTTCCAACTCTCAAACTTCAGAAACTGCTGGGCAAGATAATTTCCCTTCAACCTTGACAGGAAAAACAGGATATTATTTCAGTAACTGGGTGATGGAATTTGAAGTGATAGCAAATTCTGTGGAAAGAGAATACATTGAAAATCTAGCAAAACAACTTAATTTGTCAAATGCATACACAGGGAATATTTTGACGGTCACTGTCGGCAATAATCGTGCCACCGTTTCCTTCATTAACACTCTTTTAAGTGATGAGTCTGATTATTTTGGCTATTATTATCTAGGCAAGGAAGAAGTTGAGTTCACTTTCAAGGCAGTTTGGACAACTGAAACATTCGAAGTTTCTGTGACAACCGAAAAAGACGGCGTCAACACCACAGAATATGCCACAACTTTTGTCAATGATTATCAGATGCCACAATACACATATCGAAACAGTTTCGCTTATGGCACACCACTCACCATCAAAGTTGTTTTGGATGACCATATCGTTGCCAGATTCTTTGATGAGAAAGATGTGGAATATGAAAACGGCAACGGCATCTCCATAACGACCACACTTAACCCTGAAACACAAAAAGAAGAAGCAGTCTTCTTTGTGGAAAAACTTTCAAGAGCGATGAACATTGTTGTCAAACTTGATTTCAAAGATGTCACTGTCACGCTCAATCTTCAAGACTATGATGGCGTTGTGGCGGTGGATGATGAGAGATTCCAAGAATATTCTGACGGCGTCTTCCGCTGGGAAACCAACTATGAAGATATTGCTGATGTGACGCTCGATGAACTTCCAGTTTTAACCTATGTTGGCTCGATCACAGATGCATATGTGTTCAGCGATGGAAACGCCGGTTCATCTCAAGTGCCATCAAGTTTGTTTGATTCCACTTTGCTTGTTTCATATGTTTATAAAAATGGTGACGGATACTCAATCACATACACACCAATTTTTGATGAACTTTCTGTGAGCGTCATTTTGAACTTTAACTATGACGGCAATTTTGAAAATAACGACACCGATGACAAAAAGGAAATTTCAGTTGGCTACAAAAACACCTTCAATTCCAGTGATGATTGGGTGGAAACACCATTGCGTGAAGGTTATGACTTCCTTGGCTGGTATTTTGACAGCGAAAGCGAAACCGCAGTGACCGGTGAAAGCACAATGGAAAGTATGGCACAGGTTGTTTTGTTTGCTCGTTGGCAAATTCAACAAAACAATGTCTATCTCACTTTTGATGACAAGATGACTCTTGAGTCCGCTTTGGTGAACGATGAAGAGTTTGAATATAAAATTGAAAACGGAAATTACATCTTTGAAAACTTGACCTTCAGTGACAAAATTGTTTTGACTTTCACTCTCACACAAGGTTATAACATTGGAAGCGTAACTTATCATTATTTTGGTGGAGAAGATATCATAGTTTCAACCTTTGAAAATGATGGAACTGTCGGGAAAGTGACTTTCAGCGTTCCAGCAAAACCAACAGCATATTTGGAAGTTAAAAGCGGTTTCAACAGCAACGAAATCACAGTCAGTGGTGAACATATTGAAAATGTGACAGCAAAAACAACCGCCGGCGAAGAAATCGATGTTGAAAACAACGCCTTTACTGTCGACACAAATGTTGATATTGTCATTGAAGTTAAAATTGTGAAAGGATATTTGTATAACAATGAAATATCCTTGACAGAAAACTTTACTGCAACATTTAGCGAAGAAACAAACATTTTGACAATCACACTTTTCAATATTAACTCTCAACTAAAAATCGAAGTTGGAACAAGAGTGCGTGGAAACAAAGTGACTGTTGTTTTTGAAGAACCATCACATAACATCGAATTTGTGGTAGACAACATTATCACCACAGAAAATATTTTTGAAGTGTTCACGGAAGAAACATTTGCCTTCTACACTGACATTCTTCACGGCTACAAAATAAGTGAAGTTGTTTCAACAGATGAGGACACAGAAATTTCCTTCAATGTGTATAATGATGAAACAAGCCTTCTCAATGGTTATTTCTATGTGGAAGTAAAAAATGTCACCACCGACATAACTTTGACAATCAAGACGACAAAGGAAAAATTCACAGTTATTGTTGAAGTTATCGCATATGATGAATATGGCAGACTTGTGGAAAACACCGATAATGTTGCCTATGTCGACGGCAAGGAGAGTGTGACATATGAATATTTGACCGAAGTGACCTTGTCGGCAACGACAGAGTCGGAATATGGCTTTGCTGGCTTCAGTTTGAACAAAAACACCATTTTTGATTCCAAAAACCCAACAACTTATGTGGTCGAAGACAATGTGACTATATACGCCATCTTCTCAAAACTCAAATATAACATTATCTTTATGACCTACAACCACATTGACCTTGACAACTCTGAAGAAGAGATATATGAAAGCTTATATTATCAAATTTTCTATGAAGATGAAACTTTTTCACAACAAATCACCGGCACGACACTTTTCTATGGCTCTTCAATCACTCTTTATCTCCAAATTCCAAATGGTTACACCTATTACGGTTTTGGTTGGTATCAAAGAAACCATCCAGACGACAAAAAATATATTGCATATGCTGGCGATGAATTTGAAAACAGCATCTTCCTTGAAGCATCAATTTTCAGTGAACTTGAAAATGAGTTTGATGTCAATGTTTTCGTTGCTTTACAACCAAAAGAAGTCCAAATCAATGTTTCATCATATCTTGATTTTGATGGAATCTATGAAGAAGATTTGGTTGCAGGCAACATTTCACTCGTGAACGAAAATGCCGAAGGTGTGAATTCTTATGGCTATATTGAAGGAACAAACAATCATTATTCTTCAAATTCCTTCAATGGGCAATTGTTAGATAGTAGGTCCTTCCAAGTTATCTCTCACACAAACAGTTCAATATATCTCAAAATATATTCCGAAAAAGAAGATTATTACTTCTCGAAAGTGTCAGCTTCAAATGGTATCACGGTGAAATCGCTGGGCAGATTCCACGATGGCATAAGGTCATACTATCTATATCAATTTGCTGGATATGTTGGTGGCAGTGACAGAGCAGTGGAAATTGAAGTTTATTTCAAACCAGAAAAGAGAATTATTGACTTCGATTTTGTCAATGAAGATGGAAGCACAGTGGAAGGTGGCAGTTTCTTCACAAAAACCGACCCTTCAAACAGCTACAAGGTTTGGTCTGATGGTAACAACTTTGACAAAATGTCTGTGACAAGTTTTGTCGATTCAAGTTATATGGTGGTGGCATATGTCCGATTGGGTTTTGTCATTAACACAAAAAATTCATATGTCATTTTCGATGAAAGCGTTGTTAATGTCTATGACATTTCATATGAGCTTCTTTTGACAGAAGAAACGAACTACACATATATTGTCACATTTATGGTGAAAGACTATAAGGCAAACAGCAAAATCAGTGTTGTGCTTTCGCCACAGACCTACACAGTTTTGTTGAAGGATACCACTCTTGAAGAAAATGAAGTTTTGCTGGAAATTAGGAATGCCAAATTCCACGAAGTGCTGGATTTAAGTGAAGAGAACAGCGAAAATCTTGTTTTTGATGAAGAAGTATTCTCATACAGCGATGGCTATTTGAATATTGTCCAAACAAAAGAAGACCACAATTTTGGTGGATATTTCACATACGAAAATGGTGTTGGAACACAATATATCAACACATTGGGCGTGGCAGACAAAATCTTCTTGGAAAATGGCTATGTTTTGGACGAACAGAACAATATTTATATTCTTTCTGAAAATGCAGAAATCATCGATGGACAAGTGGTCATCACTTTGTATCTATATTGGCTCTACCTTAAAACTCAAATTACCTTTGAAGTTGTGCCAGAGGTCGAAGTTGATTTTGACGCACTTGACATTGTTCAAGGTGTGGATGAGTATTCTTCTTGGTTTAATGAAGATAGCCCATTATATATCGAAGTTGCCTACAACACCGATATAAACATTATTGCACCTCAATTGAATGGCTACAGTTTCCACCGATTCTTGATTAAACAATATGATGGTGCTGGAAATCAACTTCAAGATGTTGTAAGTTATCAAGAGTCAGTGCCTTGGTCAACAAACGAATATGATAACATCGTTCGCGTGGAAATAACAATGTTCTATTTCGCCAAGGTTGATGTCATTTTGTATGGCGGAGAAATGGAATATGAAATTTCTCAAACAACGGAAGATAATCGTGCGCGTGTTCTTTTGAGTCAGGGTTATGTGGATACCACAAAAGAGTTCACTCTTTCCGCGCTTGATTCAGATGGCTACACCTTCCAATATTGGATTAATATGTCCAACAATATGAGATATTCGACACAAAATTTGACTCTGCAAATCACCGAAAAAACTTCCTTCTTCTTGTTCTGTCAAGGCAAGACGATAACCTTGAAGTTTGATGAATATGATGCAACAAACGGACAAATATACATTTTGGAAATCAATTCTCCACTTAATGGAATCTCTGCAAAACCGCTGGGAGTTTTCAGCAATGGCTCGTTCTCAAAAACAACAACAAGTGTTGATGTTCGTGTGGGCGACACGGTTACCTTTGTCACAAAAGTGCATTTTGGATATGGTGTCGAGTGGAATATTGATGATGTCGAACTCAAGAAAATGGACAGCGAATATTATTATTTCACTGTCAAATTGACAGAAGAATTGGTGGGCGAAGCAATTGAGATTATTCCGATCTTTTCTGGCGAAAGCGTGGCGTTCTATTTCAGCCAAGACTTTGCTGAAAGTGAGAAGATTGAAAATGCACAAGACAACAACGATGCCACAAACTGCGGATATTTCGTCTTCAATGGCGAACCAAGCGATGTGGTTGTTGAAAGTATTTTTGTGAACATTGAAATCGGCGTTGTTCTCTCCTTAAGATATGAAATAAGAGAAATCTTCGTGAAAAACAACAGCGGTGTGAGCATTGATGTCACAGAATGTTACAACAGTGACCTTGGCACAATCACCTTCACTTCTCAATACCTTCAAGAAAACAATATTGCCGGCACGCTTATACTGGAAGTTATCTATGGACGCCTATACTTTGAAATCGGCGAGATGGAAGAAGATGGCTCGGGCAGTGAAGATGGCCCATATATCATTTCAACAATTGATGAACTCACACACTATATGCAGAAAATTAACAGTGGGGCAGTGAACGACAGTGGCATCAAATACAGTGAAGCACATTATGTTCTTGTTTCAAGTTTCAATTTGAGTGCAAAATTCTGGACGCCGATTGGCACAGAAGAAAATCCATTCAATGGCACTTTCAATTTTAATGGCAACACAATAACATCCATATATCTTGCACAGATTTACAGTATGACAAGTTATGGTGGACTTTTTGGAGTTGTCGGCGAAAAGGCAAACATATATCTTTCGGAAGACAATTTCTGGTATGTCTATGTGATTGTCAGCGTTGTTGGTGTTCTTGTCATTCTTCTCGTCATTCTTCTTGTTTGGAACAAAAAGAAGAAGAAAATCCGTGAAGAACTTGAAAGACGATAGTGTCATCTTTGAATGAAAAAAACTTAATATAAATATAATAAAACAAGGGAGTATTATAATGATTTACCTTGTTTTATTTTTTATGGGACTACTTCAAGGCTTGACCGAGTTTTTGCCAGTAAGTTCAAGCGGGCATCTTGTGTTGTTGTCGCAAATTTTCAATGTGGAAGAAAGTTTGTTTTTGAGCGTTCTTCTCCACATTGCCACGCTTTTGTCCATTGTTGTTGTCTTTTATAAAGATATTTGGCAACTTATAAGACATCCTTTCTCTCAAAAAACAATCTCGCTTGTTTTGGCAACCATTCCGACCTGTGTCATTGTGCTTATCATTTTGCCACTTGTGAAATCTTCTTTTGGCGGTGCTCTTCTTCCATATTGCTTTCTTCTTTCCGCACTTCTTCTTTTCGTCACTGAAATATTATCAAAAAGAAAGGTTGGAAGCGGAATATCAAACAAGACCGCTGTCATAATGGGTATTGCACAAGGCTTTGCAGTTTTTCCGGGAATTTCTCGCTCTGGAACGACGATAAGTGCTGGTTTTCTTGCAGGTGGCGATAAAAAAGAAGTGACAAAATTTTCTTTCCTTATGAGTATACCCATCATTTTGCTTTCAATGATAATGGAAATTTATGAGATTTTCACCGGCAGTGTCAGTTTGGACTTTCCACCTTTTGCCATTGTCATAAGTTTTTTGGTGGCGTTTATAAGTGGCATTTTTGCCATCAAATTTATGATGAAATTGACAGAAAAGGGCTTCAAATGGTTTTCGATATACCTTCTACTTTTGGGAATAACAACTTTTTTTGTTATTTAATATAAAGATATTAGCCACGATGCATTCATAATTTAACTTTTTGTTTTGTATATTATTTGCAAGGAGAATTATGGATTTCTATAAACAAACCATTGACCAGTGTTTGAGTCAGTTCTCAACGAGCAGAAATGGATTAAGTTACAGCGAAGTTGGAAAAAGATTTTCAAAAGCCAAATCGCTGACAATTGAAAAAGAGAAAAAAGAAAGTGTTTTTCTCAAATTTTTGGCACAACTGAAAGAATTGATGGTGCTTATTCTTCTGATTTCTGCCATAATTTCCATTATTATTGGTGCAGTCGAAAATTCCACAAGTGAAGTCGTGGATGGAATCATCATTCTTGCCATTGTCATTATGAATGCGATGTTTGGCGTTTTCCAAGAAAACAAAACCGAAAAAGCCATTGAAAGTTTGAAAAAAATGACCGAAAAAGAATGTTTTGTGCAAAGAGATGGCAAAGTGGAAAAAATACCAAGTAAAGCGCTCGTTTTTGGTGATATTGTGGTGCTTGAGCCGGGAGCAATTGTGCCAGCCGATTTGCGACTTGTTGAAACTGTGAATTTCAAAGTCAATGAATCATCTTTGACTGGCGAGAGCGAAGCGGTTGAAAAAGACGCCTTGGCAGTTTTTTCCAAAAATCTTTCTCTTGCCGAACGAAAGAATATGGCGTATTGCGGTAGCGTGGTTGAAAATGGTCACGCCAAAGGTATTGTTGTTGGAATTGGAAAGGAAACCGAGTTCGGAAAAATTGCTGAAAGTTTGAAATCCACCAAAAAAGAACTGACACCACTTCAAAAGGATATTCAATCGGTCGGCAAAGTTTTGACATATCTCATTCTTTTGATGGCGACAATCACATTCATTTTGGAAGTCGTGGCAAAACCAGATGAAATTTTGAACGCATTTTTGACCGCTGTGGCGATTTCTGTGGCGGCGATTCCAGAGAGTATGCCTGCTGTTATCACAATCATAATGAGTTTGGGAATTGCCGAGTTAAGCAAACAAAAAGCGATTGTCAAAAAAATGCACGCTGTGGAAACTTTGGGCTGTTGCGATGTTATTTGTTCTGACAAAACCGGCACGATTACCCAAAACAAGATGACGGTGGAAGATATTTATTGCAAATTTGATGAAAACAGCAAATTCTTTCAACTTTTTCTTGCGGATATGGTGCTTTGCAACGATGCTCAACTTGGAAAAGATGGCTATATTGGCGACCCGACCGAAGTGGCACTATTAAATTTTGCCAAGAATCACAAAATGAAAAAAGAAGAGATGAATCTTGAAAGACTTCGAGAAAATTCTTTCACTTCGGCACGCAAAATGATGTCTTGTCAGTATGATTATGACGGAAAGAAATTGTTTGTCAAAGGCGCACTTGACAGAATTTTGGAGAGATGTGACAGCATTATTGTGGGTGAAGAAAAAATACCGCTCAATGAGAACAGGAAAAAGGAAATATTGAAAGTCAATTCAAATATGTGCAGTGAAGCATTGCGAGTTTTGGCTTTTGCATACAAAGACGGCGAGGACACAAAGGAAGAGAATTTGACTTTTCTTGGACTTTGTGGGATGCAAGACCCGCCAAGACCGGAGATATATGAAGCGGTGGAAAAGTGTCGCAAGGCAGGAATGCGCCCGGTGATGATAACAGGTGACTACAAAGACACCGCTTTTGCCATTGCCAAAAAAATTGGTATTGCCAAAAACGAAAGAGAGATTATGTCGGGCGAAGAAATTGATGTGTATAGTGATGAAGAGTTCTCACAAATTGTGGAAAAAGTGAGCGTGTTTGCCAGAGTCAGCCCGGCACACAAATCACGAATTGTGGAAGCGTTGAAGAAGAATGGACATAATGTGGCGATGACAGGTGACGGCGTAAACGATGCTCCAAGTATGAAAAAAGCGAGCATTGGAATTGGAATGGGCAAGAATGGCACAGATGTGACAAAGGAAGTTGCGGACCTTATCATCACGGATGACAATTTTGCCACGATTGTGGTGGCGGTTGAACAAGGACGAAAGATATACAGTAACATTCAAAAAACCATCAAATTTCTTTTTTCTGCAAATATGGCAGAAATTTTGGCTTTGTTTTTTCTCACAATCATTTTTCCAAATCTTACCTTCTTGTTGCCGGTTCAAATTTTGTTTGTCAATCTCATAACTGACACTCTTCCTGCCATTGCACTGGGTGTGGAGAAAGTGGAAAGTGGCATTATGGAAGAAAAGCCACGCAATCAAAAAAGCGGGCTGTTTTCAAATGGTGTGGGAGTGAGTATTTTCGTGCTGGGTTTTGTGCAGACCTTGCTAACGCTGGGTGCGTATCTTTTCGGTTTCTTTATGTATAACGAAAATGTGGCAATGACAATGGCGTTCTACACACTAAATTTCATTCAACTTTTTTATATGTTTACGGCTCGGTGCAAAGAGAGTGCGTTCAAATCCAATCCATTCAAAAACAAATTTTTCACATTATCAATGGTGGTCGGATTTGGTTTCCTTATCATTGTTGCTCTGACAAATTTAAAGGAATTATTAAAACTCACTTCGCTTGATTTTTCTTGCTGGCTTATTGTGGTAGCCTTTTCAATTTCAATAATATTCATCGGCGAATTATATAAATTAATTGAGAAAAAAATAATTAATAAAAAATCAAAAAATCCAAAATATATAGCTAAAAAATCATAAAAAATTAAAAAAAATATTAATTTTTTAGGTATTTTTAAAAATTTTTAATTTATTTTTATAAAACTTCAATATTTTTATTGGGGTTTTATTTTTTGTTTGGAAATTTAATTTTCAACTTTTTGTGGACAAAGGGATGAGTTTTGTGATAATATATTTATATGAGTTTAGCAGAAATTATTAAAAATCAAAAGTTTTATATGAAACTGGAAGAAAAAAAGAAAAATGGCACTTTTTCAAATTCGGTTATGTTTTTTTGCGATGATGAAAAAACAAATGAACTTGTTTTGGTGTTGACAAGTTTGATGCTGAACTATCAGACCTATCAACTTTTTGATGAAAACAGCAGTGAATATCAAAAAATAATCAAAGATGCTGATCTCGACATCAAATTCTATCCCAAAAATCGTGAGAAACTTTTGGTGTCAGATTCAAACGAAATTGTAGAAGAAACATATATTAAACCTGTCAATTTGGAGAATAAAATATTCATCATAAAAGATATTGACAACTCCACAGAACAGGCACAAAACAAACTTTTGAAAGTTTTGGAAGAGCCACCAAAAAATGTCTACTTTCTCATCAGTTGCCGCTCATCTGACAAAGTTTTGCCGACAATTAAATCTCGCTGTGACAAAATTTTTGTGGAAAAACTTTCGCCGGAAGAGTTGGGAAAGATATTTTTGAATCCACTTGCTGTCATTTTGAGCGAAGGATATATCGGTCGAGCAGAAGAGTTGTCCAACAAAAAAAATCTTGTGGAGATTGTGGATTTCGCTGTCGACCTTGCCAGCAAACTCAAAAATAGTTCTCAAGTTTTGAAATTTTCAAAAGAATTTGTGAGTTTTGAAAAAGACATTGAACTCATTTTGAAAATATATTCATACTGCCTTGAAGACTTTGTCAAGATAAAATCAGAAAAGGAAGAGATGTGCGTTTTGAAGCCGTATCTTCAAATTTTGAAATCGGTTGAGAATGAGTTTTCTGTGCAAGCAATTTGTGAAATTGAAAACCTTGTTTCAAGATTTATGGAAAAGATGAAATTTAATGCCAATCTAAATCTTTCAATTGACAATTTATTACTAAAAATTTTGGAGGTAAAATATTTATGCAAGTAACAGTTGTTGGAGTCAAGTTCAAAAACAGTAATCATATATACAGTTTTTCGCCAAATGGTTTTGATGTGAAAAAAGGTGACTATGTCATTGTGGAAACTGAAAAAGGACAGGATTTGGGCGTTGTTGTCAAAGAAAAGGAAGAAATAAAGGCGGAAGAACTTGTTTCGGCGCTCAAAAATATCGTCAAAATTGCCACGCCAGAAATTGTGAAAAAGGCGGAGATGTATGATAAAGAAGCGGAAAAACTGACCACACAAATCAAAAATATCATCAAATCATTCAACCTTGAGATGAAAGTTGTGAAAGTGGAAGCAAGTTTTGACAACTCCAAACTTATTGTCAATTTCACCGCTGAAAATCGTGTGGATTTCCGTGAGCTTGTGAAAAAACTTGCTGAAACTTTCAAAACAAGGGTGGAATTAAGGCAGATTGGCAGTCGTGATGAAGTGCGTCTTATGGGTGGATTTGGCTTATGTGGAAAGATATGTTGTTGTGTGCAAAACTTTGGTGAATTTGACCACGTTTCGATGAAAATGGCAAAGAATCAAAATCTTTCGCTCAACCCAACAAGCATAAGCGGACTTTGTGGCAAATTGATGTGTTGCTTGGCATATGAAAATCCAATCTATGCCGAATCCATCAAACTTATGCCAAAAGTGGGCAGTGAAGTGCAAACTTTGGACGGCAAAGGTGTGGTGGTGTTTAACGACTTGCTTGACAGAAAAGTCGATGTCAAATTTTCAAAAGGTGAAGAAGTTGAAATCAAGACTTTTGACCTTAATGATATCAAGTTCAAAAAGGAAAATTAAGTGGAAATTGAAAAAGACGAAAGAGTGGAAGATTTGGGTGGTGGCTTGAAAGTTATTCAAAACAAAGCGCACTACACTTTCACATCTGACAGCATAATTCTTGGAAATTTTTTGAAGCTTAAACCAAAGGAAAAAGCGGTTGAAATTGGTGGTGGCTGTGGTGTTATTTCCATTCTTGCAAGCGGAAAAAATAAATTTTCAAAAATAAAAATCTTTGAAATTCAAGAAAAAATGCAAAAATTATGCGAAAAAAACATCAAAATTAACAATTTGGATGAAAAAATTGAATTAATTTGCGATGATGCTAAAAATTTTAAGAAATATCTGGAAGTTTCTAGCCAAGATGTTGTTTTTTCAAATCCGCCATATTTTTTGGTGGACTCTTCTCCAAGCAGTGTGAGAAAAAATGCTCGTCAAGAAGTTTTTTTGAATTTGAAAGAGCTTGTCAAGATTTCCGCGCAAATGCTCAAATATGGTGGCAGATTTTATCTTATATATCCAGCCTCTCGACTTTGTGAGCTTATTTATGAATGTGAAAAAAATGATATTAAAATTAAGAGGATGTTTTTCACTCAAAATTGTCACAAAGTGGTCAATTTGGTGGTTATTGAAGGGAAAAAATGTGGCAGTGACGGTGTTAAAATTCTGCCGACAGTGGAAGTTTAGGTGAAATATGGAAAAAGGAATCAGTTATTTTTTTTGGTTATGAAATCAAAAAGAAAGAAAAAATAAGATTAATAAAAGAAGCTGGCTTTACGAGTGTTATCACAAGTGCCGACAAAAAATTTGAAAAACAAAATGGCAGAATTTCACTGCAAGTAAGGTTAATGAAAAAGTTTGGACTTAAACTTTCCAGCCTTCATTTTAGATATGATGTTGACAAGTTGCATTATTTTTGGGAAGAAGGAAAAATCGGTGAAAAATTAAAGAAAAATTTGATTAAAGATGTCAAAATTGCCAAAAAATATGGTTTTAAGTGTGTTGTCGTGCATCTTTTTGGAAAATATTCGGAAATTGGAGAGCAAAGACTTTTGGAAGTTTTGGATGTTTGCGACAAATTGAATATTCCGCTTGCTGTTGAAAACATTAATGACAAGGAGACTTTTGTTAAGACTTTTGAAAAAATTAAACACGATATGTTAAAGTTTTGCTATGATTCTGGGCACGGAAATATTTTTGACAAGGACTTTGATTATTTGAAAGAATATCAAGACAAATTGATTTGCCTTCATTTGCACGATAACAATGGCTTGAAAGACCATCACACCATAACAAAATATAGTGGGAGCATTGACTGGAAGAAAATTGCCAAAATTTTGGCGGAGAAACCAGATATTTCGCTTGACTATGAAATTTTGCAAAGAAGTGAGAATATTCAAGAAAATCCCAAAATCTTTTTGGAAGAAGTCTATGAACAAGCAACAAATTTGGAAAAACTTATTGAGTTATATCAGAAAAATGGTTGGAGTGATGAAATATCTTCTAAAAAAGAAAAATAAAAATTTTGAAATAAGTTGAGAAAATTGTTGATTTCTTTGACTTATTTTCTTTTTTTTATTATAATTTTTCTATACATATTGAAAAGGAGATTTTTATGGATAAAAAATTTGAACCACTTTTCACACCTTGGAAGATAGGAAATGTGGAGATTAAAAACAGAATTGTGCTTTGCCCAATGGGCGGAACTTCCATTTTTGGCTGGATGGAACCACATCATTTCGACAAAGACGCTGCAGATTTTTTTATGGAACTTGCAAAAAATAATGTCGGCTTGATTATTCCAGGCATCGCCCCACTCAAAAATCTTATCGGTGGACAATGGCTGTATAAAGCAAAGGGTGCTTTCAAAAAATTGAAACCATATATGGAAGAATTCCACAAAACTGGTGCAAAGATGTTTGTTCAGTTGACAGCAGGATTTGGTCGTTCCTTTTCTGTGCCAAATGGTATGGTGCCAATGCTCAAATCCAAATTTTTGAATGCTCTTTTGAAACCAATCATTGACATTCAATATCTTTGTGCTTCACCAAGTGAACTCCCAGCTCGTTGGGTGGAAGGTGGACTCACAAGAGCGCTTACCAAAAAAGAAATACAAAAAATGATTGAGGCGTTTGCAAAAACTGCCAAAATGTGTAAAGATGCGGGCGTTGATGGTGTGGAAATCCACGCTGTTCACGAAGGATATCTTCTTGACCAATTCACAACAGCATACACCAATTTAAGGGATGATGAATATGGCGGAAGTTTTGAAAATCGCTATCGTTTCCCTGTGGAAGTTGTCAAAGCGATTAAAGCGCTTTGCGGTCAGGATTATCCTGTTTCTCTTCGTTATTCTGTCGTTTCCAAAACCAAAGATTTTTGTGTTGGTGCAATACCGGGAGAAAAATTCAAAGAAGTTGGAAGAGATATGGAAGAGAGTGAAAAAGCGGCAAAATATCTCCAAGACGCGGGTTATGATATGCTTGATGCTGACAATGGCACATATGATGCTTGGTATTGGGCTCATCCACCAATGTATATGCCACTGAACTGCAATCTTGATGATGTGGCACACATTCGAAAATTTGTCGATATTCCAGTGGTTTGTGCTGGGCGTATGGAACCTGTCACAGCAGCAAAAGCGATTAAAGATGGCAAGATTGACGCAATGGGCGTGGCAAGACAATTTTTGGTGGATCACACTTGGGTAACCAAACTCATAAATGACCAACTTGATGAAATTCAGCCTTGCATTTGTTGTCATAATGCCTGCCTTCCAATGTCGCACTACAAAGGTATTGCCAATGGAGCGGCGATGTCTGACACTCAACATATGTCAAGATGTGCTTTGAATCCACTCACAATGCAAAATCATAAGTTTGACATTGTCAAAGCAAAAAAACAAAAGAAAGTGGCTGTCATCGGTGGTGGTGTTGGCGGTATCGAAGTTGCCAGAATTGCCACATTGAGAGGACACAAAGTGACAATCTATGAAAAAACTGACAAATTGGGTGGTGTGTTCATTGCAGCAGCCACACCTTCTTTCAAAGAAAAAGACAGAATGTTGATTGAATGGTATCGCAAGCAAATCGCCAAACTTCCAATCGAAGTGAAATTTAACACGCTTGTTAAAGACCTTAAAGATATTGATGCCGATGAAATTGTGATTGCAACTGGTGCAACGCCAAAGAAAGCACCAATCAAAGGATTTGAAAAAACAATCGAAGCGTGCGAATATCTTCTCGGCGACAAGAAAAATATTGGTGACAAAGTTGTGGTGATTGGTGGCGGTTTGACCGGTTGTGAAATTGCTTATGAACTTTCACTCAATGGGAAAAATCCAATTATTGTGGAAACCTTGAATGACCTTATGGTTTCGAAAAAACTTTGTCTTGCAAATTCTTCTTATCTTCGCGATTATTTCAAATATAAAAATGTGCCAGTTTATTTGGAAAGCAAAGTGGTAGAAATCAAAGATGATGGCGTTATCATCGAAGACAAGAAAGGTAAACGAACAGCAATCAAGGCGGACAATGTTATCTCTGCAATTGGTTACACACCAAACCCACTCGCAAAGAAAGGTCGTCACATTCATATTGTCGGCGATGCTCAAAAAGTTGGCAATTTGAGAACGGTTGTTTGGCGTGCTTGGGAAGTTGCTGAAAAAATCTAGTTTGAAAATATTTTTGGCAATAACAAAAAATTGTTAATTTATAAACTTAAAGCACTTTAACTATGATGGTTAGAGTGCTTTTTAAGTTTACCACCAAAATTTCATAGTCGCTTTTTGATGATATAATAAAAATTTGACAACCTTGAAATTATTTCATAATTTTTTTTGAATTGCAGATAATAACAAAATGAGAAAGTTTTTTATATTTTGTTTAATATTTTTAATTCTTCCATTTTCTTTGAGTGCTGGTGTGTGTTATGCGGAAAGCGAAAGTCGCGACATTCCAATTTTGATGTATCATCAAATTTTAAAGAGTTGGACAGGCGATTATATTGTCACGCCAAAAACTCTTCAAGATGATATAAAATATCTAAAAAATCACGGATATGAACCGATTTTTGTGGAAGATATCATCAACTTTTGTGAAGGAAAAAGTTCATTGCCAGAAAAACCGGTGGTTTTATCTTTTGATGATGGACATTACAACAATTTTTTCTATGCATATCCAATAATCAAGGAAGAAAATTTCAAAGCCAATTTGAATGTCATTGGTGGATTCTGCGATTTTTCAACCACAAGCGGTGATATTGACAATCCGAATTATTCCTATCTCACTTGGGAAGAAATTAAATTTCTTCACGATTCAAAGTATTTTGAAATCGGTAACCACACCTTCAAAATGCATAATTTCAAACCGCGTTTTGGTATCAAAAGAAAAGATAATGAAGACATTGAATCCTACAAAAAAGCACTTGAAGATGACATTATGAAATTGGAGAACAAGTTGAAAAATGATTGCGGATTTTCCACAGATGTCTTCGCCTATCCTTTCGGTGTTTACAGCAAAGAAAGTGAAGAAATTTTGAAAAATTTGGGTTTCAAGGCGTTTCTAACTTGCAATGAAGGAATAAACAAGGTGACATTCAACGATAATTCCGCTTTAAGTCATCTAAAGCGAATAAACCGCACCGGAAAACTTGACACTGAAACTTTCTTTCAAAAGCATCATATCACATAACTCGGCAGAGTAGACACGCGAGAATTGTGCCGACAATGGAACAAAGAAGAGCGACAGGAATGGCGTATAGAAGCTTTTTCACTTTTGTTTGAGAGAAATAGACGGTGGCAACATAGAAAATGGTTTCACTGCAACCCATAATGACGCAAGCACAACGCGAGATATAACTGTCAGCACCATATGTGGTCAAAACATCTTCTAAAAGAGCATAACTTCCACTGCCGGTGAAAGGGCGAAGAAGGACAAGCTCGGTAAGTTCTGGTGGAATGCCAAGAAAATTGAAAATTGGTGACAAAATTTGCGTTAAAAAGGTGGTGATGCCACTCACGCGAAGAAGGGTGACGGCGATGAGAATGGACGCAATAAAAGGAAAGATGTCCACAACAAGTTTGATAGCGCCTTTTGCTCCTTTGACAAAACTGTCATATGTGTTAATTCTTTTGAAAATGCAATAAATAATCAAAAGAAGGAAAAGGACAGGAAGGATATATGCACTCATTTTCTCTTCCCGCCTTTTATTTTTCTTCGAAAATGCTCAATTGTGTGGCAGAGAATAATTCCCAAAATTGTGGTTGTGAAAGTGACAATGAGTGTCGGAAGAATGATATCGGCGGGGTTCGCACTTCCTGCGTTCGACCTTAAACCAATCACGGTGGTGGGTAAAAGTTGAATGGAAGTGGCGTTGATGACAAGAAGCATAATCATTGCAAAATTTGCTCTGCCACTCTTGTCATCAAGAGCCTGCATCGCACGAATACCCATCGGCGTGGCGGCATTGCCAACCCCTAACATATTGGCGGAAATATTGAGAGCGATGATTTTTTCAGTTTCTTCATTGTTAATCTTAAAAATTTTTCGAATAAGCGGGCGAAGCAGTTTGGCAAGTTTTTTGGAAAGTCCGCTGGCGTCGACAAGTTCAATAAAACCGAGCCACACCACATACACAGCACAGAGTTCGATGCAAAGTTCGAGAGCATCTGCACCAGCACCAATCATTTCGTTGAGCATTTCAGATGGGTTGGTGACAAGCAGAACAAGTGTTGAAGATAACATCATCATAAGCCAAAAAATATTCATACTTATTTTTATGCTGAAAGTGGGTAAAAAAGTCATTTTCTTTGAGTTGACAGATTATGTAAATTTTGTTAAACTATTTCTGAAATAAAAGGGAAAAGATATGTTTGTTGATGTGCACGCTCACTTATGTGATGAAAAATTTATTGATGTGGACGAAATTGTGAAAAATGCCAGAGAAAAAAGAGTGGAGAAAATCATCTCTGCAAGTTATAATTTTTCTTCGTGCAAGAAAAATCTTGAAATTGCAAACAAATTTGACAATGTTTTTTTGACAGTTGGTATTCACCCTGAAAATGTGGATGAAATCGATGAGAATTATCTTTCAAATCTGAAAAATTTGTCACAAAGTAAAAAAATCGTGGCAATTGGCGAAATTGGACTTGATTATCATTGGCGAGATGATAACAAAGAAAAACAGCAAAAAGTTTTTGTTGAACAAATTGAACTTGCAAATGAATTAGATTTGCCGATTGTGGTGCATTGTCGAGATGCAATTGGTGACACTCTTGAAATCTTGAAGAAACACACGCCCAAAAGAGAAAGTTTGATGCATTGCTATGGCGGAAGTGAAGAAAGTGCCAAAGAGTTTTTGAAACTTGGTTTTTCTTTTTCCTTTGGTGGTGTGGTCACTTTCAAAAATGCCAAAAATGTTCTGAAAGTGGTGGAAGCGTTACCGCTTGAAAAAATAATGTTGGAAACCGATTGTCCGTATATGAGCCCAGAGCCCTTTCGTGGAAAACTTAATGAGCCAAAAAATATTCCAATCATTGCTCAAAAGATTTCCGAGATAAAAAACTTGGAAATTTCAAAAATTGAAGAAAAAACCACAAAAAATACCGAAAAAATGTTTAAAATTTGATTTTTTTTGCATTTTTTAATAAATTTTATTTAATTTTTTATAAAGGGAAAAAATATGTTTAATTTTAAAAAGAAATTTGGTCAAAATTTTTTGAGTGATAAAAACCTTCTCAAAGCGATTGTTGCCGACTCTCAAATTTGTGAAAAGGACACTGTTTTGGAAATTGGAGCGGGAGCTGGAGCACTCACACAAGAACTTTCCAAGGTGGCAAAAAAAGTGGTAAGTTTTGAGATTGACACCGACCTTAAAGATGAGCTAGAATCATTGGAATTAAAAAATGTGGAGTTTGTTTTTCAAGACTTTATGAAGATTGACTTAAAAGAATTTGAAAAAGAGTTATCTTCATACAAAGTTGTGGCAAATTTACCATACTATATCACCACACCCATCATTTTCAAACTTTTGGAAGAAAGTGAAAAAGTGACATCTCTCACAATAATGGTGCAAAAGGAAGTGGCGGAGCGAGTGGTGAGTGGCACAAACAGCAAAGATTATGGTGTTTTGTCGGTGATGATAAATTTTTATGGTGAGCCAAAAATAATAAGGGTGGTTGGAAGACAAATGTTCAATCCGATGCCGAATGTGGACTCTGCTGTTTTGAACATTAAGTTGGACAGAAAGAAATACTCAAAAGTTGACAAAGTCAAATTTTCCAAGTTCATAAAGACGGCTTTTTCGATGCGAAGGAAAACATTATTTAATAATTTAAGTGGGATGTATGGTAAAGAAATATTGAAAAATCGACTTGATGAAAAACTTTTGTCAAGACGCGCAGAAACATTTTCTATTCAAGAGTTTATTGAAATTTTTGAAATTCTTGAAAAATAAATAAAAAATAATTTTTAATAAAAAAATCGCATTTTATCTATTTTTTTGCGATTTTTTTTGAATTTTAGCCTATTTTTTTGAATTTTTGATTTTTAATAATTTTTATTTTGAAAATTAATGGCAAAAATAATAAAAAATTAATATAAAAATATATGAAAAAAGAAGATATGATTGTTCTTGCAACATATATCGCAATGGAATTAAGTAAAGACAAATCTTTTGATGAGGTAAGAGAATTGAGAGATTTGGTCAATCAAGTTGGCTGTTCGCTGACCACTCTTCTTTCTTGCAAAATAAAAAAATAATTTTTCTTTGTTGAAAAATCTTTTTTTATGTGCTATAATCATTCCTATGGAAAAAAGATTGCAAGAGATAAAAGAAAATTATCTTCAAAAAGCAAAGGAGTTTTTTGGCGAAGTGCCAAAACATTGTCATTCCACTCGCATCGTTATTGCTTCTTCGCCGACAGACAAATTTTCTTCGGGTGCAGATTGCAAAAACAATATAATTTATCTTCATCCTGATGTTATTTCAAAAAACAAAGATATTGAGTGGGTGATTTTTCACGAAATGGAGCATATTCGTCTTGCTCGCGATTTTGGTAATGACCAATGCACGGGGTTTTATCTTGATTATGAATATGGCACTGGCGAAGCGTTAAACGAAGGAGTGACAGATATTGCAACGACCTTCTTGCTTTCAAGAAAGCAATTTGGTTCTTGTACATATGATGAAACCATTGCACTCACCAGACAAATTTTTGCTCTTCTTGGAAAAGATGACAGAGAAATAACAAAATATTGCACTCTTTCAGGGCGTAGAAAATTTATTGATGACTTTGAAGAAATTGCCGGAGTCGATGTTTTTCCACTTTTGGAAACATCTCTTCAAAATGTTCACGATTCACATATCCAAGATATCTTGAAAGAGTATGAAAAATATGGCAAAATTTTTTCCAAACCGCTTGGGAATTTTCACAGTGAAAAAACACAACGAGCAAGAGAAACTTTCAAGAATTTGGTTTTGCCAACAGTTGTTAAATTTATCAAGAAAAAAGGTGTGGTGTCTTGCGAAGAACTTAATGACAGAATGAAGAAAATGGAAGAACTTTCGCCATACAAAACAAAAGAAGTTTCTTTGCCACAAAAATAAATAATATCATCGGCAGTTGCGTTGAATTTTGAAAATTGTATTGAAAAATCGATAAATCTTTCGACTTTGAAAAAGTTAATTTTTCTTTACAATTTTTTTTAACTATGCTAATATATCTTATATGAAAATTAAAGGCGTTGATTTTGGGAAAATTTTTCTTGCACCAATGGCTGGTGTGAGCGATGTTGGGTTCAGAGAGCAAGCGGTCAAATTTGGAGCAGACGCGACAGTGACTGAAATGCTTTCTGCACGAGCAATGTTTCATAATCCAAAGAAAACCGCACTTTTGACCATTACTTCTCCGCTTGAAAAAGTGGTGGTGGCGCAAATTTTTGGACACGAGAAAGAATATATGAAAAAGGCGGTGGAAAGTGAGTTACTTTCAAAATTTTCATCGTTTGACATAAATATGGGGTGTCCTGCACCAAAAATTGTCAAGAACGGCGAAGGGGGTGCACTTATGGACAACCTTCCACTTGCAAGTGAGATAATAAAATCCTGTCGAGAAGTCACAGAGAAACCGCTGTCAGTTAAGTTTCGAAAAGGCTTTCACAAACTAAATTATTTAGATTTTGCGCGAATGTGCGAAGATAGTGGTGCGGACTTTATCACTTTCCACGCACGAACGGTGGAAGAAGGATATTCCGGACACGCTGACTATGATGCAATTGCAGAAGTAAAGTCAAAAATTAATATTCCAGTTGTTGGAAATGGTGATGTTGTCGACCAAAAATCATATAATGAAATGCTGGCAACGGGAGTTGATGCTGTTATGATTGGACGCGGAGCATTGGGCGAGCCTTGGATTTTTGGCAAACTCAAAGGAGATAATTTGGACGGCCTTAATAAACTTAATGTGGTGAAAGAGCATATTAAAACATTGAGAAAGTTCTATAATGAAGATTGGCTCAAACTCTATATTCGCAAGCACCTTCTTTGGTATGCCAAAAATCTTCCACTTGCCTCCACCGTTCGTTTGAGTCTTGCCACCTGTCAAGATATTGATGAGTGCGTGGAGATACTTAATAAATGTTTTTCAGAAAATAATTAATTTAATTTGCCTTTTCTTTGAAAAAGTTGTATTATAAACTTATGGGGGAGTGTCCTATGAAAAGAACCATTCGTGATTTGAAAAATATTAAGGATAAAAGAGTCCTTTTGAGATGTGACTTTAATATTCCACTTGATAAATATGGCGATATTTTGGACGACACAAGAATTTTTGAGTCCTTGCCAACCATCAAGTATCTTAATGACCAAGATTGCAAGCTTATTCTTTGCTCGCATCTGGGCAGACCAAAAGGGTATGACAAATATCTTTCTCTTTTCCCAGTTGCTGTCTATCTTATGAAACGCTTCCCAAACAAAGTGAAATTTTGTCCAAAAGTGAGTGGTAAAGATGTGACAACTGCTGTGAAGAATCTTAAAAGTGGCGAAATCTTGCTTTTGGAAAATCTCCGATTCGACCCAAGAGAAGAGCAAAACGATGACAGTTTTGTCAAAGAACTTTGCTCAATTGCAGATGTCTATGTTGATGACGCCTTCGGTGTTTCTCACAGAAAACACGCTTCAAACTATGGAGTCGCTTTGAAACTTCCAAATGCCATCGGATTTTTGGTGGAAAAAGAACTTGATGTTTTTGAAAAGGCTCTCAAAAATCCAAAGCGTCCGTTCGTGGCTATTTTTGGCGGTGCAAAGGTGAAAGATAAGTTAACACTTATTAATAATGTGCTGGGCAAAGCGGACACAATTTTGATTGGTGGCGGAATGGCATACACTTTCCTTCTTGCCAAGGGTGTGAATATCGGAAAATCCATTGTCGACCTTGACCTTGTGGATGATGCCAGAGATATTCTTCAAAAGGCAAAAGAAAAAGGAACAAAAATTCTTCTTCCAATCGACCACGTAACGCTGGTGGGTGACAAGGTGAAAAAGGCGTTTTTGATGGATCAAGATATGGTTGGTTTGGACATTGGAAAAGACACCATCAAAGAATTTAAAAAAGAAATCAAAACTGCTGGACAAATTTTGTGGAATGGCCCACTTGGCAAATATGAAGACCCGCGTTTTAGGAAGGGAACCTACAAAATTGCTCAAGCTGTGGCAAAGTCAAAAGCATATTCCATCGTTGGTGGTGGTGACAGTGTCGGTGCAATCAACACTTTGGGATTTGCCAAAAAAATCGACCACTTGTCAACCGGTGGCGGTGCAAGTATGAAACTTATGGAAGGAAAAGTTTTGCCGGCAATTGAAGTGATTGACACATTGTGAGTGCGAGAAAGCCCACGCGAACCGCGTGCGGAAAACTTCCAGTTTTCCAAAAATTTTTAACGAGTTAAAAATTTTGGCTTTCTCACCAAATCATATGGAAATAAAAAAGGGGAGATATGAAAAAAATAATAATTGCAAACTTCAAAATGAACACAACACCAAGCGAGATGAAAGGTTATTCAATGACGCTTGCCACAAAAACGGCAAACACAAAAAATCAAATCATTGTTTGTCCACCCTTCACACACCTGTCCACAGCAAAGCAGTTTCTTGATGGCAGTAAAGTCACGCTGGGTGCACAAAATGTCAGTGATGCCGAAAAAGGTGCCTACACTGGTGAGATTTCTGCAAGTATGCTTAAAGACTTGGGAGTGGAATATGTCATCATTGGACATTCGGAAAGAAGGGGAAAATTCAAAGAAACCGACCGACTTATTAATCGCAAGATAAAAACCGCTCTTTCTTTTGGGCTTAAAGTTATTTTGTGCGTGGGCGAAGATATGGTGACACGCGGTGCAAAGCAGGCAGTGCCATTTGTCAAGAAGCAACTTGATGACGCTTTGAAAGGCATATATGAAAACGAACTTGAAGGCATTGTTGTTGCTTATGAACCTATTTGGGCTATTGGCACAGGCAAAAGTGCGACACTCAAAGATATTGAAAAAATGACAGTGGCGATTCGAAAAGAAATTTCGAACTTATACAGCGAAAAAGCAGGAGAAAGCATCAATGTTGTCTATGGTGGAAGCATTGATTTGAACAACTATAAAAAGATAATTTCCCTTCCTTGCATTAATGGTGTTTTGATTGGTGGGGCAAGTTTGAATGTTGATAACTTTTCTTTGATTGCAAGAGAAAATTACTAAAACGGAGTTAAGATGGAACATATTTCACTATACAGAAAGTATCGTCCAAAGACATTTGATGAGGTTATTGGGCAGGACCATATAACCAAGACACTGGAAAACCAAATTATGAACAATCATATTGGCCACGCTTACCTATTCACTGGCACGCGTGGCACAGGGAAAACGAGTATTGCTAAAATTCTCGCTCGTGCTGTGAATTGTCTAAATCCAGTGAAAGGTTCGCCGTGCGGTAAATGTGAAAATTGTTTGAATTTGCAAAAGGAAAATGACATCAATATCATTGAAATTGACGCTGCATCAAACAACAAAGTTGATGATGTCCGAGAAATCAGAGAAAAAGTGAAGTTTTTGCCGGTTGGTGCAAAATATAAGGTATATATCATTGACGAAGTGCATATGCTCACAGACTCTGCTTTCAATGCACTTTTGAAAACTTTGGAAGAGCCACCTGCACACATAATCTTCATTTTGGCGACCACAGAAGTGCATAAACTTCCACAAACAATTCTGTCACGCTGTGTTCGATTTGATTTTCACTTGGTTTCAGTGGAAGATTTGATGAAGCATCTACGAAAAATATTTGACAAAGAGAACATCAAGTGTGATGAAGAAAGTTTGAAGCTTATTGCCACAGCCGGAGAAGGAAGCGTGCGTGACACACTTTCAATTGCCGACTCGATTGCGTCATATTGTCAAAACGATATAACAAAAGACGAGACTTTGAAAATTTTGGGCACGACAGACTATGAACTCATTTTGAACTTTTTTGACGCTTTGAGAGAAAAAGAAGTTGGAAAAATTTTGGAACTTATTGACCAAATTGAAAAAGAAGGCAAGAATTTGGCAGTCTTTTCCAAAGATGTCAGCAAGCACGCGAGAAATTTGTTGATAGCAAAAACTTGCACTGACGCGAACAAAATCTTGAATTTGCCAGATGATGTGTTTGAAAAATTCGCTTCACAAGCAGAGCAATTCAATGAGAAAGATTTGATAAGATATATGCAAGTCTTTTCATCGGCAGAAAATGAACTTCGCTACACTTTGTCAGTGCGCTTACTTTTGGAAACCACGGCACTCACTGCTTCGCTTGGTTTTGAAGTAAAAAAAAACTGAAAATTGAAGAAGATGTTTCCAAACTTTCGCCAAAGAATGTTTGGGGGAAAATTGTTTTGTTTTTGAAAGAGAACAAAAAAGTTGCACTTCACGTGGCGTGTGGCGATATCACAAATGTTTCGATTGAAGGAGAAAAACTTGTTGTTCGTTCATCAGATGATTTTCTCATAAGCATATTGGAAGACGGAAGAAGGGACCTTGAAAATGCCATTCGTTGGCAAGGGCTGAACTTAACTTTACTTATTGTCAAGTTTGAGAGTAAAGAACAAATGCAAGAAAAGGATATATTAAAATTAAGTCGACTTTTTGGTGACAAACTGAAAATTGAAGATTGAAAGGAGAAGAAAAATGGGATATAATTTTGGCGGTGGATTTGGTGGTTTTGGCGGTGGCAATATGCAACAGTTGATGCGCCAAGCGCAAAAAATGCAAGAAGATATGAAAAGAACAAGAGAAGAAATTGATGCAACAGAATATTCTTCCTCTGTTGGGGGTGGAATGGTGGAAATCACAATGCTGGGCAACAAAACAGTGAAAAGTGTGAAAATAAAGAAAGAAGTGGTTGACCCAGATGATGTTGAAATGTTGGAAGATTTGATTATTTCAGCCACAAACGACTGCTTGAAAAAAATTCAAGATGATGAAAGAATGAAATTGCCAAATATGGGATTGTAATATGTTTGATGAACCGATTGAAAAACTTGTGGAATATTTTAGACAACTTCCGGGTGTTGGTGCGAAAACAGCGCAACGCTATGCTTTTTATATTATCGAAAACAGTGCCGAAAAAGCAAATAATTTTGCAAACGCCATAAAAGAAGTCAAAGAAAAGGTGAAATTGTGTTCGGTGTGTGGCAACTACTCCACGCAAGACATCTGTCCGATTTGTCAAAAGCGAAACCGAAAACTGATTTGTGTGGTGCAAGAGCCAAAGGATATCGTTTCAATGGAAAAAGTGAAATCTTTTGATGGGGTTTATCACGTTTTGTTTGGCACGATAAGTCCACTTGAAAATCGCGGGCCAAATGATATTAAAATCAAAGAACTTTTGTCACGCATTGAAAATGACAAAGTGGAAGAAGTCATAATGGCAACAAATCCAGATGTTGAAGGTGACGCCACGGCGATGTATATCTCCAAGCTTTTGAAACCATTGGGTGTTAAAGTGACTCGGTTGGCACAAGGAATTTCAATGGGAAGTGACATTGAGTTTGCTGATGTGGTGACTTTGGAGAAAGCACTTGAACAGCGTCAAGAAATTTAGAAATTTTTTTTGAAATAAAAATCTTGAAAAAATGCATAAAAAATCAAAAAAAATCGAAAAAAAGTGATTTTTTTATTGTTTTTTAAAAAATAAAAGAAACAAGCGTGCCTTGTTGACTTTTTTTTATTAATTTGATAATATATTTTTGTTTAAAAATGAAGGTGTTTTATGGATATAAGAGAAGAAATTAAGAAAGAAATGGAAAAAGAAATGAAGAAAGCAAATTTCGACTGTGGAAAACTTGTCATATCTTTTTCCAATCGTCCTGAACTTTGCGATGCGCAAACCAATTTTGCTTTGATTGAAGCCAAAAATGTGGGTGAAAAACCGATTGATTTCGCCAACAAAATTGTGGAAATGTTGAAAAGTGACAATTTTGAATATTCGGTTGCAATGCCTGGGTTTATTAATATCAAGATTAAAGACGCCTACCTTTCCAAGTTTGCCAATCTTCTTTTGAAAGATGAAAGATTGGGTGTTGAAAAACTTGCAAAGCCACGCCGTGTTCTCATCGATTATGGTGGTGCAAATGTGGCAAAGGAATTGCACGTTGGGCATCTTCGTTCGCCAATCATTGGTGAAGCTTTGAAAAGATTGCATAAGTTTTTGGGCGACTATGTGGTGTCTGACACTCATCTTGGTGACTGGGGACTTCAAATGGGCTTAACCATCCTTCAACTCAAAAATGATGGTTTTTTGGATGAATTTTTTGAAAAAAATGCGAATTTAAGTGAAATTTCCTTAAAAAATGTCACTTTGGACACTTTGAATGAAGAATATCCAAAAGCGAGCAAGCGTAAAGATGTGGATGAAGATTTCAAAAAACTTGCTGACACCTACACTCTCTATATTCAACAAAAGAGAGAGCCGTATTTTGCAATATACAAAAAAATAAAAGCTCTTTCCGTTGAAGAAATAAAGAAAAATTATTCGATGCTCAACGCCTATTTTGATTATTGGTATGGCGAAAGCGATGCCGACCAATACATTGACGAGGTGATGAAGATTTTTGAAGAAAAGCATCTTCTTCGTGAAAGTGATGGTGCACTTGTTGTGGATATTGCAGAAGAAGGCGAGCATATTCCAATTCCAAAGAAAACGGAAGACGAAGTGCAAAGATACAAAAATCCAATGCCACCTGCCATTTTGAAAAAATATAACGGCGGAGTGCTCTATGTCACCACTGAAATTGCCACCATTTTGATGAGAAACAAAATGGATAAGTTTGATGAGATGATATATCTCACTGACAATCGTCAAGGAAATCACTTTATCCAAGCGTTCCGATGTGCGAAAAAAGCGGGAATTTCTCCTGAAAATCAAATATTGAAACACATTGCTTTTGGCACGATGAATGGCAAAGACGGCAAGCCTTTCAAGACACGAAGTGGTGAAACGGTCAAGCTTAAAGATGTTGTGAATATGCTTGTGGAAAAGGCAAGTGAGAAACTGAAAGAAAATGGCATTGAAAATGACCCTGAACTTGCAAGAAAGATTGGTGTGGGTGCGATGAAGTTTGGTGATTTGTCCAACATTATATCAAAAGATTACATTTTTGATATTGACAAATTTCTCTCTTTTGACGGTAAGACAGGACCATATATTCAATACACTATTGCTCGCATAAATTCCATTCTTGACAAAACTGATGGCAAAGTTGGAGAAATCAAGATTGAAACAAAGGAAGAACGCGAAATTATTTTGGCACTTATGAAACTTAATTCTGCCTATTTTGTCGGTTATGAAGAATATTCCTTGAATCTTGTTTGCTCTTCCACATTCGACCTTGCAAAAGCCTTTTCAACACTATATAACAACATAAAAATATTGAGTGAAAAAGATGAAAAGAGAAAGAAAAACCTTCTTGCAATTTGTTTACTTGTCAAAAAAGCACTCTCAAATGCTCTTAACATTCTGGGAATTGATGTCGTCACCCAAATGTAACAGTCTGTGACTGATTTTAATGAGTTAAAAAACAAACGATATTTTGCTCTAACAACTTTCTAACAGTCTGTGACTGACTTTAGGGTATTAAAAAAAACAAACTGACAAATTCATTTAAGTCCAAAATTTCATTCTTTTGTCAATATTTAAGTTTTCAAATTTCCAAATTAATATAATATTATTTAATAATTTATTAATAAATTAAAATCCATATATGCTAGATATTACGCGGTGAAAAATTTTTTAAAAATTTCTTAAAAAGGTATTTACAAAACCAAAAAAATGTGTTATATTATAATCGTATAAAAGCTATGGAGGTAGTTTATGAAAATATATGCTGCTAAAAAAGATGAAAAAGTTGTGAGCGCTGAACCAGTTTCTTTTGTGGGCAAAGAAATTGATATGAATGATATGTTTAAAAAGTTGGGAATAACTGACAAAACCAATGAAGGTGTTGTGATTGAAGAAGACGGCACAGTGAACAGAGAAGGAAGAAGTTTGTAAGAATTTTTCAAAAATATTGCGATTTAAGCAATATTTTTTTTAATTTCGTTTTGAGTTTATCAAAATATGTGGTATAATCTTTTTAGATAGTATGATTTTAGAGGAATAGTATGAAAAAATATCGTTTTCTTTATCCAGCAATTTTTATAAAAGACGAAGATGGAGAATATCAAGTGATTTTCCCAGACCTTGATATATACACTGATGGCAAAAATCTTTCAGAAGCGTATTTGTATGCCAAAGATTTGCTCCGTGTGTATTTTTCATATGCTCTAAAATATGAAACTGAATATCCAAAACCAACGCAACTTGAAAAAATTGCTTCAAAGTGCAAAAACAATGAAATTGTGATGTATGTTGATGCATACATTGATGAAAAAGAAATCTAACAGGCTTTGCCTGTTTTTATTTTTTATATTGACAAATGCGTGTTTTTGGGTAATAATAATATGGAGAAAAAAATGAGATTTTTAGAAGATAAATTCCTGCTCAAAAAATGTCCAAAAGCAAAAGATATGTTCAAAATGTTTTTTCCAACGGGTTGCTATGGCGAAAGCAATGTGGAAATTGGAGAACAAAGACAAGTAAGTCTTCCAAATGGAAAGAAATCACCAATCGTTAAATTTCCTATGGTGAAAACAACAAGAGAAAAAATTGTTCAAAAAAGTCATCTCAAAAATAACGAAACTTTCAAAATTATTGAAGAGCCGGCACATTTCACGGCGTTTATTCCTGTGAATTTGAAAAATTCCATTCTGTCGGTAAACAGGGACAGTAAGGTTGTTTTTGGCGCTGTCAAATTTGCTTTGAAAGAGTTTTATCAAGAAGAAATGCGTGACGAAGAAGGCTTGGTGAAAAAATATAGGTCGGCAAGTTCATCACTTTCTATCTCATCCAAAAGTGATTTTGGGGTGGAGAAAAGAATAAGCGAATTATTGTCACGCACGGACGCGGTGGAAATTACTTTCAATGATTATCCAATCATTGTTTCAAGGTCTGACTATCAAGGTTTCAAGGGAAAGAAAATGTTTGAAGTTGTTGGGGTTGATTTTTATCAATTCGACAAAACAAAGATGAGTTCATCGATGATTGAAGAAGTCACAAAAAGTGCGGTGGCAGAGAAAAGAGCAAACTTTCCTTCAAAAGAAAAATAAAGAAACAATATTCGCACCAAAATTTTCATAAAACTTTTCCAAAACACTTGACTATTTCATTTTGGTATGATATTATGTTACTAACACTTTTCGAGGTGTTAGTTTTTTTGTTAGGAGGCAGATATGGCAGCGCCAAAGCGTAAACTTATCACATTAGAATGCACAGAATGCAAGAATAGAAATTATTCTTCTGAAAAGAACACATCTAATGATGCAGAGAGAATCGAAATTATGAAGTTTTGTCCAAAATGCAATAAGAGAACAAAACATAAAGAAACAAAATAATTTGTTTTATTGGAGGAATTATGTCTAAAAAACATAAAAGCGCAAAAAAAGAACAACGACAATCTTTATACACTCCACAAGATGACCAAGTGAAGGAAGTGGAAGAAAAGAAAGAAGAAGTTGAAGTTGTGTCTGAAGAAGGTCAAGAAGTGGCCGAACAAGAAGTTGTTGTTGAAGAGCAAAAAGAAGAAAAGAAAGAAGAATCCAAAGAAACAACAAAAGAAGAAAAGAAGAAAGATGACAAATCTTCTTCCAAAAAAGACACTTCAAAAGACAAGAAAAAAGACAAAAAGAAAAAAGAAAACAAGCGTGGTCTTGTCAAAAGGACAAAGGAAACTGCAAGCGAACTTAAAAAGGTCACTTGGCCAAGTTTTGCAGAAGTTGTCAAAAAGACCGGCATTGTTATTGCTTTCGTTGTCATTTTTGGGCTTTTAATCTATGGCATTGATATTCTCTTGGGTTGGCTCGTTGGGCTACTTGTTTAATTTGTGAAATAAAGGGAGAAAGATATGGAACACTCAAAGGAACCGAAGTGGTATGTTCTTCACACATTCTCTGGCTATGAAAATGTGGCAAAAGAAAATTTGGAAAATGTGGTAAAGAAATTCAATCTTGAAGACCGTATTTTTGAAATCGTCATTCCAGAAGAAGATGTGATTGAAGAAAAAAATGGGAAAAGAAAACTTGTGACAAGAAAAAGTATGCCTTGTTATATCTTCATCAAAATGATATATGGTGATGACCTTTGGCACAATATAACAAGAACGCGTGGAGTGACAGGCTTTACTGGACCAAACGGCAGACCACTTGCACTCACTGACGATGAAGTTTTGAGAATGCGTCTTGAAAAAATCAAAGTGGAAACTGACATTGAAGTTGGCGACAGTGTGGAAATCATCGAAGGAGCACTTGACAAAATGGTTGGAAAGGTTGTTGCGGTGAATCCTGAAAACAATCAACTCACAGTGATGGTGGAAATGTTTGGACGCGAAAACAAAGTGGATTTAACTTTTGAGCAAGTTCACAAAATCAATGCATAATGCAAAGATTATTCATTTTGAGAGGTAGTCTATATGAATGAAAATGGAACTAAAAATGATAGATTCATTAAAACATTGGCTTTTAATGATGAAAAACACAGTAGGAAGTTAGGTGGTATAAAAAAATCTCTTATTCGTGGAAGTGAAATTCATTTGCATCAAAACAGCGACAAAAAACCTCGCATTAAATTAAAAAATGATAATGAAAGAACTTTATAAATGATATTTTAGGCTTTTGCCTTTAAAATATTGTCCCTAGTATGACATTAAACTGCTATTGTTTGCTATATTCTTCCGTGGCAAATTGATAGTAAAGGAAGAGAATTGGGAAGAGAAACCGAAACAATTGCGATAAGAAAACAAAGTTTTCGTGTCTGCGTAAATGTAATCGGTGTCTGTTCCAGAAAAATTTTGTGGGAGAACGATTTAGCCCGTTCAATTCACCACACAAGGAGGGAAAAATGGCTGAAAAGAAAATTAAGGCAGTTGTAAAATTACAACTCGAAGCGGGTAAAGCCACCCCAGGACCACCAGTCGGTTCTTCGCTTGGACCACACGGAATTAACATTGCTGGCTTTACAAAAGAATTTAATGAAAAAACCGCAAATCAAATGGGGTATATCATTCCAGTTGTGATCACTATCTATGAAGATAGAAGTTTCACATTCGTTTTGAAAACTCCACCTGCTGCTGTTCTTATTAAGAAAGCAATCAACATTGAAACTGGTTCTGGAAAACCAAACAAACAAAAAGTCGGAAAAATAACAAAAGAACAAATCAGAAAAATTGCTGAAACCAAAATGTCTGACCTTAATGCTGCATCAATTGAAGCAGCAATGAGTATGGTTGCTGGCACAGCAAGAAGTATGGGCGTTGAAGTCGTTGATTAAGGAGGAGCATAATGAATAAAGGTAAAAGATATTTGAAAATGCTTGAAAGTTATGATAGAACCAAATCATACGACATAGGCGAAGCAATTGAAAATGTTTTAAACACAGCAACAGCCAAATTTGATGAATCAATTGAAGTTCACGTTCGTTTGGGTGTTGACGGAAGACAAGCTGACCAACAAGTTCGTGGTGTGGTTGTTCTTCCAAACGGAACAGGAAAATCTGTTAGAGTTTTAGTTATTGCTCGTGGCGATAAGGCAAATGAAGCAACTTCTGCTGGTGCTGACTTTGTTGGCGCAGAAGAAATGGTAACCAAAATTTCTGGTGGTTGGCTTGATTTTGATGTCTGCATCACAACTCCAGATATGATGGGTGTTGTTGGCCGTATTGCAAGAATTCTTGGGCCAAAAGGCTTGATGCCAAACCCAAAGAGTGGAACAGTGACAAACGATGTTGCAAAAGCAGTTAAAGATGTTAAGGCTGGTAAAGTTGAATATCGTCTTGACAAAACAAACAATGTTCACGTGATTATTGGAAAGAAGAGTTTTGGCAAAGAAAAATTGCTTGAAAACTTCAAAACAATAATGGAAGCAATTGTGAAAGCAAAACCTGCTGCTGCAAAAGGACAATACATCAAAAATGTGACCATTGCTTCATCAATGGGACCTGGTGTTAAAGTTACTTACAACATCTAATTTGTTAACAGATGAGCGTGCTTAAAACTTCTTTTCTTAAAATAAAGTCAGAAGTTTTCTTCTGGCTTTAATTTTCAAAAAGGGTTTACATATTTTATTCGACATTAAAAGTGTTTTTATGCACGCATAGTAAAGATACTTAAACACAAAATAACTTTTGAAATTTCTCTGTAACTTTTCTATTTTGTTTGACTTATGTTCGCAAATTATATTAAAATAGATTTGTTATATGGAAAGACAATTGTTTTTCTTAAATTGGCGAAATTAGGAGTAACTATTATGAACGCAAAAAAATCAAAATTATCATTTAAAATCTTTGCTCTTGTGCTTGCTTTTGCATTCACTGTCCTTTTCATTCCAGTTGGCGAACTTGTTGCTTGGGCGAAGATTGCGGATGAATACACTGATTATTCTTTCATCACAATCGGGGATGACGGCGAAGAAATCAAGAACACGGTATACACTGGGGATATATACCCTGTTCCTAATGCTTATATTGGTGGAAACAAAGCCTATACAATCGGTGATAAATCTCTTGCCACTGACACAACTTTGAGTGGTGATGTGAAGTATGTTTCATCAAAAATCACTGTCACATATGGCACAAATCAATATTCTTCAGCTGAAGATGCAAGCGAAAATGGTGTGACAATTGATTTGGAAGCTGGCGGTCACTTTACTGCTGACAAAATTGGAACATATGTTGTGACATATTCATACACATATAAATTGGGTGACGGCACAAAACTCACAAACCAATACGAAATGAAGGTGGAAAGTTCAATTTCTGACGCCAGCATCAATCTTGAAAATAATGACGGAAACCTTTTCCCATCAATTATTGACGCATCTTTGATGAAGAAAGTGGAAAATACCTATGAAGACATCAAACTTCCAATCCCAACAGTTTATGACGAAGATGGTGAAGAAATTGAAAATCTCATTTTGACAACAAATATCGAAGAAGCAAAAGAATATGATAACCAAAGTGCAGATGAAGACAAAGATTGCCTTCTTGTCACAATTTCTGGTGGTGCTGACAATGAAGACCTCACTGAATTTTTGCACGCTGAAGCGTCTACTGAAGAAGGCGAAGTCGACACTTTGAGATTGGAAGGTTCTGTTTTCGACAAAATCGGCACAAATTATTCTTCATATACTATTAAATATTCATATTATCACAATGGTCAATTCGTGGTTTCAACCACAAAAACTGCAGTTGTTTATAAAAAACATTATGAAAACTATAACAACAACTGGAATATGGAACTTGAATCTTCACTCACAACTTCTGCTCAACCGGGAATTGAACAAACTTTGCCAGGAGTTAAGGTGACTTTGAATGACAAAGCAAAACCAGCAAATGAAGAAATTGAAGTTTCATACAAAATCAAAGTTAGATATCGTGCACCTGGTTCTTCTTCATATAATGATTTGGACAAAGCATTATATAATGTTGAAGGCGAAGAAGCAGTTGTTGACGAAGAAGGATATCTTGTTGACCCAACAAAATTTACTCCACTTGAAGAAGGCTCATATTCTTTCAACTATGTTGCATATGACTTCTATGGCAACAAAGTTGGTGAAACCTTTGACGGAAGACACGAATGGGAAAACATTAAAGACACAACAACTCCAGAAGCAATCGTGTATGACGCATCTGCAAAAGACGAAAACGGCGAGTTGACATATGAAGAAGCATCTGACAAACTTGCAAGATACACATATCCAAACGGTGTGGTTATCTATGCAGTTGGTCTTGAAGACAACTTTACAAAAGTTGAAGATGCAACTCTTCAAAGAGTGGTTAATGCCAACAGCGAAACTCTCTTCACAATTGAAGACTATGATAACTATAACCTTGTTTTCAACTATCGTCCATCTTCAAATGGTGGTACAGATGCTTGGCAACAACTCAAAAACAATAACTATCTCATAAGAAAAGCCATTGACAAATATAATAAAGTTGAAGAAAACACCGATGTAACTGACAATATAACAATGCTCAACTGGTTGAAAAAAAATGGATATTTGATTGTTATTGACAATGGCGGAACAAGCGGTGATGAAACAAACACATATGCAAGAAGCATATACAACTCATTTGCCACTTTCTTTAATGAAAAGGGAATTGAGAATGCAGACGATTTTGTTGCATATGTTAAAGATAGTGCCAACAAAGACACTTTGACAAGTTGGGGTTTTGCATACCTTGACAACGAAAAAACCTTTGGTGCTCTTTCATCAAATGGTGGATATAACTACTCATCATATCAAATTAGATATGAAGCAACCGACAAAGCGGGAAATTCAAACTATATTTCAAGAGATATGACCTTGACAACAACCTATGATTCAACCGCTCCAACACTTTCAATTTCAACAAACTTTGAAGACACCTACACAAGTGACGCTGTTGTGGAATTTGCTGTTCCAACTGCAAGTGATGACAACGACACTTCTGCAAGAATGAAAGTGCAAACCTATTATCGTTTCTTGGGTGCAAATGGTGACCCAATTATCTCTGAAATTCGTGATGAAGACGACAATATTATCAACACATTTGACAACACTGCAATCTTTGATGAAAAAGCAGAACAACCAGACCGCACTGATGAAAACGGCAATGTTTATGTTGAAAAATATGATTCATACAAAGGTGCTGGCTATATCAATTTGACAGATGCTGATGCTGAAAACTACAAGATTGATTTGGCAATTGGCAAAGCATACAATGCTCAAAGCGTTCAAATTTTTGCATTTGTTTATGATGACTACGGCAATGTTGGAATCATCGGCGATGAATTTGATATCTCATCAGCAATTGATGAATATGTTCCAACTCTTGTGAAAGATAGCATTGAAATTGATGAAACACAAGCTGAAGTTAACCAAGGCGATGACATTGAACTTCCAACTGTAACTGTGAGAGATGACTATGTTGAATTTATGGACTTCAATGTGACAATCTACAATGAAAAAGAAGATGGCTCAAAAATTTTCTTGACATCTCCAAGCAATTCAAAACAAACAAGAAACACATTTGACTACACCTATTCAGTTTATGGTGGAACATTCACCGCTGCTTTTGCAGGTGACTATGTTGCAGCCATTGAACTTAATGACTACAATAACGGCAAGGTTGTTGTCTTCACTCGCTACACAGCAAAATCTCGCTTGATTATTCAAGACCCAGTTGCTGATGTTGATTTTGAAGACCAAACTGTTGAACTTGATGACAAGCCAGAAATCAAACTCCCAACACCAACAATTTCATATTCAATTGACAACTCTCTTGACTATGAAACATATGTAAAAACCAAGGATTTGGAATCATTCACAGAACCAGGCGTGGTTTTGATTGGTGTTGATGAAAATGGCTATGCAACTGACTATGAAACAACTTATGGTCAAGCATCATCTTTCAAACCAACTGAAAAGAAAACTTACACGATTGACTATACAACCAGATTGAGAGTGTATCCAACAAGTGCGTTTGAATATGTTGAAGGCACAAAAGAAGATGCACTTGCCGGCAAACTTGTCAACTATTTCACTGAAAAAGGTGAAGATGCTCAAGATAATTACTATATCAAACCTATCGATGAAAAATCATATGAAGTTTACACTGCAACCGACCTTTCTGACCCAAAAACATATGCAAAATATCTTGTGACAGAGGGCGAAGATGGTTCTGTGACAACAACTCACAAAACTGGAACAGACGGCAATGTCACCATCGACCAAGATAGATATGAATTTTGGCGTAACAATTTGAAAATGTATGTTTGGAACAGTGAAAACTTCACAGTCACTGTGAACGACACAAAAGGTCCAAAAATCAAGAATTATGACTATGTTGAATCCATTTCATATGGTGCGCTTGAAGAAGAAAACGGATACCCATTGCTTGTTGAAGGAATTCAAGCAACAGATGCAAGTGGAATCAATATGAAAGATTCTTCTGTGTCAGTGACCACAACCTACAAATCAAATGGTTCAACAAGAACAAGTGTTAGAAACTTGAATGATGAAGAAAAAGTTTCTGGTGTGAAAATTGATGTAACTTTGAACGGAACAATCACAATTGCATACAGCGTCAAAGATAACAATGGTAACACCTCAACAAAAGAATACACCATCAAAGCAGGTGACAACACTGACCCAATCATCAAAGTTAACACTGCTGATGAAGAAGATTTCATTGCAACATCATATTCACTTTCACATTTCCAAGAAAATGATGATTTGTTCACTGTAAATTTGAAAGATTTGACTTTCAGCGATGACAGAACTGACGACCAAACAAAATTGACTGTTGAATATAAGTTCGTGAACGAAGAAACTGCAGAAGAAGAAATCGAAGCAGAAATTGAAGATGAAGACACAATTGCATACAAGATAACAGAAGTTGGAACCTACACTTTCTCTGTGACTGTCACAGATGAAGCTGGAAACTACACAACAAGAGAATTCACTTTTGAAGTTACTGAAGAAACTCACGACCCAACTTTCACATATCAAGTGGTTGGAACAATCTTGATTGTTGTTTCTGTTCTCCTTCTTGCTGGCGTGATAATCTACTTCATTGTTTCAAAGGTTAAACTTGATAAAGAACTCAAAAAATAATAAAAAATAGCGAGATAATCGCTATTTTTTTATTTATAAACAATTGTTATGGTTGCGATTTTCATAACATATCTAAATGTAAACTTTTCAATATAAACGCGTTATTTGATTATTATTCGAAAAATCAAGAGGAAAAACACCACTAGAGTTTAACCTAGTGGCGTTTTTTTAGTTTATTTCCTGAAAGCATCTTATGATTTTTCTATAATAGGAAAGTTAGTTGAAGTTTACTTCACTGAAATTCTCTTTCTCAACACGATAATCAAGATGATAACCACAAGAAGGACGATGGCGGAAACCACAATGGCGATGATTGTTGCGGCGTTAAATGGCTCATTTTTGGTCACTTTGATACTGTATCGAAGGTCGCCATTTGATGTCACAATTTGCACGAAATATGAGTTCGTTCGCTCAATTGTGTGAGATTGCAAGCCAGTTGAATTGGCATTGATGGCGTAACTGTATTCCACATATGCTTCATCGTCTTGATAGTAGATAACTCGCAAGGTGGATTCGCCATATTCTTCATAGACATTTCCAGCATTGAATTGAACGACAATTGGGCTTGTGGTGGATTCGCCGGCATTGATGGAAGTGTATATGAGATTTTCTTTTCCAACTTTGATTTTGACTTGGAATGTCCAACTTGTTTTCGTGCTTTCGCTGTTATATAATTTTTCATTACTATTAACCGTTATGATATATGTTCCAGAACTTGTTTTTTCATCGAGATAGTAAAGAGCAAGTTCGGACAAATATTCTTTTTGATTAACCATTATTGTGTCAAGATTGAGCGATTTGAGATAGATATTTGTCATATCAACGCCATCTTTATATATCGACTCAATATAGTAGTTGGAATATTTGTTGATTATGAAGGAGTATCGATATTCGTTCGGGTTGATTATTGTGAAGAAGTATGTTTGTGAGCGAATATAATTTTCTGATGTGTCCTTGCTCGATTGTGCGGTGAAGGTGACACCATAGTAGCCGGTTTGGTTAAATGTGTATGTGCCGTTTGAGTGAGAATAACCGGTATACGCCGAGCCATTTCTTGTTACGCTGATGTTCACAATATTTCCGCGATAGTAGGAATTGAGTTCTTTGTCGAGCATCAAGATGACTGAACCATTATAGATTGCTTGACTGATTGGTTCGGTTGTTTCTTCTTCATTCGTCATTGGATTTGTGTAGGTCACAGTGTATGGAATATCTTTCAAGAACACCAAGGTGAAGTCGTCTGTTTGAGATGTGTTACCTTTGTTGAATATTTGAACATTTCCAGAAGCATCAATAAAGGAAATTTTATATCTTCCAGAGCGGGTGATATATGTGTAATAATATTCCTTACCGCCAACGATTTCAGTGTATAAAACTGGATTAAGTTCATAGCCATTTTTTGTTATTTTGATATTGATAACATTTTGTTGAATGGCATAATATTTCGACCATTGAAGCTTGATTTGACTTATTGACGATGTGTCGGGAACAATATAGTCCAAAGTTGATGTTGTGACAAGATTGTTGTTTCTGTCGATTATTCCAGCGGAATTAAAGGTGTAGAATTCGCTTGTGAATTGGTCGGTTGGTTCAATGAAGGTGATGGCGATGTCAGTGTCAAACCTTGGAATGTTGTCGATGTTGGCAATGTTAATCAAGTTTGAGATGTTATATATATATGTTCGAACATTGTCAGCATCTTGATAGTAAGTAATTTCTGTGGATTCAATCAATTGCTCTGCATTTGTCACAATTTCCAGCAAGCTGTCACGGTCTTGATAGTTAATATTGACAATATAGTGATTTGCGAAAGATTGAATGTTTGTGAGCCCAGGTGTGTAATATGTTTGACCAGATTTTTCCACAATATCCACACTGTCGCCACGAGCAACAGTTATATAATATGCTGTGGAGAGAGTGGAAGAAAGTTTGAAGTGATAAACATTGCTTGCTGGCACATATTCAAAGATATATGTGTAATTTCCAGTTTGGTCGAGATATCCAAGGTCTTCTATGGTGTCCATATCATACCAAACTCTCAAATAGTAGTCTTGTTGTTCGATATCATCTGGGCAACTGATTTCTGTTCCGCTTTCCACTTCGGTCCAAATAACGCCATCAGTGCTTAATTCGAATTTGATTGGAAGGAAGGTGGCATTGGAGCGATAGTTTAAGGTAACTTTTGAGAAATAGTCAACTTGGTCTTCATTAATTCCCAAAAGACTCGCTGTGATCATTCTGCCGTTTGATGTGAAATAGAATTCATTAACAATATTATCCATACTGTTGGTTTCTGGGAGAGAAACTTCGTTGTTGAGTATGAAATATATGGTTTTGACAGGTCCATCATCTTCTTCGCGAGCAGTGTCGTTAACTTCAATCATAAGTCGATGAGAATAATATGTTTCGTCATCAAAAGAATTGAAGGACAATGTGCGAATGGTGTTTGATAGGCGACTTTCCACATTGACAAGTGCGTTTTGTGTTGTGAGTTCCACCCAGCCATTTTCATATTGATAGATTTTCACTGAATATTTTGCTTCGTTATAGGTGTATCTGAAATCATTTTCAGTTATATAGTATAGATTGTTGTCATTATAGTAGAAAGAGTATAATGTGTTGCCTGACGAGATTTCGCGATAGTTGGTTGTTTCGTGATATAGGTGGATTTCGGTGTATTTTTCGCCATAGTTATCCACAAATTCATAAACAATTCGCGTGTTATCCACAAGATTCAAATTTGAATTCAGTTCAAATGTCAAATTTCTTCCACTGGATGAAACTGTCACATTTTGGTTGCTTGTCCACAAATCGCTGTATCCAAACTTGTTTTCTTGTTCGAAATAAACGATTTCAACTGTCCCGTCAGCATCCGAACCCGGGGTGTATATCTTGAGTTTTTGAAGATATGGGAAGGCTTGTTTGGTGTTTTCAATTTCCGCGTTTGTTGGTTGCTCAAAAGTGATGTATTCGCGCTCTTGGTCGGATGTGAGTGACGATGAAAGTGTTGTGTTTCGTGTGTTGACATAGATGTTTGTCGTGGTGCCCAACACTTGGTCGAAGAAAGAAATTTGATTTTTGTATCTTGAATTAAGGTTGCTGTTGATTATTGTTTCAAGGTCGACTTCAACAAATTGGTTGCCTTCTATTCGATATACTTTGTTGTATAACCAAGGTGAAGTGTAATAGTTAACATAAGTTTCGAGCCCGGTGTCACTTCTTCTTGTGACCACAAAGTTAATCCAAGCATTTCCGAAGTAGTTAACACCAGTGATTTTCAGTCCCGGCTTGCCAAAGATATTCAAGGTTGCAGTGTGATTTGTGAGTGCAAGTGCATCGTTATAATCCTTGCTTGTCAGTTGTTTTTCAAGAGTTTCGCCGTCTTCTTCCACTTCATAGGTTACAAGAGAAGTGTCGTCAGTGGCATAGTTAGTTATATATATTGTGTATATTGTCAAATTGCCAGCCAAATCACTTTCCACGATTTCATAGTAATTGCCAGGAACAAAAGCACTTAACGAATCAATCTTATTGAAGCTTGTTTCAAGGAAAGCGTCTGGACTTGTTTCAAATTGTCTTGCAGTTGTGTATTTATTGTTAAATTCTCTGTAATATATGTCGGATGCTTCTGTTTTTGAAGTGGATTTCAAAGTGTTTAGATAATTTTCTGCAACGCTGTATGAGAAATATCTGAACACACCACTGTCAGTGCTGATATTATAAACAGTTTCGTTGTTTGCGTTTGTGTTGACATTCAAGCCGTTGGTTCTTGTGCGTAGGTCATCATACGAAATGAGGTTTGGTGAGTAAGAGTTTTCGATGACATTGTTGACAAGGTTTTCAATGTTGATATATGGTGCTTGCGTGTCAATATATATACGCTTTGTGACGGTTTCATAATAACTGTTGTTATGATTTTCAAACTGCATTGTGATGTCAATATAGTTACCATTTCGATAGAAATTTCCGGAGAAGATTTCATTTGAAATATTGCTGAAAGTCAAAGTGCCGATATATGTGCCTGTGCTCTCTTCAATATTCCCATTGAAAAGTGTTTGAGCGGAAACTTTTTGTGCTGAATATGTTGTGTTGTTGGCTGTCAGTTGAATGGTGATATTGTCAGTGTCAATTTCCGCTTTGAAAATTTCAGTGTCTTCTGGTTTATCCCAAATAATTTGAATGGTGTCTTCATTTGTGTGATACCTTTCAATTGTTTTTCCGCCAGCAGACACTGTGTCGGATTTCAGTGTGCTTGCTTGCGTTCTTGCTGTGAAGTTTGGTTTAACGCTTTCAATTTCAAACGAGAACGCGATGCTTTGACGGAAGGTTTCGCCTTCTGCACCCACACTGTTATATCCTTGATAAATCATCACAGTGTATAGTCCTTCTTCGGTTAAATCTTTTAAAATGTTACCATTTTTGTCATAGAAGTTCAAGAAACCATTGACAGATTCGGCATTTGAAGGATTTGGTGAATCCCAAGTTGTTGTGGTTTTTGCGATTGGGTCATCAGTGGCTGATTGATAGTTTTTGTATATTTCAGCATACAAAAGATATTCATTGATAACTTTTTCTTTGTCGCTGTCTTTATAGTAATAGTTGTCAAGGTCACTTGATGAAACTTGATAGTGATATTCACCTGTTTCAGCATTGTCAATGATTCGTTCGGCATACATTGTGTATTTATAAGTTGGGATATAGACGCTGACTGGGAGTTTGTTTGTTACCCACGCAGGTTTTGAGACGCTTCCGTTATATAGTGTGGTTTCGCCGTCATTACTGCCCACAATGCTGTTGGTTGGGAAGGTGACAACAATATCCGCTCTTTCGCCAATGTCATACATACTGACAAAGATTTCTCCACCCATCAAACTTTCGTTGTGCGTGCCGTTTTTGTCAGTGACAGGTGTGGCTGAAGAGATAATTTCATTTCTGTCGATATAAAGGACATAAGTCAAAGAATAATCGTCTTTGGAGTTCATTGTGAAGCCATCTCCAATTCGATATGTTCTTGTTATCACATATTTTCCGGCTGCGGTGATGTTTTCGCCAGTGATGTTGAGTTCAATCACTTTTTCATTTTGGTCTTGTCCGTCAGAATAGGTATACAGAGTGTTTTTTGTGGCCTGTGTTGAGATTGAATAGAAGTGAGAAATTGTGCCATCCTCGTGCTCATATGTTTTGTCTTCATATTGATAGTGTTCCATTGTGACTGATTCCACTTGAACAGTTTGAGAAGTGGATTCATCAGTTTTGGTTGCAATGAAAGAAAGATAAATGGTCTTTTCAAGGTTGATTGGAGAAAGGTATGTTGTCAAAGTGCTGTATTCTTCTTCACCAACGCTCACTGTTCCGTCAAGGGTGTTGTTACTTGACAAAGTTTCTTCTTCACCCTTGCTATTTTCATAGTATAAGTGAAATTCAGAATCATCGAAGCTGACAATAATTGTTTGTCTTGCACTGTAATAAGAAGCGTATTGATTGAAATTGTATTTTTGTTCTTCATTTGAAGAGTCTGTGCCGATGGTATATTTATTGTTGCTCTTATCGCGGATTAAAACTCGGTATGTGTAGCCTTTGTCAGTGTCGGCAGAAAGTTCCACCGATTTTCCTTCCACCATTTTGTAGGAATCGTTTTCGCTTTCAAGGTCGGTCTGCCAGGTGATATCTTCAATTTCAATTGTGAGATAAACACCTGTTGATTCGGACGGAGAGGCGATATATTGCAAATTGTTTTGACGATAGAGCGAGTTATAGAAAGTCAAGAAAATTTCTTTTGTGCACACTCCACTGCTGTTTTTGAAAAGTGAGAAATTATAAGCACTTGCATCCAAATTTTCAAGTTCATCAGCGGAAAGGTTAAAGTTCCAGTTTTGAGTTCCAGTGTTGATTTGAAGTGCTTTGTAATCACCCCAATGCAAAGTGGAAGTTTCGGAAATAAAGTAGGAAGTTGGAACGATGGAATAAACCGCACCCGTTTGCAAAACAAAGGAAGGAGATGTGGTGTCTTTGATGTATATTTGATATGAATGATTACCCGCTTCGTCATATATATCAAAGATATAAAGACCTTGTTCGGTTTTGACATCGTGGTTAATGCTCACAGTGCTGTCATAGGTGTTATTATATGGGAGCCAGTTGTTTTCTTCATCGCTCAAATCCAAAGAAAAGTCGATTGGAATATATGAACTTTCACCGCGCATTTCAATGAATTGGAAAAGAAGTTCGGAGATTTCTTCTTCTGTGCTTGTGCCATAATAATCACTTTCAACGATTGGGAAATATCTATAATAAGCGTAAGTTGGAGCACCGCTTGCTTTCTTGTTCCAAGAAACGATGAAATCTTGGTTGGTTGAAAGACCTTGAATTTCGTCCAAAATGCTGTATGTGGTTGTGCCAGACATCAAACTCACATTTCTGCCGGTGATTCCATCAATTTGTTGTTTGTCAATGGTGAATTCATAACGGCGTTTAATGTTTTTCTGATTTGTTTTGTCATTGATGTTTGTGCTTATTGTTGACATTTCGTTTGTGTAATATAGATGAATGGTGTAGGTTGCATTCTTTGTCAAAATGACTGAATTTCCGCCAGTGTATTCCTTCAAATCCAGCATATTAATTCCATTTTCACCACCGAATTCTGACAGATATGAGTCGGTGTTATAGTCATAGGCATAAATTTGAACGGTGACACTCTTGTTGTGAATTTCATCAATATTTTTGTTTCGAATGACAACATCTTTGTTTGTGAAATCATCTGAAGAAATTTCTTTTCCATCATCGCCACTTTCAAAGATTTCCAAAATTGGTGCTTCGCTCGTGATATCAAAATAGAAGACTTGATAGAAATATATTCCTTGTGCAAGTTGTCCACTTGTGGTGTGGAAATTGTTGAAATTATAGGCAAGAATGAAAATGTATGTGCCCGGTTCGCTGATTGAACCGCCGGTGTATTTGGCACTGTAAAGCGTTTGACCATTGAAGGTCAAATCGGTGGCAGAATAGTTGTTTTCCGCAGTTGAATAAACATAAGAACTGATGTTTCCGGTTGCGATTGTGGCATTGGAAACAAAACGAATTGGTTGTTGGTTTGTGGATGCAACAGCTGGCTTGTTTCGGTTGATATAGCCAAGGACATTATTGATTGTGAAGGTTGTGTTTCCGCGGGTGTCAGTTGTTGAAGTGTTTTGACCATATGAAGAATTTGATGCCAAGAATTGAGAAGTGATGTCGGCGCTCTCATAGAACTTTCCGTCAAACTCACCACTTTCATTTTCATATGACTTAAATTCGGTGTAAACCGCACCATTGTCATAGTCGACATAGGTTGCTTGATAGCCATAACCATAAACCATTATGTGCTTGAGTTGATTAGATAATTCTTTAAGCTGATATTTGTTGTTCACTGTCACATTGTTTTGAGTGTATTTAAAAGTGGCAACAGCATTGAAAGAAAGTGAATAGTTGCCGACATCTTTGAAATATATCGTCACATTGTTTGTTTCTTTGTTTTTGACATAATTGACGATATCATCACCGGTAATGGAAAGCCCATCATTATTTTCTGTCACATTTTCTTCGATATATTCAAACTTAACCGATTTTTCTTCGGAGTTCAAACTTTTTGTGATGGAAAGGTCATATTTTGTTGGGTCGTATGTTATGTTGGCAATTTGATTGTTTATGTAGGAATAGTTGAAATAATAATAGTAACCATAGACACTGCTTTGAGTGGAAGTGACTTGATAGGAACTGTCAAAGCTGTCAGCGGTGACAACTGGGCGATAGTTTGTGATGTATTCCGAGCGATTCAAAACCAAAAACTCATATTTCAAGTTAACGCCATAATCTGTGAAAGATGTGGACTCTTCAAGCCCGTCCGTTCTTCCGCCAGTGCAGGTGTAGAGAGTGAGCGCGATTTCAACTGTGTAACGCCCTTCAATGAGATTGCCGTCTTCATCAAGAAGAGAAATGGTGTGTGGGTCAGTTGTGTTATTTTTTGAGAAATTCAATTCATATTCTTCCAAAATTGTTCCTTTTGTGTGGTTTTCAAAAGAAAGTTCTTGCTCGTTTGGAATATTGAAATTCTTTTCTGCTTCTGAAATTGTGAGTGGAATGCCATTGATGTATATATCAGTGTGTTGAATGGTATAGAAATAGAAAGTCGAAGTGTCATCAGCATTTGGATAGTAAACATACTGATAGATATCTTCCGCACCCGGATTCACAGTCAAGCCATTTGTTTTAAGTTTGATGGAAAGAGAATTGCTTGTTCCTGTTGCATCAACTGTGTATAAAAAAGTGCTGTCGTCAATAAAACTGTTATTGACCACTTCACCATTTGTGCCAATTTCTTGGACAGAAAGATAATCAGGAATGTTGTTTTTGATTCCATCGACAACGACCGTCTGCGCAGAAGCAATGTTTTCTTCTTCCATAAAGAGTGTGACAATGCCAGTGCATAAAAAGCAAAGAGAGAAGAAAGTTAAGAATAAAGATTTCATTAAATATTTCATACTGACCTCACTATTTATTCATATTTTACCACAAAGAAAAAATATTTCAAAATAAATAGATATAATTTATTATAAATATATTTATATAAAATAATACAACATAAAAATATTTTTAAATAAAAAAAATTTATTTTTATCAATTTTTCCAGCAATTTTTAATTGAATTTTGAGTGACAAAATTTCACGCAGAAAAATAAAAAATATTTTTGAAAATTAAAAAATGGCATTTTTTTCGCAAAAAATCAAGAAAAAATGCAAAATTTATGCATTTTTTTGATATTTTTTATTATTTTTATATTTTTAATGCAAAATAATTTTGTTTTTAATTTATGTTTTGGAGGCGATATGTTCAAAAATTTACTCCTATATTTGAGTGCGTTTATGCCGATGTATATTTTGGTTTTTGTCAAACTTGTGGTGGAAATAATAAACGACAATCTTTCCTTCAATGTTTTGAACACCATAAATTTTGCCACCCTTCTTCTTTTAATTATCGGCGGTGTGGTTGGACTGTTATGGAATGTGAAATATAATAATGAAAAGTCAAATGAAATTATTATTCTTAAGAGCGAGAACATAACCGACAAACATTTTTTGGGCTACTTTTCTCTCTTTGTTTTTTTTGCCATTCCGCTTGACCTTTCACTTGTGAGTGCATATTGTGTCTACATTCTCGTTCTTATTTTCATTGGCATTGTCTATATCAACAATTCGCTTTATTATATTAATCCGCTTTTAAACATTCTAGGCTACAATTTTTATGACATTGAATATCAAGATGTGGACAGTGGAGAAACAAAGCAAGGCAAAATTTTCTTTAAAGGTGAGCCAGAACTAAATAAACCATATTTTGCCAAAGTCAAAAACAAACACTTTTGTTTCATTGACAAAAATAAAAATAATTGATTATTAAAACATAAGTTGTTTTTGATATGTTAACGATGCGATTTAATGGAACAACTCTTCAAAAATTTTATAAAAAATTTTTTAATGAAAAGCATAAATTTCAAGAAACATCTTGACACGGGTGGGGTATTTGCTATAATCAAAACAAGAAAATAAGGGAATGGAGGAAACTATGATAGAAGAATATCCAAGACGAGTTGAATTAAAAGATGGAAGTTGGACATATGTTGACAAAACTGGCAAACTTTGGGAGCAAAGATTCAAGGCTGCGGGCCCTTTCGATGACGGTTTAGCAGCAGTTCAATTAGACGATGGAAGAGATGTATGTGTTGATAGAAATGGCGAAATATATCAAAAAAAATATATTAACGATTTGAGAGTGGTATATGTAAGACCTGAGAGTTTTATGACCTTACCGACAGAGAAATTTGCCGACAAAGAATTTGTTGAGACGGCGGTAAAACAAGTCAAAATTTCTTTGACGGATATGGTTGCAGGTAAAGATGTGGTTGACGATGAATATGCGAAATATGTTAAAGAACTTTTGTCAAATGTAAAAGAAAAGGTGGAAAGAGAAAACACAAAACTTGAAGAAAAGGAGAAAGGAAAAACACAAAAAGAACAAAAGAAACAAGTCTTGATGAACGAAATCAAAGGTTTTGAGTTGTAAGGAGTGAATATGAAAAAGGAAGAGTTCTTGAAAATGCTTGACGAAAAAGTGGAAGAGATTTTGAAAGTCATAGCAAAACGCAAAAAGGCTGATTAATTCAGTCTTTTTTGTTTTATGCAACCATATCTTGTTCCTTTAAACTTTAATTCAAGGTGTATAGTTCAAAATAAGAAAACTAAAATATAAAACGCAAACCTAAATGTGAAATATGATTATATATTATATATTAATAATTGTTACATAAAACATAAACATATATTGAATTGAATTTGTATTTGTAATAATTCCACTAGTATTCTTCAGAAAATTTTGTGATACAACATTGACATAAGCGTGTGAAAATTGTTTTTGATGTGCAGACGATTGCGTGAAACCTTTGCTTTTTCTTGAAAATTATTTTAAGTTAAGGTTTAATTTTTGGAAGATTTTCCCTTTAAAAGAGTAAATCAAAAATTTTTTTTGTTTAAAAATATCAAAAAACGGCAAAAATTTTCCACTTTTTTTGTCGTTTTTGCGAACACACGGAACAGCGGTAAAATTTTCTAAAAAATTTCCAAAAAAAAATTAAAAAAAATAAAAATTTTTTTGAAAAAGTGTTGACATTCTTTTTTCATATGTGATAGAATACGAATGCTGACGCAGAGAGAAGTCACTGATGTGATTGTCAGCAAAAGTTCTTTGACAACTACATATTTTAGAAGATATAGTCAAATATTTATACGAGTTAAATTTTTAAAACGTAATACGAAATATTTGCATACTCAAAATAGTCGAGTAAAAAAGCGAAAATGCTAAAAAATCCAATCAATATGATTAAGCTACAAAGAGCATATAGGGAATGCCTTGGCAATAGGCGCCGATGAAGGACGTGATAAGCTGCGATAAGCGACGGATAGATGCACATAATCTGCGACCCGTCGATTTCCGAATGTGG
>CALWEM010000023.1 GCA_944377315.1 uncultured Clostridia bacterium
TTTGCGTGCCAGTTATGCCACCCGCTGAAATTGTTTGTGCGTTGTTTAAGTTCGAGCCAACATCGCGTGTCCAATAGAATAGATAGCCACCCAAAATGTCAGCAACAAGGTCAGAAAACTCGGCTGACAAATCTCCAAACACACTTTTAATTTCACTCTCATTTGACGCAATTGCTTTTGTGGTAATATTTGAGCTGGATGTTGTGCCGTTTGCCATTTTAAAATTGGTGGCCGTATATGTTTTTGAATTCAAATAATCCGATTCCATATATGACCCATTAACAATTCCGCTAACATTGGCACTGATTTCTGCATCGTTATAACCCTTGCCAAGACAATCGCTTGCTGTCCAGCCGGTTTGAAAGACGCTTGCAAAAACGATTTTTTCTGAAACTGCTGTCACAGAGCCAGTTTCAGTCGCGTAGCCTGATGAATAATCCCCAGCAAGAATATATCTCACCGGCTCAACTTCGTAATATTCACCCTTATACAACGCATACTTAACATTGCCATACTCATATTCCGTCAGTGTCTGACCAACGATTTTATATGTCCCACCTGTTGCTATACCATTTGTTTTGATATTATTTTTAAGAGTTGTGTCTGTCACCTTGGTTTGTGGAAAATACCCCATTTCGACATACCAATAATCATTTTCTTCGTCATATTTACATTCGTTTTTTGGAATCCAATTGGCAAAAAGTGAAATATTTTCCGTTGTCAACTGGTTCATATCTTCATTTAACTGTGCATTTTCATTGAAAACTTGTGTGCCAAGTCCATTTTCAACAGTGAAGAAGCCAGCAAAATCATAGCCAATTTTTTGTGGAAGGTCAATTTGAGTTAATCCGGTGTGGCAATCTTCATCAATAAACCAACCCACATCATATTTTAGATATATCACCCCGTCACTTTCGTCATTGTCATATTTTAGGGTGATATCTAAAACTTTTGAATAGAAATAGATGTCTATCACCGTGTCAATAGCGTTTTGTGTCACAGTTATTGAAGATGATTCTGTCGTTGTGTTCGAACTTACGCACTTTATGTGAGAAAAATAGTAGCCAATTTTCGTGCTGTTAACTTCGACTTTTAACACTGCACCATAGTCGTGCATTCCATTGTAATTCCCAGCATTCTCAACAATCTGCACACCATCGGAATAGACATCAAAAGAGAAGCCATCGACTCCGGCAGAATCATATTTCACATCATTGACAACAACATTAACATCAAGGCTGTATTGGTCATATTCCCAAACCGCATAAAGCGAAATTTGTGTGGAAGTGATTGGCAACGGCACGCTGTAATATGAGCCCACCAACTCAAATTCTGGCACAACCGCATCAGGATTTGTTGCCCAGCCCATAAATTTGTAGCCCGGACGCGTTGGGTTATATGATGTCAGAACCGACAAATTGGTTGGCGTTGGCGACATATGGAAAAATGTTTGAGAAAGCGATATTGTTCTTGCCGACATATTGTCATAGTTTGGAAACAAATTGGCTGTTACTGTTCTCAAAGTCACGGCAGAGAAAATCACCACGCCGGAATAATTTATATATGGATATTGTGTAAAAATGTTGCACACTTGTCCAGGCATAAAGACATTGGTGATGTTTGACGGAGAAACGATTCCCCAAAATTGAATTGGAAAAGCATTGCCAACCATTGGCAAATCGCTTGTTGCAGGAAGATTGAATGAAGTGCCATAGGTTCGCGTGGTGTTATATTGTGTTATCAGCCCTAAATAATCGCGATAAATAAAGAGATTTTCATAGCTGTCAAGCTCATAAACTGGATATAAATCAATCTTTGGGTCAACATTGTATGGCCAAGTGATGGTGTATGTGTAGCTGGCGATATATTCCAAGGTGCTACTCCCCGGAGTGGTTGTCCAGCCCACACAAGTGTAATTTTGAATCGGATCGGCTTCACTTCCCGGTGGCATCGTCAATTCAAGGCTTGGATTGTCGATTATATGATTCCACCACTGCACATCATCACACGGAAGAGAATTATTTTCCATTCGCAACACAATATTTCGCGATGAAACTGCATAAAGGTCAAGATCTCCAACACGGTTCCGAAATTCATTATGATTTTCGATAGTGATGTCAAGAGTTGCGATTTCAGCACTTAATGACCATCCTTGAAACTCCCAAAAGTTATCGTCATACATCGACAAGTTGTTTTCATCCAAATAGCTGAAATTCCCGTAATAACGCACAAGTTTTTCGACTTGAACATTTCCAGAGCGATCGCGATAATGATACCTTGCTTCATATTCATCTGCTGTCCAATCTGCCGTCAAAACAATTGTGTTCTCATCGCCAGTTAATTCGCTCCAAGGAATTGTGTCACCAGGCTGATATAGTTTGTTTCCAAATCTCCAACCATTGAAAGTGTATCCAGTGCGACTTGGAGAAAGGCGAGAAAGTTCGCAGTCAAATCCAGCATAAAAATAAGTTGGACCAGGGCCATTTTTTCCGCCGTTCTTATCATAACTAATACTCATCTTTTCGCGAAATTTAATGTAATAATCTCCTGTTATTCCACCAACCGCTGTTGTCGGCTCCTCATTTGACCCCACAGCACTTCCATTGCCATAGATATAGAAAACTGTTCTGCCATTATACCTTTCTGAAAAAGTGGGAGCAAAATTTGGAGATGTGTCAACTCCCCAGAAATCAAAATAGGCACCGTCTATCCACTGATTCCCAACAAATTCAAGGGCTGCATATCTTTGAACAGGGAAAATATAAGAATAATCAAAAAAAACAAGGTTTACTGCCGAAGTGTCAAACGTTGTTATTTCAGTATCACCCATATATAGTGGAATATTACCCCACGACATTGGAGTCCCGTGATTACTTCCACCATCTCCTTCAAACCAATAAATATTAAAAAACCAGTCTGATTTTTGAGCAATTTCTTGATAATCAATTATTCCAGCACTTGTGTAACCTCGCATTTGCACAGAAAAATCGACCGCAGAAGCGGAAACATCATCATCTGACAGCAAATCCACTTCAACATCTTCATTTTCAGAGTCGTCAAATCCCCCTCCCGGTTCTTCGAAGTGAGTTTCGTTGCAACCGGCAAAAATTAAACCACCGCCAATCAAGGTTGTGGAAAAAAACAAAAGTGCAAACAAGGTTAACAGAAGTTTTTTCATATTTTTATTATATCTATTTTTTAATATTTTTGCAAACATATTGACATAAAAAACAAAAAACACACAAATGTGTGTGCTTTTTATGAAAAACTAACTTTTGGTGCGTTTCTTTCTTCAACATCAACGATTTCAAAAAGTTCGCGTTTTGAGAATTTGAACCATTTTGCAATGAGATTTGAAGGGAAAGTTTCGCATTTGATGTTGTTTGCTTTCACGCAACCATTATAATATTTTCTTGAAGTTGCGATTTCTTCTTCCAAAGTTTTCAAAGAATTTTGCAAATCAATGAAATTTTGGTCGGCTTTCAAATTTGGATAATTTTCTGTCACTGCAAACAATGATTTCAAAGTGCCAGTGAGCATATTTTCATATTTAGCCTTTTCTTCAATGTTGTTTGCTGACATACACGAATATCTCGCTTGCATAACCCCTTCAAGTGTTTTTTCTTCGTGTTTTGCATAACCTTTCACGGTTTCCACCAAGTTTGGAATAAGGTCATAACGCTTTTTCATATAAACATCCATTGTCGAATAACTTTCATCGACATTGTTTTTGAGTTTGACAAAAGCATTATATGTCGCCCAAATCCAAGCAATGATGATGACAAGCAAAAGCACGATGACACCAATAATCGCAATCAATGCAATCATACCTGCACTCATTTTTACCTCCTTATTTTTTGGAATTTTGCTTTCCTAATTTAATTATAGCATATTCCTTTTGAAAATCAAAAATGATTAGAGATATTTTTTCGATAATTATATTTCTTTTTCAACTTGTTTCGATATATTATTTCAGCAAGTGCCCAAACGAGTGCAATGATGACAAAAACAAGAAAAACAATCAAAACTGTCCACTCGCCAGTTGTCAAGCCACCTTTTAACTCTTTGAAAGAAATGATGACATACATATCTTCAACAACATTTTGAAGTGTTATTGTGTTTTTTTCAACTTCCACAACTTCGCCGTTCACCAAAACGGTGTCAATTTCAAAATTATCTTCTGGGAAAATTTCAATCGTTCTGTCATCGCCATAGGCAATTTCTTCCATACTGTTTGCACCAACCGTCCCACCTGCACCATAGTTTATGAAGATATAGTTGACAATGACGCTTGTTTTCACTTCAATCACAAAATCTTCCAAAACATTTTCAAGAATGAAAGTGTTGTCAGCGTTGAGTGATATATCCTCACCATTCACTTTGACTTCGGTGATTTTGTAGCCTTCTGCAACATTCACCTTGACCGTCACATCTTCTTCGCGAGAAATTATCTCATTGCTTTCAGCCACTTCACCATTGATTGTGACACTGGCGGATTCGTCATAAACAAACTCAAAATTGAACTCTTCAATCTCTTTAACCACGCAATTAATCACCACATCGCCGTCAATCGCCGTCAAAGTTAAATCATTCTCCAAAACTTCTTCGTTGTTTATTTGAATATTTTGAATTTCACTGCCCTTGATGGCTTCAAGTTTAAGATTATAGTCGTCCACGCCTTCATATAAAGTGAAGCCATTTTCTGCCTTTTGGCCGTCAATATATGCCACATAGTCCTCGCCTTCGATTCGGAGTGAATATGTTTGCGTGTCGGCTGAAAGAATGAGCACTGTCACAGAAATCACTTCCGTTTGATTGCCAAAAGTGTCATTTGACGCAAATTGAAAGACATATTCTCCCACATCCAAATTTTTGAAAGTGACTGTCACAAATCGTTTGTGGTTTGTTTCAAACTGGCTGTTGTCAACACTCAAGTCGATATATTTTTCACATTCTTCTTGACTATACTCTGACAAACCATAACTACAACCTGAAGAATATTTCCCAACAACTTCAAAAGTCAAAGTTGGATTTTCTCCTTCTCTTGCGATTATGCGAGTGGCATTTGATGTGAGTGTGGCGCTCATATTCACAGAAACGATGTTTTTCGCATATTCGCGATATATGTCGTCAAAATTGCCACCAGTGTAACACTCCAAAGTTTCCACTTCAAAGTTCATCATCTCGCCAAAATATCTCACTCCGCCACCCAAAATGAGCGTTGACATTTTTGTGTTATTAAACGCACCAACACTTATTTGAGAAGCATTTGGCAAGGAAAGTTCTTTCAAATTTATGCAGTTTGCAAAACAATAACTTCCCACACTCTTAACATTTTCGCAATTGATTTCACGCAAATTTCGTGCGTTATAGAAAGCGTAATTGCCAAGCGAAACACACTTTGAAGGCAGTGAAACACTCTCGACATACGAGTTTGAAAAAGCGTTATTTCCAATGGCAACAACCGACCTATTATTCATTGTGCTTTGAATGTTCAAAGTGGTAAGTTCGCCATTATAACTTTGAATGGTGACACCCCATAAGGTTTCTCTCGTTTCAAAACTACTTTCAAGGTCGATATTGTCAAAATAGTATGTTTTTGAAGATATTTCACTTTTGACAATGCTGTCATTACTGCTTTTATTAAGATATGCCACCGCTGTCACCTTTGTGGTTTTTGAAATTGTGATTGGAGTCTCATATACTGCCGAACTCACACTTGGCGTGCTTTCATCAAGTGTGTAATATATCGTGCAATCTGAATTGTTGCTGTATGATAGTTCAAGAGAGAACTCGTCCGTATGATTAATCTCGGCAACACTGAATTCCACTTCGCCTTGTGTGGTTATGCCAAATTTTGAAAGGTCGACACAGCCATATCCATAATATATATCCTTTCCAGCACTGCCAAGGTCAAGTGCATAATAACTCAATTCGTCCAAAAGTTGAGCATTTGTGTATACACAATATCTTGGGCTTGAAAGAAGAAGTGCAATTGACGCTGTCACGTGTGGCGCTGCCATTGATGTTCCGCTTTCCAATTTGTAATCGGTTAAAACTCCTTCTTCATTGATATATTCTTTGTAGGAGCTTTTAATAAGTGTGCCCGGAGCGCAGAAATCCACCGTTTCGCCATAGTTGGAATACCCCGCCAAAGACAAATCTTCGTTTAACGCTGAAACCACCACCGCTTTTTGAGTGTTGGCTGGTGAAGAAGTTTTTGTGCTTTTGCCACTGTTACCGGCAGAAACAACAATCATTGTCCCTTCATCATACAAATCTTCAACCAAACCTTCAAGAGTTGGATTGCTGACTTCTGTTTTGTTTTCGTTCTCAAGCCCCAAACTCATATTGCAAACTCTGATGTCCAAAGCTTCTTCGCCTCTTTGCGACATATATTTTTCATCTTTCAGATTTCTAATATATTCCATTGCCAATATGATGTTGGTTGACGAACCTTTTCCATTAGCCTTCAAAACTTTGAGTGAAATGATTTTCACATTATCTTTGGTTTGGTCAGCAATAATTCCTGCGGTGTGTGAGCCGTGACCATTGTCATCTTCAAATTCGTATGCTCCAAATGCCGTTGAGCCAGTCCCCGTGAAGTCTTTGGAGTGTTTATAGTCAATTCGGTCCTTCAAAATCTCGTGGTCAGTGTTGACACCGCTGTCAAAAACCACCACATAGACAGATTCCAATTCGCTGTCATCATATATATAGTTCAAATATGCCATATAATCATCAACACCGGTCACTGTCGCTCCCCAAGAAAGATACCCAGACTGCGTTTCGGTGTTTGTTATCGTTTCAAAATCGCTTGCTGTCACCACATTGTCATAACTCACACTTTCGACATATGGCAAAGATGAGTAATAATTGTAGGCATCAACAGTTTCTTCTTCTGTTTCATATTGATAAATATGATAACCCAGCCCTTCGGCATAATATGTGGTGTTGTATGGCTTTAAGTCGCCGTCATATTCAACAATAACACGATTTGTTTGGTCGTTTTCTTTGACAAAATATTCGTCTTCGCTTTCCGTCACTTCATAACTTTCTTTCAAAGAAGACAAAGACACTGCCTCATCTTGGGCAGAAAATGTGGAAATGCCACTTAAAGACGCCGTGGAAACATATTCCTCGCCGTCCAAAACTTCAAGTTCGCTTTTCTTGATTTCAATCTCTTCGCCGTCTTGCATAACACCAAACTGCTTGTATAGTTTGAAAAGCCCGTTTTCTAAATCCTGATAAGTCCCTTCGTCATAAAACGCCTGCCCTGAAGTTGTGTAGTCCAACGAAAAAATTGGCAAAAGGAAAATAATCCCAGCCAAAAGAAAAGTTACACACAAAAAAAAGTATTTTGTTAAAGATTTATTTATCATATTAATTATTATAACACTATATATTCAAAAAAATCAAATAAATTTATAAATCAAAAATTTTTTGTCAAATTTTTCCCTTCCAAATCTATGATTTTGGAAAATTTTTCACTAAAACTTGAAAAATATTTGAAAAATTGTTGACAAAACAAATATTTTTCACTATAATAAAATAGTTAAAAATAAACGCGAGCGTGGCGGAATGGCAGACGCGCATGTTTAAGGGGCATGTTCGAAAGAGTGTGGGTTCAAGTCCCACCGCTCGCACCAGAAACTATGAAATAGCGACAAAAAAAGTCGTTATTTTTTTATTTTATTTGCTCGTCAAAAGGGACTTGAACGGGTGGAATAGCAAAGGCATTAGTGTTAAATTATTCAAGGGCTCCCGAAAGTGTTTATCACTTTTGGGAAAAAGGAAAAAACAAACGAATGATAAGACCTTTGGTGAAAGACAAAGGTTGAAATGAAGTGCAGTTTTTGACGCTGCGTGATAGCGGGATGACCAGCAAAGACAGACAGACCGCGGAGCAAGTCCCACCGCTCGCACCAGAAACTATGAAATAGCGATAAAAAAGTCGTTATTTTTTTATTTTATCTGCTCGTCAAAAGGGACTTAAACGGGTGGAAATTGAAATAAAAAAGGCTGTCATTGACAGTCTTTTATGCGTTTTCAAGGTCGAGTTCAATTTTTTTGATTTCGCCAAGAAGAGAATTTTCTTGAAAACTTAAATTTTCAATAAATAGTGTCGCCTTGAAATCTTTTATGGATTTTTTAATGGCATCTTCAAGTTCTTTGCTGACAGCAAGTTCAAGGTTCTTGATTGGAGTTTTAAGAGAAACATTATTCGCCGTCTTTTCGCCTCTTGCCGTGCTTATGATATCTACCATCAAGTCACCCAATTTTGCTTCATCTTTGAAATTGAAATTAAATTCTTTGATTTCAGTCAGGTGGATTGATTTTTCTTTGTGATATATTTCTTGATAAATTTCTTCTGTTATGAATGGGAAGAAAATGGAGAAATCTTGAAGAAGTTTATATAAAAGTGTATAAACAGTTTTTTGACCGGAATATCTCGGTTTTTCGCCGAATTCTTCTGGACGATAAAGTCTATGTTTCACAATTTCGATATAGTTATCACAGAAATTCCAGAAGAATTTTTCAAGATGATTAAGAGCAAGCCCAACTTCAAATTCGTCAAGATATTTGATAAAGCCCGCTTCCATTTCCTGAAATTTTCCGAGAATCCATTTGTCAACAAATTCAAAATCGTCAAAATCTTTGTCGGTGTAGTCTTGAAGATGCATTTCAATAAACTTTGCAACATTCCAAATTTTGTTGATAAGTTTTCTTCCGCGATCCAAAGTTTCTTCGCTGAAAACGATATCAGTTCCAAGTCGCCCAGAGCCTGCCCAATAGCGAATGATATCGGCAGAATACTGTTTCACAAGGTCAATTGGCTCAACTTTGCTGTTGCCCTTACTCTTGGATATTTTTTCACCTTTTCCAGCCATAACAAAACCAGAAATCATCACATTTTCCCAAGGTTTCATTCCAAAGTGGTAGAAACTTTTGACAATGGTATAAAAATCCCAAGTTCTGATAATTTCTGACGCGTTGGCACGAAGAGTCATTGGTTTTAAGATGTTTTCGTAGTTATCTTTCTCGCCGTGTTTCATATTGATGAGTGGTGTGACAGAAGAAGTTGCCCAAGTGTCCATAACATCGGTTTCTGGTCTAAATTCTTTTCCGCCACATTTTGGACATTTTGCCACTTTTGGTTTGTCAACAAGTGGATTAACTGGCAAATCCTTGACATCAGCAAAAATTGGTTCACCGCAATCCTTACAATACCAAACTGGGAACGGCACACCAAAATATCTTTGACGAGAAATACACCAATCCCACAAAACATTTTTAACCCAATCGTTATATCTTGAATGCATATGTTCTGGATGCCATTTGATTTCATTGCCAATCCTCAAAAAGTCTTCTTTGTGGTTCATAATGTCAATAAACCATTGGTTCATAACGGCATATTCCACTTCTTTCCCGCATCTTTCGTGCGTTTGAACTTCGTGCTCAAGTTCTTCAATTTTGACAATGTAACCGCCTTCTTGAAGGTCTTCAATAATTTTCTTTCTTGCTTCTTTGATCTTCATTCCGCCATAGTTTTTGACAGAAGAGATGATTTTGCCGTCACTTGTGAAAATGCTTTTGAGTGGAAGATTATATTTTTTCCACCACTCAATATCAGTTTGATCACCGAATGTGCAACACATAACAACGCCTGTTCCTTTGTCTATTGCCACCTTTTCGTCAGCCATTATTGGAACATTCACATCAATGATTGGAATATGAGCAGTTTTGCCAATAAGATGTTTGTGCTTTTCATCATTTGGATTAACAAAAACAGAAACAATGGCAGGCAAAAGTTCTGGACGCGTGGTGGCAATTGTGAATTTTTCCTTTGTTTCCACAGTTTCAAAATTGACATAATTAAATGTGGTTTTGATGGTTTTGGTTTCAAGTTCGGCTTGAGCAATTGAAGTCAAGCATTCATTACACCAAAGTGCTGGTGCTTCTTTATGATAACAATGACCTTTTTTCACCAAATCAAGGAATGATGTTTGGCTGATTTTGATTGTGGACGGGCTCACCGTTTTATATTTCAAATTCCAGTCGGTGCTGACACCCATACGCGAAAAAAGTTCTTTGAATTCCGCCTCATACTTATCGGTGGTTTCATAGCAAAGACGCGAAAATTCTTCTCTTCCAATTTCACTTGCTTTTTTGCCTTGTTCTTTTTCCACCAACCTTTCACTTGGAAGACCATTATCGTCAAAACCAAAAGGATAGAAGACATTGAAGCCACGAAGACGCTTATATCTTGCCATCATCTCTGCTTGCGAATAGGAAAAAATATGACCAATGTGAATTTTTCCGTTCACGGTTGGAGGCGGAGTGTCGATTGAGAAAATTTTTCGATTGTCTGGGACAAATTTATACACATTTTCATTTTGCCAATAAGAAAGCCATTTTTCTTCTTTTTCTGTTGCATTATACTTTTTATCTAACATTTTTACCTCACAAATAAATTAACACATTTATTATATAATAGGACTTATAAAAAATCAAGAAAATAGCCAAATTTTCAAAAACAAAATTTCTTTCTCTGTCATACACTTTATTTGTAAGGAGGAAAAATGAAATTTTGGAAAAAACTGACGATATTTGCTCTTGCTTTGACACTGTCACTTTCAACTGGGCTTCTTTTTGGCTGTAATGAAAAAGACTATAACACCATTGAGCTGAATGAAGTGACACACAGCATATTCTATGCCCCACTATATGTCGCCATCAACAACGGCTATTTTGAAGACGAAGGCTTGACCGTCAATCTCACAAATGGTGGTGGGTCGGACACTTCAATGAGTGCACTTTTGACCGGCTCGGCTGATATCATTTTGGCAGGTCCAGAAACTGCGGTATACACCGACCAAGAAGGCGTTTCAAACGCACCAAAAGTGTTTGGGCAATTGACACAATGCGATGGCTCATTCATTGTTTCCAAAGAAAAGACCGACAATTTCCAACTTGAAGACCTAATCGGTGAAACAATAATCGGCGGACGCGCTGGCGGACTTCCAGCAATGACACTTCAATACATTTTGGAAGTGGTGGAAGAACTTGAAATTGGAACTGGAAGCGACAAAGTTAATCTTCGCACCGATGTGGAATTTAATTTGACAGCGAGTGTTTGGGAGAATGACGCAAGCGTGAAATATTGCACACTTTTTGAACCGACAGCCACAAACATTGTGAACGCGGTTGCAAATTCACAAATTGTGGCAAGTTTGGGTGAAATATCCGGCAAAATACCATACACCTGTTTTATCGCCCGCGAGGATTATTTGAAAGACCACAGCGATGTGGCAGAAAAATTTTTACGCGCAGTGAACAAAGCATATAACTATATTGAAACCAACTCTTCTCTTGCTGTTGCACAATCGCTCTTGCCGTCTTTTGATGGTAACACTGTGGAAGAACTCCAAATCGCAGTCGAGCAATACAAGAAAATCAAGGCGTGGGATGATGATATGATAATGGACAGCACAAGTTTTGACACACTTATGAATATTCTTGTGAATGCTGATGTTATAGACGAAAAATCGACATTTTCAGACATTGTTGACAACAGTATTGCAGAAAAAATTGCCAAAGAAAATGTGTGAATAATGAAAAAGGATAGTGCAAAAATCGCATTATCCCTTTTTTTTATTAAATAAATTTCAACTCCAGTTTTGTTGGATTGTTGTTGAGTATCTATTTTTTCTCTCGCTTACACTATACTTGAAAGAATTTAGAAAGTGCTACGGGCACCCAGTTCGCAACTGGACTTTTAGGTTGAGTTTACTTTTGCCTATTTGCTTGTTTCATAAATCAAATTTGAAAGAATTTAGAAAGTGCTACGGGCACACGAGAGTGTTGATATTGATGGTTATGCGAACACCCAAAAGTTCACTCATCTTCATTTGCGTGCCAGTTGTGCCTTTTGCTGAAATGGTTTGAGCGTTCAATAAGTTCGACCCAACATCGCGTGTCCAATAGAATAGATAACCACCCAAAAGGTCAGCAACAAGGTCGGAGAACTCGGCTGACAAATCGCCAAAGACGCTTTGAATTTCACTCTCATTTGACGCAATTGCCTGTGTCGTAATATCGGAGCTGGAATTGATAAGCTTCTTATTGCCAAACTCATCGGTCACTATTTTGGAGAAGTTGGCAACACTGTATGTCTCTGAATTCAAATAATCCGACTCCATATATGAAGTTTCAATGAATCCGCTGACATTATTCTTGATTTCTGCATCATTATAGCCCTTGCCCAAGCAATCGTTCACTGTCCAGCCAGTTTGGAAGACACTTGCAAAGACGATTTTCTCCGAAACTGCTAGTATCTTTCCACCTTCGGTCGCATCACCTATAGAATACTCTCCGGAAAGAATATATCTCACCGGCTCAACTTTGTAGTATTCGCCGTTATATAAAGCATACTCGGCATTATCATATTCATATTCCATTAGTGTTTGCCCAGCAATATAATAACTTCCACCTGTTGCCGTGCCATTATTTTGAATGTTGCTTTTGAGATCGGAATCAATCACCTTGGTTTGTGGGAAATAGCCCATTTCGACATACCAATAACCATTTTCTTCGTCATATTTACCTTCGTTTTTTGGAATCCAATAGGCATAGATATCGGAGTCAGCAAGAAAGGCATTGTTTGGACCAACAATGATTCCATTGTCATCAATAATTTTTGTGCCTTCGCCGTTTTCTTCGGTGAAGAACCCGCCAAAAATATAGCCTGTCCGTGTTGGTTTTGTGATTTGTGTGGCACTATTTATGCACGTTTCATCAGTGAAATAGCCCACATCATATTTCAAATACAACTTGGTGTCAGTTTTGTCGTTTCCATATTTTAAAGTTATTTCATAGATGTCTGAATAAAAGTAAATATTAACAACAGTGCTCGCGTCTGCCATACGCACTGTGATGGTTTCAGTTTCAACCGTGGTATTCCAGTTTTTGCAATACATTCTGTCATAATGATACCCTTGTCGATATGAGTTCACATCAACTTGCATTTCGGTGTTATAATATTCATATTTACTATAATTTCTTATATTGCTTTCAACAAGGACGCTTTCACGATATACATCAAAGGTGAAGCCTTCTATGCCAGTTGCATATTCCACATCATTAACAAACACATTCACATCAAAATAATGTTGGTTAACTTCCCACGCTGCATACAAAATATCATCTTCATTTGTGTATCTGTTACTTCCCACAATTTCACCAGAAGCGTCAATGATTTGAGTGCCTTGCCCGTTTGGTAAAGTGTAGTAACCCAAAAATGTGTGACCAAGACGATTTGGAGTGGTGACATCAGAAATTGGAGCATTTTCGCATCTTTCATCAGGATAGAAATTAATATAATATTTCAAGAAAATTTCTTCAGTTCCGCCACTGCCACCTTGCTGGTCCAGAGTGATTTCATAGACTGGGATTTCCCACAAGAGAATTGGATACCCTTCATTGAAATAGGAATTAATAAACCAAACATCATTAAAATCCCACCCATATGAACTTGGGCTATACCAGTTGGAAGAGTTTGTGAACCAACTCTTACTCTTGGCATAACTTGTTGTGTTCAAACTTGGAATTTTTGTTGCAGTATTACTGCCAGTAACCAAACTTGGTCCACCACTTCCATAAATTGCAGAACAATCACCACCAAAATAGCAGTTATTAATTGAAGAGCTAGCATATCCATAATCATAGCCAGCAATTCCACCCATATAACTTACTGTGGCACTCACTTCGCCAGTGTTAAAGCAGTTATAGATATATATTGTGTCAGCATATCCAGCAATGCCACCAGAAAACTGTGCAATTTCAACGCTTCCAGTGTTGTAGCAATTGCTCATAATGGCATAATAGTTAATGTAGCCAACAATACCACCAGCTTGACTGTTGTTCTGATCACCAATGGAGATGACATCACCAAAGTTATAACAATTTCGAACTTCATTTCCATATTGACTTCCAATCACTCCACCAATTCCACCACTTCCATAAACATCGCCAAAATTACTGCATTCATACACACCACTGCTTGTAATGTAACCAACCACACCGCCAATGTAACTTTCTGCTCCAGCCACCCGTCCATAATTGGAACATTTTTGCACATCACTTGCTGAATAACCAACCGCACCACCAATATAACTTCTGCCAGTAACCTTTCCATAATTCACACAATTTGTTATCTCTTCTGTTGTGCGCCCAACAATCCCTCCAACATATGAGCTTTCCGACCAAACATCGCCATAATTTTCACAATATGAAATTTTTGCGAAACTCCCTGCAATACCACCGGCTTCGCCAGTGTCATCATAGCATTCCACAATCCCTTGGAAAGAACAATTTTCAATTGATAAATACTCAGATTTACCAACAATACCACCAACAGAAGCGCTACCTTGAATTTTGGAATCAACAACATTAACATTTTTTATTCGCGAACTTTTTGTTGACGAACCAGTGACATAACCAAACAATCCTTGATATAAGCCCTTATCTGTGTAAATTCCAGAGATTGTGTGTCCATTGCCGTCAAACACACCTTGAAACTCATTTGCATTTGTGCCAATTGGGTCCCACCAATACTCCGACATATCAAGGTCGGTGGTGAGCTCGAAATAATTATCTCCAGAGTATTTTGTGTTACTATTCACATAATAAGCAAGTCCAGCGAGTTGTTCCTCACTTGTAATTTGATATGGTGATTCTTGCGTGCCACTGCCACCCCAAGTCATCGAATAATGATCCGACCAAAACTCGTTCATATTATTTGGTGCGTCATAGTCAAACCCCAGAAGATATGGATAGCCGTCATTGAAATAACTGGAAATGGCAAAAGTGTTTGTGAAATCCCACTTATATGAAGTGTTCCAGTTGGAAGAATTTGTGAACCAACTCTTACCCTTGGCGTAGCTTGTCGAGTCCAAAGAAGTTATTTTGGTTGTGCCACTGTTTGTTCCTCCAGCACCATAACTCAAAGTGCAGTCACCACCATAGTAACATTTTGAAGGCATATTATAATAGAAATATCCAACAATTCCACTTTCATAAACATTGGAATCTTCTATTGCATCCACACTGCCTGTGTTAAAGCAATTGATAATTTGCGTCATCCACGTATATCCAGCAATTCCACCAACATAGTTGTTACCTTTAATACTTCCAGTGTTAAAACAATTGATAATATAATTCTGCCCTTCATTAGGTGCCTGACCAAGAATTCCACCAACATATTTACCAGTTGCTTGTATATCAGCAAGATTATAACAATTTTGAATTTTAGAACTATATGAAGTGCAGTAACCAACAATACCACCAACATAACTACCAGCAAGTATCTCGCCAGAAAAATAACAATTTTTTATTGTCACATTTCCAATCAAGGAACCAATAAATCCTCCAATGTGTCGATACCCTCGCACTGATGATTTTTCAATGCCAATATTTTTGATTTCTGGCGTTATTGTTGACGAATAGCTTCCAACAACCCCAAAAAGCCCTTGATAGTCAGGTCTTTGATACTCTGTATATAAAAATGAAATTATATGTCCATCGCCGTCAAGATTGCCATTAAAACTATACGAACTATATCCAATTGGAGTCCAATAATGCTCGGACAAATCAAGATTGGAAGTGAGTTTGAAATATTTACCCTCATAATTTGTTCCATTATTCACTCTATAAGCAAGACCAGCAAGTTCTTTCTCATTTGAAATTAGATATGGCGAACTTGATGTGCCATTTCCACTCCAAGAAGTTGAATAATTCCCGCTGTCTGTCCAACTCCCTTCCATTTCCACTGGCACCCACATTGCAGTTGCTGTGACTGTGGTGCTGTCGCCAACAAGGTCACTCCAACTCACTGAACTTCCTTTGTTGTATGTCGTTCCATTAAGAACCCAGCCGTCAAATTTATAGCCCGGACGGGTCGGAACACTGCTTGATAATGTCACACTGTTGCCGGCATAAAAAGTGGTTGTGCTAGGTGCACCTGTTCCACCATTTGCATCATATTGAAGTTTCATTTCTTGTCGAAAATTGACATACCAAGTGCCAGACATTGTTGTGCCAGTTCCCCTTGGTTCGCTGTTGACAGTGCTCCCGTTTCCGTATATGTATTTTGTGCTTGTGCTGTCTCGTGACGAAGGAAAAGATGAACTTGTGGAAACTCCCCAAAGAGCAAATCCAGAGCCAGTGTTGATTGTGAGTTTGCCATATCGCTGATAGTTTCCGTGTTCGTAGTGAAAATACACCAAATTCCCAGCTCTTGTGTCACTTCCGCCACCGCCAGTCACTGAATATCCAGTTGCTGCAGTCTTTGAAGGAACATTGTTTTTCCCCCAAGTTTTGTCGTCACCATTGCCCCAGCCGCCATCTCCTTCGTGCCAAGATATGGAGAACTTGCCAGCATAAATTCCTTTACTATTCAGTGAAGAATAACTCAACACACCGTAATTATCACACGTGTATGCACGAACTCGAACGGTGAAATTTATGGAATTTGCCTCAACATCTTCATTTTCTTCTTCATCGCTTGGCAACTCTTCTTCATTTCCGTTTTCAAAGTCGTCAAATCCTCCCCCCGTATCCTCGAAGTGGGTTTGATTGCAACCGGCGAATATTAAACCACCACCGATGGACGCGGTGGAAATAAACAATAATGAAAATAGACATAACAAGAACTTTTTCATAGTTTTTCCCTTTTATGAGTTTTTCATATATAGTATTATAACAATTTTCGTCATTTTAAGCAAACAAAAAACTGTGATTTTCAAAATTTATCACAGTTTTCGTCAATTTATTTCTTTAAAAGCAAATGATAACACTCTTTCAAATGCTCTTTATCCATCAAAACTGGGACTGGATAAAGTGGATTTGCTTCGATGTCAGCATTAAGTGCAAGATGAGCGATATCTTCTTCCTTAAGTTCCTTGATGAATTTCGGAATTTCAAAATGGCGATTTAATTTTTCGATATAATCAACAAATTTTTCACTCGCTTCTTTGTCACTGTCCTTTTCATCTGCAATTTTTGATATTCTTGCCAGCCGTGCCAATTTCTTCCAAGCCTTCTCGCCATACACTCTCAAAATATGTGGCAAAACAACCGCATTCGCAAACCCGTGTGCGATGCCATATTGACCGCCCAGCGAGTGTGCAATCGCGTGGACATAGCCGACATATGAAATGGTGAACGCCACGCCGGCATCATATGAAGCTTTGAGCATATTTTGCCTTGCTTCGGCATTTTGTGGATTGTCATAGCACTCTTTCAAATTCTCCACAACAAGTTTGACCGCTTCTTCTGCCTTTTTTCGAGTGAGTTTGGTGGTGGAGCGACCGATATACGCTTCAACAGCGTGCGTCAGTGCATCCATTCCAGTTGTTGCCGTGACAAAAGGTGGCAAGTTCAAAGTGATTTTACTGTCCAAAACTGCATAGTGCGGAATAAGTGAGAAATCGTTTATAGCATATTTATAATGCGTTTTGTCATCGGTAATCACCCCAGCAAGTGTGGTTTCACTGCCCGTGCCTGCCGTGGTTGGTATAGCAAAAAGTGGTGGCAATTTTTTGCATATTTTAAGAAGTCCCCGCATTTTTTCCACGCTCTTCTTCGGCTTCACAACACGTGCCAAAACCACCTTTCCAAAGTCCATAACCGACCCACCACCAAATGCAATGAGAGCCTCGCATTGATTTTCAACATAGATTTTTCGCCCTTCTTCCACAATGCTGATTGTCGGATTTGGCATCACCTTGTCAAAGATGAAAGTTTCAATTTTTTCTTCTTCAAGTTTTTCTTCAAGTTCTTTTGTGAGCCCAAGTTTTCGAATTGTTTGGTCAGTGGCAAGGAAAATTTTTGATATATTTTTCTCTTTCAAAACTTCAATAATGCCGTCCATTCCTTCCAAAATTTTTGGTTGACGATATGGCAAAAACGGAATGGCAAGGCGGAAAATTATTTGAAAAGCTCGACAATAAACTCTTCTGAAAAACGGCATTTTTTCTTCGATTTGAAGGTTGGAATAATATATTGAAGTCGCCAAAATGATTTCTGCCGGATAGTATAGAACAAGGCAAGCAATGTCAAATGCGCGTGACACATTGGCAAAAACATTGAATAAAAGCATCATATCCGAAAGGAAAAAGAGAAGACTTCCCAGCATTATGAGAAAATTTCCACCTTGATTATTTTTGACAAAAAGATTGGAAATTGACTTGCCCAGCATAAAGGAAATGACAAGAGCATAGACGATGACGATTGGAAGCATTGAATCAAAATCAAATATCTTTGGCACCAAAATAACAAAGAGTGACAACCCAAAAATCACGACCGAAACAAACAAATCTCGCCAGCATACTTTTTCCAAAATAATGTAGGAAATCAAAAAGAAAATATGTCCAACTGCAAACAAAATTGCTCCATAAAGGAAAAAATCAATAAGGACAATGTCGCCCGCACAAGCAAAGATAAGTCCCAAAAGCATTGTGAATTTGAAAGCACTTTTTCGTTCCTTCTTTTTCCAAACAAAAATAAGGTTGACAATGCCCGTGACAACAAAAAGCACGCTGGCAATCACCTTGTAAACATATGGTGTTCCAAGCATTATGAAGCAAACATCAATGGAAAAAGTCAAAAGAAACAACGCCAAATTTAAGAACACAATATTTTTATCTTTGAACATAACCACTCCTAAAATTCATATTTTTATCATTTTTTTGCGTTTTTTTAATAATTTTTGCCAAATTTTTGCGGTTTTTTTGAATATCTCATATTTTTATCTTCACCATTTTCATTTTGAAAATTTGTTTTTAAGTTCAAAACTTTTAAAAAAAATAAATTGAAATGAAGAACAAATATATGAATATATTAACAAAAAGCAATAAAATAATCAATCAAATTAAAAACACTTTCAAAAAAAATTAAAAAAATTTTAACTATTTTTTCTCAATTTGCTTGCGTTCAAAATTTCTTTTTGATACAATATATATGATTTTTAACATAAGGAAGGGTTTATATGAAGTATAAAATTGTGACAGAAGCATCTGTTGATATGCCAAAAAAATTTGCCGAAGAAAATGATATCACCATACTTCCAATTGAAGTAAATTTCAACGGCGAACTCTATCCAGAAGGACTTCCAAATGATGAATTTTATGCAAAAATGAAGGCAACGGGAATTATTCCAAAAACCAGCCAACCAAATCAATATAAATTTGAAACCGCTCTTACTCCTTTTTGCAACAAAGAGGATTGGTTTGTTCTCACAATTGTTATCTCTTCCAATCTTGCTGGAACAATCGCCCAAGCAAAAAACGCAGTTGAAGCACTTAATATGAAAAATGTCTATATTTGCGATTCCCAAGTGACCACCTTTGCAGAAGGTGCACTCATCATTGAAATCGTCAAATTCATCAACGAAAAAGAAAGAACTCCAAAAGAAGTTATTGATGAACTTGAACGCCTAAAATCGAAAATCAAACTTGTCGCTGCCGTTTCTGACCTTAAGTATCTCAAACAAGGCGGAAGAATAAGTGGTGCAGCAGCCGCTCTTGGAACTGTTTTGGGAATCAAACCAATCATTTGCCTCGAAGGCGGAAGAGTTATTAACTGTGCCAAAAAGCGTGGTGAACAAGCAAATTTATATATGCTCAATTGTGTGAAAAATCGTGACCGAAACTACCCTATCTATTTTGGCTATTCTGCCGACCAATCAAACATTGAAAACTTTGTCAACAAATATTATAAAGAACTTGATGTCAATCCAGAGAAGACAGAATATCACAGCATCGGTTGTGTTGTCGGCACTCACGCCGGACCTGGCGCATATGGAATGGTTTATTTCATCTAAACGTGCTTCATCTGAAATTTATTTTCATCAACTTAAAAAAGTTTTCTAAACAAAAATTTTATAAAAAACAATAAAAAACGCAAAAAAAATTGCGTTTTTTATTAATTTTATCATATTTTTGATGAATTTTAATTTTTAATTAAATATTAAGCAAAATAAATTTTGTTCAAATCATTCAAAAGTTTTCACAATTTTCAAGCCTGTTAATATGAATTTTATATCATTTTGCCATATGGTTTGACTCTTTCAGCAGAAATCTCAATGTTAAAAACATATCTCCCTTTATCTCGCCTATATCTCACAACAATATCGTCATCCAAAACAAAATAATTTCTGACAATTGGTGTTATTTCATCTTCCAGCATTTTGACAACACCACTCAAATTTTCGAATTTGTCACGAACCAAAATTTCTTCCAATCTCATAACTTCCATAAAAATTCTCCTTTAAACAAAAATTTGAAAAAAATGCGTAAATTTTGCTTAAAAAACACAAAAAAATATGATTTTTTTTGAAATTCACACTCTTTTTTTAATGTTTCTTTTGAAATATCCCAACACACCGCGATACTTGTATGTGCAGTCGAAAATCTTTTTGCTTCCGCTGTGAATATTCTCCGAAAGAAGAGTGAATGCTCTGGCACTTTCTGTGTCGGTCAAAATACGGCTCTCTGTTGACATTTTCCCGATGCCGTCATCTTCTGGAATCACACCAACAAGAGAAATATTCATTGCCTTGACAATGCTTTCAATGTTGACAATATCGCCCGAGAGAAGAAGGTCGCCACGCATTCTGTTGATGACAAGATATTTGTTTTCAATGTTATATGATGAGAGAATGGAAAGCACTTTGTCTGCATCTTTCAAACTCGACAAGTGTGGCGTCACAACCACAATTGCTTCGGTTGCCGGATAGACAGCACGATGAAATCCCGCTTCGACACCTGCTGGACAATCAAGAAGAATATAATCAAACGAATGGTCGATTATGTCGGTTATGTTTTTTATATGCTCACCTGTTATCTTGCTGGAAGAATAGGAATGTGATGACGGCAAAAGATAGAGAGATGGATATCGGAAATCTTGAATAAGCGCTTGCCTAACTCGGCACTTTCCGCTCACAACATCGGTTATGTCAAACACAATTTGCCTTTCAAGCCCCATCACAACATCCAAATTATTGAGTCCAATGTCCACATCAAGCATACACACTCTAAAACCAAGTCGCGAAAGATAGACTCCAAGGTTTGCACACACAGTGGTCTTGCCAACTCCGCCTTTGCCACTTGTTATCACAATTTTTCTCGCCAATTTTCATCACCTCGTGTCCATTATATATCTTCCAGCATTTTATTTCAAAATTGAAGATGATAAAAATTTATACATATTTGTCTTTTTGTGTCAAAATAAAAGAGCCCTTTGGCTCTTTCAAAATTTTTATCATTTTCTTATAAATTTTTTATTATACTGTTCAATAGTTGCGGGTCAGAAAGCAATTTTCCAGCACCCAAGATTGTTATGTAATCCGTGTCGTCTGAAATTTGCACTGGGTATTTCAAGTTGGAGAGAAAATATTTGTCCAGTCCTTGAATTTTCGCACAGCCACCACAAACCAAAATTTTGTTGTTGATAATGTCAGTGACAACTTCTGGTGCAAGCGTGTTTATGGTTGTGTCCACCGCCCGCAAAATCTCGTTATAGAATGGTTCAATCGCATAGCGAAGTTCATAGGAATGCATAATGACATTTTTCGGCGAATTTGTTTTGATGTCAACACCTGTGATTTCCATATTCAAAGTGTCATTCTCAAACAAACTCCCCACTTCATTTTTAAGAGTTTCAGCAGTCGGCAATCCAATCACCAAATTTTCCTTGTATGCAAGATAATTGACAATTGACGCGTCAATCGATTTTCCACCAATTGAAAGTGTGGCGCCTTTCAAAATATTCGACATATTGATGACAGCAATATCAGTGTATGTTCCGCCAATATTAACCACCATATTGACAGTCGAGCCATCAATTTTTCTGCCTTCGCCCACACAAGAACAAATTGGCGCTGGAATAAGTTCGACATAGCCCATATTCACCGCTTCACACACTCGCAAAATATTGTCTTTTTCGCGTGCTGAAATGCCACACGGCGTCAAGAAAAGGACATTTTCTTCATAAGGCTTGAAATTGAGTTTGGACAAAAAATGTTTAAGCAAAACCACGCTGTATTCATAGTTTGAATGCTCACCATAAACACAAGGCGTGAAAATTTCAATATTTTCTTTGGTTTTGCCGACAAGTTTTTTGGCGTCTTGTCCAAGTGCTATCACTCTGTAACCATCCTCGGTTGGTTCGGCAGCCACCAAAGTCGGCTCTTTCAAAGCCAGCCCCTGTCCTTTGACATAGATATTTGTGAATCCACCGCCCATTTCAATTGCATACTTAAATTTTTTCATATTTCCTCCTATAACACAACTAAACTTGTTGTTGAAATTGTTGTGGTGTCCAAGTCTTGCCAAGTTATCTTGATTTCTTCGCCAGATTTGGCTTGATAGAAAAGATAAAATAAATCCAATTTGGTTGTTATTGAATATGATTTTTGTTTATAGTTCACGCTTGTTATTAGGCTGTTTCCTTTGATCGTTTCATCGCCATAAACAAAATCTTCCACCAAATACACACCATCAAACCCGTTTTGATATTTGGTTATCAAATTTGTGTCAACTTCTCGCCAAAGCCCATCAAAATAGATGTAATAAACTCCCGAATTTGTGTTGGAACAGTCAAGATAGCATTGAAGTTCATACATATCAAAGCCATTCACCTTGCTAACAAGCGAATTTTCGTAATATTCAGAATTTTTGACATCATCAAGCACCGTTTTGATGATGCTGACAGAAAGAATGAACATTTCATCGTTTTTGGCGTTGTCGCTGTAACTATACACCAAACCTAAAAGTTCACCGGTGCGATTAAAGATTGCTTCTTGTGAATATTTTGAATGGTCGCTGATTGTGTAGTAATACGCATTGACATTCACATAATCGACAACATCACTGCCATCAACTTGCGAAGTTGTGTATATTATATATTTATAAAGACTCAAAGAATTTACCGACAAAATATTGTTATTTTCAAGCGGATTTCCAACCACAATATAAGAAGGATTGAGCGAAAATGTCGAATAAGAAATATCACCAATTGAAACATATGGCAAAGAAAGTTCTTTTTCACTGTCAACAATATCAAAAAGTTTCACAATGGCAAGATTATAACTCTCATCACAAAAAACAAGTTTGCCAAAGAAAACTTCCCCGCGTCCACTGTATGCATAAAAATCAGTTTCATCAGCAACATCACTGGCAACGGTCACAAGATAGCCACTTTCGTCAACATTGATGCCATAGAACTTTTTGTCGCCCGATTGAAGGCAATAAGACGCATCAAGATACATCTCGCCCACACTTTCATCAGACATAAGGTTATACACCTTCAATTTCCCGCTTATATCATTGACTCTTCCGAAATAGAAATATAATGCAACAGAGAAATAACATAGCAAAACTGCCAAAAGCAATATTCCTATGATTGTAAAAATTTTCCAAACACCATTTCTCTTTACCATATATTCCTTTTATGAAATATTTTTCCCAAATTTGCCAAAATTAAATGATTTGCAAACTCTTTTTAAAAGTTTTTTTGAAATCGTCAGAAAGTTTCATACTTTGCATAATTTCAAACGATGGGTCGCTTCTGACCACAGTTTTCATTATGATTGAGTCGCCCAAAATGTCGCAAACAATGTCAGAAATAACATTTTTGCGAGAAGCATTAAGGTCCACAGCAAGTTTGACAAGCACACCCAATTTTCTCACTGCATCAACATCTTCATCGCTGACTATTTCTTTATACTTCATAATTTCTGGCAAGTTGAAGTTGTCAAGGTTTTGACACATACAACTCAGCCCAGCGAGCAAAATTTCTTTTTGAGAAGCACCAACAATATTGGCGTTCAAAATGGCATAATAGCCGTGTTTTTCATAGTTTTTGAAGTCAATAAACTTTCCACAGTCAAACATATATGCTGCGATTTTCAAAGGTTTGACATAATTTCTTGAAAGTTTGTGCACCACTTTGAGTTGTTTGAATAAGAGAATCGCCATATTATACACACTTGGATTAATGGACAATCCTTCCTTTCTGAACTCATAGTAGTTGTCAAGGCTGTTCAAAAGTAAATCGCTGTATTTTTCAACAGGTGAGCCCACAAGATTTTCCAAAATTCTGCCGTCCATACAATTTGCATCGCTGACCGTGATATTTTCGACACAAAATGCTTCGAAAATGGCAGTTATGATGGCAAGTCCGCCTTTCAAACTGTCTGCACCATCAAAAGAAAGCCCCTTGATTTTCTTGATTTTGTCGATATCCAAATCCTTGATAAACTCTGTAACTTTGTTAAGACCATCAAGTGTCAAATTATAGTTATTGTCGATATCAAGCGGAAATCTTTGAAGTTTTTTCTCAACTTTGGAAACATCAAGAAAACTGTTTCCCATACCCACCAAAATTTCATCTTCGAAAGTTCTCACAATTGGTTTGTCTTTGAGTTCTTTTTTGACAAGTTGCACCAAATTTTCAAACTTTCCAGTGTTTTCGGAGAGATTGATATAGCCATATGGCAGAACAAAATATTCCGAAACATTGCGTCTATTATATTTGAAAAGATAGGTATTATAACCAGAAATATATATTCCAGTGGCTTTTGAAGAGTCAATTTTTGAAACCACTGATTGATATATATCTTTCAAAACTTCTTCATCATTGACAAGGGTGAAGTTAATGCCCGTGTGAGTGTATATCTCATCCAACAAACCACGATAATTTCTTGCTTTGACGATGATATTTGAAGCAAAAGCAATCATTTTTGTGGCAGAAAAAGTTTCGATTGTGAAGCGATAGATATTCAAAATTTTCAAAATATCAGCACGAGAAGTTGGTGAAAAAAGGCAATCTTTAGTGATATCTTTTGTGAGATCATAGTTGTTCACAACTTCTTCCAAAATGCGATAGCGTCCCGAACGACTTTGCACAATTTTCAATTCAATTTTTCTTTCAGTTAATTGTATAAAAGCAATATTTTCCATAAAATTCCACCTTAATATTATTTATCTAAATCAATTGCACTCACTGGGCAACTTGCTTGGCAAGCACCGCAATGAATACACTTTCCTTTGTCAATTTGTGCTTTTCCTTCGCCGTCAAAAGAGATTGCACCGACAGGACAAATGGAAACACAAGTTCCACAGCCAATACATTTTTCTTTATCAACCATAATACGCCTCCTAAAAGTTATGAATAATATAGCATAAAAAAGAAAATTTGTAAACCTTTTTTTAAGAAAAGCGGTTGAAAAAGAG
>CALWEM010000024.1 GCA_944377315.1 uncultured Clostridia bacterium
TTGGTTTGAACGCCGATTTTGATAAGCGCGTATCTAATTATCTTTCTCAAATTTTTTAATTCTTTTTCTTTCATAATACATCCTTTTAAATCAAATGGCGACAGAAAAAATATATGGCTAGCCATATCACTTGGGGATTAGCCATTGACAACTCGGTAATCCCAACCGACAAAGAAAGTATATCACAGCCTGATACAAAAACGCAAATAAATTTACAATATTTTCAAAAATATTTTAAAATCTTCCAATTTTCGTAAGGGTTTTATCACAAACACTCAACAAATGGTTTACATAAGAAATTTTATATAAGCAACTTTAAAATTTCTTTGGATTTTGAAATGAAAAACAAAGATATTGATAAGCAAAAGTGAATGGTATGTCACAAAAGAAAATGAGATTGGTAATATCAATCTCATTTTTTAAAATTTTATCTTAAAATATTAAAGAATATTTCATTAACTTTTGGGTTGGTTAGAATATTTCAACCGAATATCTTTTCTTAAAATCAAGACAACAATTTTCCGCACTGTTTATTTCATCACCACTTTCATCGCTTGGCGTTTCGCCGGTTTCTTCACCAGTTTCAGGGTTATCTTGTTCATTTTCTTTTATCAAACTGAATGTCATTTTGACAGGGTTATGGTCAGAGAACATAAAATCGGTGTCAATATTTTCAGTGTTGGTGATTTTTATATTGTCAGAAACAAGGAAGCCATCGATGACAACAGTGTAGTTCACGCCTTTTTTATATGCCATTTCAGCAGAACGACAAGTTGGCGTTGTGAGTGTTGTTTGTGCGAAAGAAAAGCCTTCTGGAATGTCATCGTCTGTGATTTCTTTTACCCAATCTGGTGTTTTCTGCTGGCTTTCAAAGGTATTAATACTGCCAGCAATATCGTGATTCCAATCACCGCCGGCGATGACATAGTTACCTTTTTCATATTCAAACGAAATGAGGTTTGTCAGCATTTCAAGTTGTTTTGCTCTTATCACTCCGCCTTCGTCATATGCCGACATATGGAGATTTATCAAAACAAGTTGCTTGTCCGTTCCTTCAATATTCAATCGATTGACCACAAAACACCTGTCAAGGTCGAAAAATTTGTTAACAAAACTTTCATCAATTGGAAAAGAACGGCGAGTGCTTGAAGAGATGTTATATTTCGACAGCGTGACAATTCCGCTTTGGATTGAACCGATATGGTCATTGAATGGATAGATGAGATAGGATGTGTGGAAGTTGGAAGCGAATGATGAAGAAAACTCTTGGAAAGCGTTTTTAATCATTTCATATTGATTGACAAAATAACTGCGTGTGCTTTTTGTGTCCACTTCTTGGAAAAAGGCAAAGTCGGTGTCCAGTCCTTTTATTGTTTCAATTGCACCTTCTGTGTCTTCAACAACAACTTCTTTACTTTCTGCCTTTGCACGTGTTCCAGTAACAACAGTGCCGTCCAGCATCGTGCCGGTGTCCATAAAGAAGTCAAAATCTTGATTATATGCACCGAAACCGATGTTGTAGGTGGAAATGGTGTAGTCAGTTTCCAAGGTGATATTTTCTTCCTTATTATTCTCGACAACCAATGACAATTCGTCTTCAATACGATAGTAGTTCGCTGACAAATATGCCACATATCCAAGCACAATTGTGATAAAAATTAGAACCAGCACAAGAGCGGACAATCCAATAATCTTCCAACATTTTTTTGCTTTTGTTTCCATTTTTTCTCCTTCTTTTTATGGCGCTATCTAAAATCTTCCGCCACCGCCACCGCCGGAGCCACCGCCAGAAAACCCACCGCCACCGGAAATTTTGGACACGGCAACTTTGCTGGCAACACGAGCAACCGAACCCACAATATTCTTTGCAATCGTGTAGTTTAGTGACAAGCTTAACGCCAAGATATTTTTGTTTAGAATCATCATCATTGCCATTACTGTCATTCCATCGCTGAACTTCGCCCAAGATGGGTCTTGGACTTTCACATCGGCAAATTTTTTGATATATGTGTCTGAAACACCCAGAGCATAGGCATATGGCAAAATATGGAAAAAGATTTCCGGCTGTTCGTTTGCAAGGGCTTCAATTCTGTCCTTTTCAGTCACCAAAATATATTGCTTTAAACCACGAAGTTTACCCAAGCACTCTCGCCCTTTTTGGGTGTATTGTTCAAGATTTGGATATATATAAAAGAGCAGTAAAGTTAATGTAAGAAAGTAAACACGAGCAAAATATGGGTCATTATAGCCTTCTGCCCAAAATATGAACACGGCGTTACAAGCAAGTGCCAAAATAAGTGCCAACAATCGCATAAGCCACTGCTTTTTCCGAGAATTTCGATGCTCATTCATTTGAATTTTCATAAGCCAAAGAAGTGAGCCTGCCAAGATTATGGAAACTATCACTTTGATGAAAAAAGCAAAACTATCCACACTCGCAAGGGTGATTCTCGCATTGTAGGCAACGGTCAGAATAAACAAAAGAATGACGGAAAGAAAATACCATTTGTTCGCCTTTTCATTGAAATAGTTACCTTTTTCTTTGTTCAACGAACGGCGAATTTTTTCACCCACAAGCGAGCCACCAAATTGTGACTTTGCAACATCAATCGGCCCATCGGTATTAAAGAAGGCGCTGAAAAATATCTTTTCGTGTTCCTTGGCGTTTTGTGGAAGTTCCTGCACTTTTTGAGCATATATTTTTTTCTCTTTTTCTTCCAATTTGACATATCCTTTGTCCGCCCAATAGACAATCAAGGAACTGATATCTTTGCCATATAACTGCTTGTCAATGATATATCCCGCTTCGGTCGGTGTTAACCCATCTGGTGCAGAAAATTCCACCACATCAATAATTGGCTCTTTCTTTCTGTTTTTGAAAAAGAGAATGGCGAATAGAAGAATAGCCACAAAGAATGAAACAAGCAAAATAATGTCAAAAACATAACTCCTTGTGAACTCGAAATATCCTTCTTCAAGTGGGAGATAAATGGTGAGCGCTTCGCCATACAGTAATTTGTCGTATGTGCCACTCAAAATATATCTGCCATTTTCTTCTTTTGTCATTGTTTCCACTTCTGTGCCAGTTGTGTTTTCACCAAAAAGACCGACATAGAAACTTGTTTTGGAAAAATCAACTCGTTTTGGAAAGCTGATTGAAAAGGTCAAGTGATTAATGTCCGTGTCCCAACCTGTTCCGATAATGTTTTGATAGAAAAAGTCTTTGGTGGTGTCCCTGTCATCACCCGGATTAAGGTCATATGAGAATTTGAAAGTGAAGACGCCACTTGAAAGTGAAGTTGGCATTTTTAACATATAGAACATATATCCATCACTTTCGAACTCTTCAATAACTTCCACGCCAGTTGATGCGTCCACTTCAAAATTGGAAATTGTGTTTTTATAATTTTTGACATCTCTCTCGCCATTTTCATTTGGAACGCCAATTGATTGCTCAATTGGAATATATCGATAAATACCATTTGTGTATGCATAAAACTCTGTCGTTATTGTTTCAGAGATTTTCATTGTTTTATCTTCGTTCACAACAATATCAACATTATAGTCCAAAATGGTGTAATAATCATCTTTGACCGGTCGATAAGAGTCCACATTAAATGTGCAACCAAAAAGTGATAAGGAAAGAAAAAACAACATTCCAATCAAAACAAAACATCTTAAACATCTTTTTTTGACAACACTCATACCTTTTCCTTTCTTTTTTATTATATATTATATCAAAGTTATTTTCAAAATAATTTATAAATCTTTCAATTTTATTTTGACAATTTTTTTTAATGTTTTAAAATTAGATAAGGAGTTTTTATGGCAAAGTTATATTTTAAATATGGTGCAATGGGCAGTAGTAAAACCGCACAAGCCTTGATGTGTAAATTTAATTATGAGCAAAAAGGCTTTTTTGTTTTCCTTTTCAAACCTTCAATTGACACACGCACAAAAATTGATGGAAAAAGTGTGGTTCACAGTCGAATCGGTTTGTCATCTTCTTGCATTGAATTTGAAAAGAATTTTAACTTTGTTGAATACTTAAAATCACAAAATTATGACAAAGAAAAAAGCGTCATAATTGTGGATGAGTGCCAATTTTTAACCAAAAAGCAAGTGGAAGAACTCAAAAATATTTCTTTGGAAATCCCTGTCCTTTGCTATGGACTTTTAACAAATTTTAAAACCGAACTTTTTGAAGGCTCAAAGCGTCTTGTGGAACTGGCGGAGAGTATCACCGAAATCAAATCTATCTGCCGTTGCGGGCGAAAAGCAACAGTGAACGCTCGCTTTTTGAATGGGAAAATTGTCACAGAAGGCGAAGAAATTTTGATTGGTGCTGATGAAAAATATGAAGGAATGTGCTATCGCTGTTTCCAAAAATTCAAAAATCAATAACACTTTTTCTTCCTTCTTCATATTAAGAACTAGAAGGAGAAAAAATGGCAAACGAAAATTTTTTGATTGGGGCAAATGATGAACACGGCGTCAATCCACCAACGGCTGGAAAACGCACGCCAGAGATGCCAAATTTGAATCGACAAATATATGAAAATGAATTCAACCGAATGGCAAAAAACAAATTTATTGAAGCGTGTATGCGTCAAGATTTTTCTGTGTTTGATGTCAAGCCTGAACTTCAAGATGTTTCCATAAGTAACCGCGTGGCAAGAATAAATTCACAAAACTTGACTCTGCTTGTCACTTTTGCATACAACGCCTATGGCGAAACTTTCAACAACGCTTCTGGCGTCGAAGTCTTCTATTCACCACTAAATCCACGGTCCGCGCAAAGCCGAAATCTTGCTGATGATATCTATCAAAGAATAATCAATGGCACATCTCAAAATGGTCGTGGTGTCAAAACTTTGGATGTGGGAGTTTTGTCCAGTGTTAATTGCACTTCCGCTCTCATTGAAGCGGGGTTTATGACCAATTTGCGAGAAGCAAAGTTGATGATTAATCCAATTTTTCAAACCGAAGTTGGCGAAGAAGCCTGCAATGGCGTTTGTGATTTTCTTGGCGTGAACTACATCTCTCGCGATAATCTTGCCAATTATCCACTCATAAGAAGTGGTGACCGAGGAAATTTTGTTTATCTTCTTCAATTCATTCTGAACTCTTTTGGCTATAACCTTTCTGTTGACGGCATATTCGGCTCAAAAACCTTGAACGCTGTCAAAAATTTTCAATCGCAAAATTCACTTCAAGTGGATGGTCTTGTCGGTAACAACACGTGGAAAACCCTTCTGCTTCTTCCGCCTTATCCACTTCTCAAAAACGGCTCGGTCGGTGCATATGTCAAATTTTTACAACAACTTCTGGAAAGCAATCTGTATCCAGTTGGAAACATTGATGGCATCTTTGGTTCTCGAACACAAACCGCTGTCGAAAACTTCCAAAAAGACAACAATTTGCAAGTGGATGGCATTGTCGGCAATAACACGTGGGCAAAACTTGTCGACCTTTCATAAACAAAAAACAACCACATAAAAAAATCAAAACTTTTAAATCCCCACTCGCAAATTCCCATTCAAAAATACCCGAAACTCCCGGGTGTTTTTTCAATTGGTATGAAAAAATATTCAGCTTTTTCAGCTTACAAAACCCCTATTGTTAAAATTCCCCAATTTTCGCAAGGGTTTGAATTTAATAAATTTGTCAATTTTTTATTTTCTTATTTGGTTGTTTAATAATTTTTAATGTGCTATTATTTAGTATGGTGCAATTTATTATATCGCAAATTTTTGGCGGAATTGCTTTAATTTTGGTTTGCATTTCTTACTTTTTAAGCAAGAATAAATTTTTGTTTTTCCAAATTGTTGCCAATCTTTTTTATGGTGCCGCCTTTTTGGTATCGCTATCTTTGGTTGCAGGAATAAACACTATCATAAGTATTTTAAGGTGTCTTTTGATTTTATATTATGAAAAACAAAACAAAGATTTTCCAATATATTTTCTGGTTACATTTTGTTTAATTTATATATCTGTTGGTGTTATTTTCTATAAAAATGCGTGGGACATTATAACAATGTTTTCGCCGACACTTTTTACCATTGCAATGATTATGAGAAAAATGATTGCCGTCAAGTGGTTTATGCTATTTCCTAACTTGGCGCTTATCTTATATTGTGTTTTCAACAAATTTTATACATCCGCAATTTTGGATTTAGTGGAATTTATTGTTATTTTGGTGGCAATAGTTATGTATTATATTGAAAAGCATAGGAACAAAGATATAAGCTACAATATCATTAAAAAAATCGCCTTTGATAAATAATATATTAAAATTTTTAAAAACAATTTTGAAAGTCTTGGTTTAAAATATTTTCAATTCTCTTGATTAGAGTTTTTTTGTCGTTTTATTATGATAAATATCTTGAATTTTGCAATAATCTTTCTTGCAATATTTTTATTTAAAAACGAAATGTGTTATAATATAGATATGAAAATCAAATCACTTCAACTGAAAAACTTTCGCAACTATGAAAATTTAAAAATGAAATTTTCTTGTGATGTAAACATTTTTATTGGCAAAAATGCTCAAGGAAAAACAAATCTCCTTGAAAGCATATTTTATTGTTGCATTGGCAAAAGTTTTAAGTCCATAAAAGACAAGGATATCATCAAGTGGGAGGCAGACAATGGCTATATAAGTCTTACCGCCGAGCGAAAATATCGAGATATCAAAGTCGACATCAAGCTCTCAAAACAAAGAAAAAAGACTATTCTTGTGAACTCTTTGCCAATCAAAAGAATTGGCGAACTCATCGGAGAAATCAATGTGATTTTCTTTTCGCCAAACGAACTCAAACTTGTCAAAGAAAGTCCAGAAGAGCGCCGAAAATTTATGGATATCGATATTTCTCAAACCAACAAAAGATATTTTTATCTTCTTTCGCGTTATGACAAAATCTTGGCAAACAGAAACAAATTATTAAAAAACAGTGAGAATATTTCATATGTCAAAGAAACCATTGACATATGGGACAGAACGCTCGTTCAAACTGCCAAAAAAATTGCTTTTGAAAGAGAAAAGTTTGTTCAAAACATCACGCCATACACCGAAAAAGCACAGTCTTATTTAAGTGGTGGAAAAGAAAATATACGCTTGAAATATATATGCGGTTGTCAAGTGGAATTAAATGAAAAATTTGAAGAAAATATGATGAAACTCTTGAAAAAGAACCTTGAAAAAGATTTCAAATTTGGACACACCACCATCGGTGTTCATCGTGATGATATTGATATATTTTTAAACGATGTCGAAGTCAAAACTTTTGGCTCACAAGGACAACAACGAACGGTGGCTTTGGCACTTAAACTTGCCGAACTTGAAAGTATGAAAGATATTACTGGTGAATATCCAATCCTTATGCTTGACGATGTGTTCAGTGAACTTGACAGTGACCGACAAAAACGCCTTCTGAAATTCGCCAATCGCACCCAAACTTTTATCACTTGCACTGACGACAAAAAACTTTCTGGCACACTTTTTGAAATTGAAAACGGAAAGATAATAAAAGAAGAAAAAAGGTCTTGAAATTTTGAAATGCCTGTGGTATAATTAACAAAACTAGGAGAAAAAAATGCGTATAATCATTGTTGGAGCAAAAAACGAATCAAAAGTGAGTGCCATAAAAAAATATTTTCCTTTTGAAATCATCGCTCCAAAACACACCAAACATCAAGTTGCAACCATAATGCCAACAAATATAAACATTCTTAAAACCGCTTTTGACAAAACAAATTCTGTTCACTTCAACAAAAACGACATTATCATTGCCATTGAAGGCGGACTTATTCGACTTGGCGACAAATATTTTATGACTGATGTTTGTTGCTTGAAAGACAAACTGGGCTATCGTTTTGGCTTTGGCAATTTCTATGAAATTTCAAAAAGTATGTATATTTGTGCAAAAAAAGGATTTTCGTTGGGTGATATTGTGAAAGCAATCGACAGGTCTTCAGTCGGCGGAGTGATAAATTATATAACAGAAGGACACTACAATCGAAAATCTTCTATTGAGCGTTCTGTTGGCGAAGCAATTATAGCTTCCTATGTTAATGATTACAATTTAACAAACAAAACCAAAATCAAAAGAGTTTTATTAAGCGAATGCAAAAACTTCAAAAAGCTTGATTTTGCTTGTCAAGATTTATTATCAAAAACAAAGGAGTAAAAAATGAGCAGAGCAGATTATATCTATCTCAAAACCACAAATTCCATTTTAAAAGACGGCAGTTGGGAAGATGGTAATGTCAGACCACATTGGGAAGATGGCACACCGGCTTACACCATCAAAAAATTTTCTGTTAATAATGTCTACAGGGTCAGTGACGAATTTCCAATCGTTTCTTTGAGAAACACAAACTGGCGTGCTGCGATTGATGAAATCATTTGGATATGGGCAAAAAAGAGCAATAACATAAACGAATTAAACAGCCAAATCTGGAATCAATGGGCAGATGAAAGTGGGAGTATTGGTGAAGCATATGGCGCTCAAGTTGGCAAGGTTTCAAAATATCGCGAAGGCGAATTTGACCAAATGGACAGAATTTTATATCAGCTCAAAAACTCCATTGATGTCAGACGCATAATCGCTGAACTCTACATTCCACAAGACCTTCACAAGATGCATTTATATCCTTGTGTTCACGGTCTTAACTTTGTGGTGACAGAGAACAATAAACTTAATCTTCTTTTAAATCAACGCTCAAACGACACTCTTGCTGCTGGCAGTTGGAATGTTGTTCAATACGCTTCCCTTCTTTGTATGGTGGCTCAAGTTTGTGATATGGAAGTGGGTGACCTTTCTCATATAATTGCAGACAGCCATATATATGACAGACACATTCCTTTTGTGGTTGACTTGACACTTTCGCGTGCCAAAGAAATTCAAAAGAGAATCAAAGACACTCATCTTTGTGAAATTATTTCGCAATTCCAGTCGCCAGAAGTGAGAGAAAAATTTGAAAAATTCCAAGATGAGCTTCAAAGTGAAAAAACAACCTTTGACAAATTGATTGTTGACGCTCGAGAATATGAAAAATTGAGTCAAAACTCACCAAAAAGTTTGTCGGCAGAAAGTATGAGAAAATACACAAAGAAAATTCTCGACTCTGATGAATTTCATTTGGCTGACAAAATAACAAACACAATGTTTGAAAACAATGATTTTGAAAAATTCTTGTCTTTCTCAAGTCCAAAACTCACACTTGACAAAAATGTCAAAAATTTCTATGACTTCAAATCGCCAAAAATGAGAGATGAAAAAAGAAAGATTATAAACAATCCTGCTTCAAGTTTTGATATGAAAAATTACTCACCAGAGAAAGAAGGTATTAAATTTGAAGCAAAAGTGCCGGTGGCTGAATAAATATTTGGAAAAATTATTTTGTTTATGATATACTCCTTCATAGGAGTATATTTTATGTTTTCTTATAACAAATTTATTGGCACGAGAAAAAGTTTTCTTAAACAACACAAAGAAGAAGATTTTGTCTATTTTAAAACAGAAAGTAACATTTTGATATCCGCTCCTCACGGCGTTCCACAAACACGCCTTGGGGTTTACAAACACGAAGAACTGGGTTCTTTGGGTTTTGCTTTGGAATTGTCAAAAAGACTGAAAACAAATTTGATTGCCAAAACAAAAAATAACTTTGACGATGTCAATTTTGATGAACATAGTCCTTATAAAACCAAAATTTTTCGTGAAATAGATAAATTAAAATATATTATTGATATTCACGGTCTTTCTGCTCGCCGTCAAGTTGACATAAATTTAGGCATAAATTTTGGTGTGAATGTGGAGAGAAACAACAAAATTTTTGAACAACTTGTGAAAATGTTGAACAAAAACAATTTTTCAGTCACAATTGACACACCTTTTTGTGGTAACACCAACACAATTGCTGGAACTTTCAAAGACAGAGCGTGGGCAATTCAAGTGGAAATCAATGCAAAAATCACAAATAATCCAAAATTTAAAGGAAAACTCACAATTTTGCTGGAAATTTTTGAAAATTGGATGAAAAATTTTGATAAGTTTGAAATTATTAACAAAGCCGGCACAATTTTGTTAAACGAAAAAAATGAGATTGGATTGGTGTATCGCGATAAATATAAAGATTTTTCCTTTCCAAAAGGTCATCTTGAACTTGGTGAAACTTTTGAAGAATGCGCTTTAAGAGAAACAGAAGAAGAAACTTCGCGTGTTGCTCAAATTATCTGTCCGATTGGTGATTTATTATATAAAAATAAGCGTGGAGATGTTATGGTTAAAATGTTTCTTGCAAAAGATATCAAAAAATCAACAAAAAAAATTGATGAAAAAGACAAAGAAACTTTGATTTGGGTAAACTTTCAAGATGTAAAAAAGAAACTTACTTATGAAAATTTGAAAGATTTTTGGCAAAAACATCTTTCATTAATAAAATCTCATCTAAAAAAATAAATTTGTATATATATTTATATATAATATATTATATTAATATATATACATATTATATAGAAAATTTAAAGTTATAACATTGACTATTTATAAAAATTTATTAAAAAACAAAAAATTTAAAAATTTCTTTAAAAAATCGCATATTTTCCGTCAAATAAGGTTGAATTTTTGAAAATTATCTTGTATAATAAAATAAAAGAGGTGAAAAATGCAAGATATAGAAACCATCTGGAAACAAATTTTGGAAAAATTGGAGTTAAGAATCTCATCTGTTTCTTTTATGCTTTGGATAAAGACAATCAAACCACTTGAAATTGATGAAAAAGATAATTTTTATATTGTTGCACAATCTGTCACAGCAAAAAATCAAATTTTACGCAATTTTTTAGATAAAATAAGCGATTGTTGTGATGAAATTGTTGGAAAAAAGTTAAATATCACAGTTTTGGACCAAAATGAAGAAATTGAATATTTGAAAAATAATCAAACAAAAGAAACTGTTTCAAAAAGAGAAGAAAAATCACCTTTTATGGAAAAATACACTTTTGACAACTTTGTGGTTGGAAAAAGCAATCAATTTGTTTATGCTGCAGCAAGAACTGTGGCAGAGCATCCAGGAAAAAGATATAATCCACTTTTTATTTATGGTGGCGTTGGGCTTGGAAAAACACACCTTCTTCACGCCATTGGAAATTATATATATGAATTTTCACCACAACTCAAAATTAAATATATAACTTGTGAACAATTCACAAATGACTATATTTCTTCGCTTTATTCTTCTTCAAAAAACAAATCAATAATGGAATTTCGTGGAAAATATCGCAATTTGGATGTTTTGATGGTTGATGATATTCAATTTATCTATCGAGCAAAAGAAACTCAAGAAGAATTTTTCCACACCTTCAATGAACTTATTATGAATAACAAGCAAATTATAATCTGCTCTGACCGACCACCAAAAGAAATTGAAAATTTGGAAGATAGATTAAAGTCCAGATTTTCAAGTGGACTTATCCACGACATACAGCCACCAGATATTGAAACTCGAATTGCCATTCTTCACAAGAAAAGTCAACTTGAAAAATATTATGCTGAAGACCAAGTTATAAACTATATTGCTGAAAATGTGGAAAGTAACATCAGAGAATTGGAAGGAAAGTTGTCAGAAGTCTACTTTTTGGCAACGCTTAATGGGAAAAAGGTGGCAACAATGGAAGAAGCAAAAGAAATTTTTTCCAAAACTCAAAAAGATGAATATAAAGATGACCTTTCACCAGAAAAAATTATTAATGTTGTGTGTGAATATTTCAAAGTGGATTATAAAGATATTGTTGGAAAAAAGAAAAACAAGGAAATTGTTGAACCAAGAATGATTGCCGTTTATTTAATTTCAGAACTTCTCAATCTTCCACTTGTCAACATTGGAAAAATTTTCGGTGGTCGTGACCACACAACAATAATGCATTCAAGAGATAAAATCACAGATGAAATAAAAAACAACAAAAAAACAGCAAATATCGTGAATGAAATCAAAAATTTACTTTAAAAAACAGATTTTTTTCTGTTTTTTATTTTTTTTCCTTCTTTTTTATTCAAAAGAGTTTATTTTTATTCTTTAATTGAGTTAAAAATTAAAAAATTATTAAAAATTGCAGTTTTTTTATTAAAAAATGGCAAAAAAATGTAAATTTTTATGATTTTTGTGGCATTTTTATATAAAATTTAATGTTTTCTAACACATTTTAATATATTTTTAAACTTCTATTTTTTTATAAATTTGATTTTTTCACTAAACGCCACACTTTCGATAAATAAAGGTTTTTGGCGTTTTTTATATTATTAATATAGCATATAATATTATTATAAAAAAGTAAAATTTTCCCTTGTTTAATTGTGGAAAAATAAAAAAAATTATACACATATTTATCCACATTTTCGAAACACAATATCTAGGATTTTTTTACTTATTTTTCGACGTATTTTTTCCATATTTTGTGAAGGGAAAAAGATATCCACTTTTCCACACCCATTATAACAATTATTGTTATGCTATAAATAAAATTAATTTAAAATTTTAGTTGCACGCACGCGTTATTTGTGTTATAATAGGGCTAGTTAAAAGGAGTTATATATGTTAGTTAGTTGTCACGGTGTGGAACTTTCAGATGCCTTTTTAAGCGTAAGTAAAGCTATATCTAATAAGGTTACCAATCCAATTTTGGAAGGAATCAAGATAACTGCAGAAGATGATACTTTAACTTTGAGTGCAACAGACACTGAACTTTCCATTGAAAGAAAAATCAAAGCAAACATCAAAACAGAAGGAGAAGCAGTTGTTCCAGGTAAGTTTATAACTGAATTTATAAAAAAACTCACCAATGAAATGATTGAACTTGAGCTTAATGAGAAAAATCAAATGCTGATTCGTTATGATGACAGTCACAGTATCATTCAGTGCTATAATGTTTTGGAATATCCTTCTTTTAAGAAGTTGGAGTCAAGTGAATATTTTGGAATATCTAAAAAGGATTTAAAAACAATCATCAACAAAACAAGATTTTCGGTTGCTATCGATGATTCTCGTCCAATTTTGAAAGGTGTGTTGTTTGATATCAATAAAAACGAATTGAATGCAGTCGCACTCGATGGTTATCGTCTTGCAAAAGTGAAGAAAAACATCCACTCATCTCTTTCAATGAGTATTGTGATTCCTGCAAGAAGTTTGGATGAAATTGCAAGAATTCTTGATGACAGTGATGAAATTGTGAATATTTATGTGGATAAGTCGACACTTATGGTGGATTTCGGTGACACCAAAGTTACCACTCGTCTTTTGGAAGGCGATTTTGTCAATTACAGACAAATCATTTCTGCAAACTATGAAACAATTTCAGTGATAAACAAAGCCCAATTTGAAGATGCTTTGGAAAGAGCTTCACTTTTATCAAAAGTGGGACAAGGAAATTGCGTTAAGTTTGAAGTGAAAGAAAAGAATCTTTGCATAACTTCCAATTCGGAACTTGGAAATGTCAAAGAAAATGTGCCAGTCAACACAACAGGTAAAGATTTATTAATCGCATTCAATGCCAGATATTTTATTGAAAGTCTTCGAGCAAATCAAGATGAATTTGTCAAGATTTGTTTTAACAGTCCTGCAAATCCTTGTGTGATTGTGCCTATTGAAGGCGATGAATTTTTGTATCTTATCCTTCCTGTTCGTATGATCGGGTGACATTGTCACTTTCTAAATTCTGACAAATTTGATTTATGAAATAAGCAAATTAAAAAAAACAGACTTAAAATAAAAGTCCAGTTGCGAACTGGGTGCTCGTAGCACTCTCTAGATTCTAGCAAGCAAAGTTAAAGCGACAGAGAGAGTAAATTCTCGTAATTTTTCAACAAAAATCACACGCGGTGTGTGACCGTGTCACTTTCTAAATTCTAGCAAGCAAAGTTAAAATAATAAAAACTTAATACTCGCAGAAACTCAATAGATATCCATAAAATTTTTGTCACACGAAAAACTCGTGGATTTTCTATATTACAAAATAAAATCACAAAAACGGGAATAAGATGGGAAAAGAAAAGAATAAAAAAGGCATATTCAAATCATTTAGAATTCTGTGGGAAATAATGGGACACAAGGAAAAAGTTTATTGTGTCCTAATTATTATTTCCACTCTTTTTATGCCGTTCATTCATATTTTTAACTCATTCTTACCTTCTCTTATTCTTGCGAGAATAATTGGTGAAAACATAAAAATTTTGGGATTTGTCGACCTATCTTCATTAAGTGATGGATGGTATTATTCAGTTGTTGTTTTAATGATTCCAGTGCTGTGGGTTTTGGGTATGCTTATCTATCGTTTCATTGATATTTTTGCTCGAAAGATTATGTGTATTGCCAATGAAAAAATGCAAGACTTGATTTTGATGGAACGAAAAAATCTTGACTTCAAAATGACAACTGGTGAAGCTTATTATATTGTAAAAAATGCGGTGGATAATATTTATAATATTATTGAGCCGGCAATTTGGAACTATTTAACAGGATTATTAAGCCTTTTGGTTATACTTATTCAACTCTTTATTTTTGATTTCTATGTCGGACTTATGAGCGTGGGATATTTTGTTCTTGTTTTTATTTGTATTATTTTCAGAACCAAATATCAAATCAAAGTTATGGACAAAATTGAGTCAATAAACGGCAAGATTGGTAACCATTTTTTGATGTCGCTCACAAATCTTCCGATGATAACAATGTTTTCTTCAAAAATAAAAGAACTTGCTGTTTTGAAGAAAATGAATAATGAGTTTTTCAAAGAAAATAAAAAACGTGCCAATGTTTGTTTTTGGTATTGGGTGGTTGTTTTGTTTGTGGAATATGGTGGAATTTTGGGGATTATTTTGTATCTCATCTTCACAAATCAACCAAATCTTGCCACAACAATCACCAGCACTCTCACAATGCTCGAATCGCTTATGAGAACCATTCAAGATTGGGGATTTTCTCTTAATGACCTTCAAATTGCTTCCTTGAAACTTTGCAATATTGAAAAGCTTTACCCGAATGATTTGATAAAAGAACTTAAAGACAAAAAAGAAATCAAAAACATCAAAAAAATCGAAGTCAAAGACTATTTTGTCAAAGTGGAAAACTTTGAAAAAAGATATGATTGCTCTTTTTCACAAGGGAAAATTTATCTTCTTTCTGGGCAAAGCGGTGCGGGAAAAACCACATTAATAAACGCAATTTGCGGTCTCAGAGAAATTGAAGAAGGCACTCTTATTGTGAATGGAAAACACAAAATCAAAAATTTATATAACTATCGCGACAAGGTGGCGTATCTCTTTCAAGATTCCATCCTTTTTGACCGAAGTTTGAAGGAAAATATATCCTATCCAGATGATGTATTGAATGAACAAGCAGAAACATTAATTGAAAAATTTGGTATGGAAAAAGTTGTAAATCGAAATGTGGAAACATCAATCAAAAATGTCCTTTCTGGTGGCGAGAAAAAGAGAGTGGATTTGATAAGAACACTCTCAAAAAACAAAGATATCTATCTTTTTGACGAACCAACAAATGAACTTGACAGCGAAAATGTGAAAATAACACTTGAAGAGATAAGAAATGTTGCTCAAAAAAACAAAATTGTCATTATGATATCGCACGATGACCGCTGTTTTGAAATTGCAGATGAAGTGATATATTTATGATTTTGACAAGATAAAACAATTTTTGCAAAAGAAGAAAGAAAATTTTATGGATTTTGCCGACATATCTAGTTGACAAAATCTTTTTTTTCCGTTATAATAACGCTAGACCTTTAATGCAATTGGAAGTTTTGACAAAAAGATGAGTGAAAATTTCTTTACTAATTAAAGTTGACTTGAAGAAAAAGGAGAGAAAAAAATGAAAAGAACATATCAACCAAAGAAAAGACAAAAACACAAAGTTCACGGTTTTCGTGAAAGAATGAGAACAACTGGCGGAAGAAATGTTTTGAAAAGACGCAGAAATCGCGGAAGAAAGAAGATTGCAGCATAGTATGACGCATAGACTTTGCAAAAACAAAGAGTTTAATTATATATACAAAAAGGGAGAAAGAGTTTCAACAGACCACTTTACCCTTTTTGCTGTTAAAAGCAAATATAATAACTTTTTGATTGGTTTTTCTGTCAGCAAAAAACTTGGCAAAGCCAATGTGAGAAACAAACTTAAACGCCGTTTAAGAGAAATTGTGAGACGGGACTTGAAAATTTCAAACTATCACAATTATGTCATACTTGCTCGTGAAGGTGCGGAAAATCTTGATTTTTGGACTCTTAAACAAGAGTTAGAGAAGTTGTTTTTTAAGTATGAAAAAAAGAAAATGGTATAAAACAATCTTTCTTTCACCAGTTTTGTTTTTCAAGTATGTGATTTCTCCAGTCCTTCCACATAGTTGTATTTTCACACCGACCTGCTCAAATTATTTCATCGGTGCGGTGGAAGAATTTGGCATTTTCAAAGGCTCATACCTAGGTTTTAAGCGACTTTCAAGGTGCGTGCCGTGGCAAAAAAAGAGGGGATATGACCCTGTGCCGATAAATATAAAGGGGGAAAATTTATGGATTCTTTGATGATCGTATTAAATTATCCCGGTGGTATGTGGGAAAGTATCATCGGTGGTTTTAACTCGGCGATGGGTTCATATATTTGGTCGGTTATTATTCTTGCGGTTTTGGTTCGAATTGTTTTTGTCATTGTGGACATTTTTAATAAATACTTCAATATGAAGAATATGAATATAAACCAAAAGATGCAACCGGAACTTGAAGCCATACAAAAAAAATATGGGCACGACAAAGTCTTACTTCAAAAGAAACAACAAGAAATATACAAAAAATATCAATTCAGTATGGTCGGAACTTGTCTTCCAATGCTTCTTGTGGTTGTCCTTCAAATGGTGGTTTTCTTGACCCTTTGGACAGGACTTCAAAATGTGTCAAACTATAATATCGCCAAACAATATGAAGACACAAAAATGGTCTATTACAATGTGTTAAGACTGAACGAAAATGAGGACGCTGTTCAACTTTTTGAAAACGAACTTGCAGGACTCACTTTCAAAGAAGATTACACCATTTCAGCCACAATTGACCTTGAAAAAAAGGAAATGATTTTCAATTTCTATCTCAACGACAATCCAAATGAAAGTTTAATTCCAGTGAGTTTAACAATGGTGAACTTTAATGAGGACACAAATGTCAATGCCAATGAAGAGATATACAAATTGATTGACAAATATGCAAGTGAATATGTCGATGACGCAGAAAGCAATTCAAACGACACTTCCGGCAATGCAGTTTTGACAGAAATGGAAAAGAATATCAAACAGATTGCTGAAGAAGTGACGGCAGATTATTATATCGACAATTTGCAAAGTTTTCTTTGGATAAAGAATATATATAAGGCAGAAAGCCCAACCACAAGTCCAGTTTTTGATAAAAGCGAAATAACCAATTATCTTCAAAATTACTATAGCGAAGAAGAAAAGTTGATTGAAAAGCAATATAACTATGAAGAACAGATTTTCGACTATGTCATCGCTGGTCTTAATGAAAGAGATTTGGGTGTCAATGGTTACTATATTTTGGTGATTTTGGCAGTTGTTTCGTCATTCTTGTCCATCTTCATTTCCAACAAACTTATGAAAAAGTCAGGCACTCAAAACCAAGCAGGCGGAAAAATGATGTATTTCATTATGCCTCTCATTTTGGGACTTTTCACTTTGATGTATACAAGTTTGTTTGCAATTTACATCATCATCGGGCAGTTGATTATGATGGCTTTCTCACCATTGACCAATCTTATTGTAAGAAAATGGGTGGAAAAAAGTGGTAAAAAACAAGAAGAAAAAAGAAAAGAAATTGTTGATGTTGACTATCGAAGAAAAGACTAAATAATTTTTTAAAATAAATTTAAATTTAATATAAAAATAAAAAAATGGTTCAAAAATAAATATTTGAACTATTTTTTTGTGCGATAAAATCGAATTTTTAGCGTTTTAAGTTATATTTAATTTATTTTTATAATTTTTATATTATTTTTTTAATTTTTAATTAATTATTATTTTTGCCGATTTTTTAATTAATATTATTTAATTAAAAACAAAAACAAATTCTTGAAATTATTTTTATTTTTTTTGAGAGTGTGATATAATGTGAAAAACGGAGGAGAATATGAAAACGATATATTTTGAGGGGAAGATTTCCAAAATTGCTGTTATCAAAGTGCTTTCAGCATTTTCCAAAAAGGCATATCATTCTTCGCTTTCACCGATAAGATACAAAAAAGTGGAAGACCCAAAATTGCCGGCAGAAAATTGGGTGAGAGTGAAAAACATTGAAACAGGAATTTGTGGTTCAGATATGACTTTCTATCGTTGCGCACAAGGTCCAAGCACAGCATTTTTGCCAATTCCTTGTTCAAGCATCACATATTTAGGCCACGAAACTGTGGGCGAAATTGTGGAAGTTGGAAGTGCAGTCAAAAAATTCAAAATTGGTGACCGAGTTTGTATGAACAAGTATATGGCTTGTTGCGAACTTAAAGGTTTCAAGGAAGATGAATGGTGTGATATGTGCAAGCAAGGCAATTATGCCGATTGCGAAAACTATGGCGAAGAAAGCAGGGTGAAATTTCCAATTGGTGCAGGAATGGGAGACTCATACATTGCTCCAGAAGGACAATTGCTTTCAGTGGAAGGCTTGTCCGATGATGATGCTGTTTTGATTGAGCCATTTGCGGTTTCTCTTCACGCAGTTTTGAAACATATTCCAAAAAAGAAGGACAAAGTTTTGGTTATTGGTGCAGGAATGATTGGACTTAACTGCATTCAATTTGCCAAACTTTTGCAACCAGATTGTGAAATATATGTTATGGAAAACAATCCAAACAAACACGAGTTTGCCAAAAAATTGGGTGCGGATTACATCTTGAAAGGTGAGCCATATGAAGCAGTGGCAAAGGCGACAAACGCCAAAATGTATGGCAAAGGAAAAAATCGAATGATTTTGGGCGGTTTTGATGTCATTTATGACTGCGTTGGCAAGAAGACGCTTTTCAATGACACCTTGCGTTGGCTTAAAGCACAAGGCACACTTGTGAAAGTTGGTTATCAGATGACCAAAACCAAATTTGATGAAACTCCGATTTGGTGGCAAGGTTTGAAAATTATTGGAGCAGACAGTCACGGAATGGAAGATTTTGAAGGAAAGAAAATTTCCACTTTTGAAATCGTCAAAGATATGATGCTTAAAAAGAAATTGATAACAGATGGTTTCATCACTCACAGGTTTAAACTTGATGACTACAAAAAAGCCTTCAAACTTTTGATTGAAAATCCAAAAGACACCATCAAAGTGGTTTTGGACTGCCGTGAATAAAAATATTGCTAATTTTATTGACAACTTGAAAAAAAAGGTTTATACTTAAAAAGTAAAATGCGATGATGGAGAAAAGTAGTGCACTCACTTAATCACAGAGAGGTAAATCGTTGGCTGAAAGTTTACTATTAACAGTGTATGAAAGAACACTCACGAGCAGTTTTCTCGAAAATCGTTTGATGAGTAGGGGAAAACGGGTTTGCCCGTCACAGCAATCAAAGTGGCAGAAGTTTTCTGCAAGTTAGGTGGCACCGCGAGTCATTCGTCCTAACACAATTGGTTTGTGTTATGGCGAGTGGCTTTTTTTGACACAATGATAACACTTAAAAGTGGTGTTAAAGATTAACACAACAAGAATTTTCTTGAAGAAAAAGGAGAAAAAAATGGAAGAATATAAAAGATGTGACTTAAAAGACAGCGAAGGAAAAGTGGAAGTTTGGGCGTGGATTGAGAAGGTTCGTGACCAAAAAAGTATGCAATTTGTCATTTTGAGAGATCGAAGCGGAATGCTCCAAATGACGATTGAAAAAGCTTCAAAGAAAGAAATGGCAGAAGTGGTTTCTCACTTCACACAAGACTTTTATGTCAAAGTCAAAGGAACAGTTGTTCAAAATGAATATGTCAAACTCGGCAAAAAAGAGTTGTTGCCGGACAGCATCGAAGTGCTTTCCAAGGCAGATATTTCACCAATTGACGGCGAAAGTTCGATTGACCAACGCCTTGACTATCGTTGGATTGATTTGAGAGATCCCAAAAAGCGTTTGATTTTTGAAGCTCAAACAGCACTCACGCAAGGAATGAGAAACTATTGCATTGACAACGGCTTTATTGAAGTGCATTGTCCAACCACCATAAAAAACGAGAGCGAATCTGGCTCTGGTGTTTTTGAAGTTAAGTATTTTGACAAAAAAGCATACCTTATTCAAAGTCCGCAATTCTATAAGCAAATGGCGATTGCTGCAGGCTTTGAAAAAGTGTTTATTGCCACTCCAATATATCGTGCAGAAAAATCGTTCACCAGAAAACACGCCACAGAATTTTCCGGATTTGACCTTGAGTTTGCCAATGTTTCATCTGTTGAAGATGTGATGAAAGTGGAAGAAGAATTGATTCACGCAGGGCTCAAAGAAGTGAGCGAGAAATATGGCGAAAAAATCAAAGAACTTTTGGGTGTGGATGTCGTTGTGCCATCCTTGCCTTTCCCAAGAATCACAATGAAGGAAGTATACAAAATTTTGGATGAAGAATGTGACTATCCACTTGACGAAGGTGCTGACCTTGACACCGAAGCAGAAAACTTGCTTTCAGCGTATATGATGAAGAAAAATAACCATCAATTCTTCTTTGTGAAAGATTATCCATCCGATGTTCGACCTTTCTATTCAATGCACAAGGCAGATGACCCAGCGTTCAGCGAAACATATGACTTATATTATAAAGATGTGGAAATCACCAGTGGTGCTCAAAGAGAACATCGTCCAGATATTTTGGCAAAGCAGATTGCTGACAAAGGTATTGACCCAAAAACAATGGAAGAAAATTATATCAATTTCTTTAAATATGGCTGTCCACCACACGGCGGATTTGGAATTGGTCTTGACCGCTTGACAATGCTTATGCTTGACATTCCAACCATCAAGGAAGCGATGTTTGTCTTCCGTGGACCAGATCGTTTGAATCCATAAAGAGAAATTGCAAAATTTTCATACTATTTCTTTAAGAGAAATTTAAAGGAGAAAAGATGAACAGAACAAAGATAACAATTGAAGAAGTAAAGCGTCTTGCCGGACTTTCAGCGTTGGAATTCAGTGAAGAAGAACTTGAAAATTTCATTCCAGAATTTGAGAACATTATTGCACTTGTCGATGAAGTTAAAAATTGTGATGTGGGCAGTCAAGAACTCAAATATACCACACACAAATTGTCTGAATGCCGTCCTGATGTTGCCAAAGAAAGTTTGCCACAAGAAGAAATCCTTTTGAACAGTCCAAAAACCAAAAAAGGTGCTTTTTGTGTGCCAAAAATGTTAGATTGAGAGAGGTGACAGATGAATATTGAAAATTTGAGTTTAATCGACCTTAAAAACGCCATTCAAGAAAGAAAGTTAACTTCTTTGGAAGTGACAAAGTTTTTTGTCGAAAAATGCGAAAAATCTGATTTAAACGCCGTTTTGGAAGTTTTTGATGACGCTCTTGAAAAAGCAAAAGAGATGGATGAAAAAATTGAAAATGGCTTCAAAGGAAAACTTGCCGGCGTTCCAGTGATTATTAAGGACAATATTTTGTATAAAGGCAAAAAAGCGTCTTGCGGGTCAAGATTTTTGGAAAACTACACCGCTCAATACAATTCCACAGTCGTTCAAAAGATGCTTGATGAAGGCGCGGTTATCATTGCAAGAGCCAATATGGACGAATTTGCAATGGGCTCTTCCACAGAAAATTCATATTTTGGTATCACCAAAAATGCTCTCGATCCAACACGCGTGCCAGGTGGTTCAAGTGGTGGTTCGGCAAGTGCAGTGGCTGGTTCTCTTGCACCGGTTGCTCTTGGAACGGACACAGGCGGTTCAATCAGACAGCCAAGTTCATATAATGGTGTGGTGGGAATAAAACCAACCTATGGCAGAGTTTCAAGATTTGGGGTGGTTGCTTTTGCAAGTTCCATTGAGCAAGTTGGGCCGATAACCAAAAATGTCAAGGACAACGCATATATGTTGGAAGTGCTTGCCGGTCACAGCGAACACGATGAAACATCGCTCAAAGAAGAAGTGCCGTCCTATCTTTCATCAATAAAGGGCGACATCACTGGACTTCGCGTGGGTGTTATGAAAGAAGTTGAAGAAGCGGTGAAAGGTCTTGAAGTGGAAAAAAGTTACAAAAATGCTCTCGAATTTTTGAAAAAAAATGGGGCAACACTTGTCGATGTTTCCATAAAAGACTTCAAACTCTCCTTGCCGTGCTACTATATCATTGCACCAGCCGAAGCGACAAGTAATCTCGGCCGTTTTGATGGTGTCAAATATTCACGAAGAAGTGCGGAAGCCAAAGATGTGGATGAAATATATGTCAAGAGCCGTTCAGAAGGCTTTGGCAAGGAAGTGAAAAGAAGAATAATGCTTGGAAACTTTGTGTTAAGTTCAGGATATTTTGATGCGTATTATAACAAAGCAAAAAAATTGCAACAAAAACTGATTGAAGAAGCAAAGGAAGCTTTCTCAAAATGCGATATCATTGTGATGCCAACCACCGCTGGCGAGCCGTTCAAAATTGGCGAGAAAACAGGCGACCCAGTTTCGATGTATAAGGAAGATTTGTTCACCATAATGGCAAATATATTGGGCGTTCCAGCAATTTCGATACCATTTGGCAAAGGAAAATCCGGATTGCCACTAGGAATTCAAATTGTAGCAGACAGATTGAACGAAGGTGTCATATATAATGTTGCTGATTTCATTGAAAAGAAAGGAGAAGAAGATGCAAGAGTATGATATTGTGATTGGACTTGAAGTCCACAGCGAACTAAAAACAAATGCCAAAGTTTTTTGCTCTTGCAAAAATCAATTTGGACAAGCGCCAAACACCAATTGTTGCCCAGTTTGTGTCGGCTTACCAGGAGCATTGCCGGTTTTGAACCAAAAAGCTGTGCAACTTGTCATCAAAGCAGGTTTAACAATGGGTTGTGAGATAAATGATATTGCGGTTTTTGAGCGTAAGAACTATTTTTATCCTGACCTTGCCAAGGCATACCAAATAAGCCAACTTGTTCGACCAATTTGCCTTGGCGGAGAGATAAAACTCAAAACCCGCACAGTGCGTTTAAACCGAATACACCTTGAAGAAGACGCTGGAAAACTTGTTCACAGCACAGCAGCCATCGGCACTTTGATTGATTATAACCGCGGTGGCGTGCCATTGATGGAACTTGTGACCGAGCCGGACATAAGAAGTGCGGATGAAGCGGTGGAATTTCTCACAAAACTTCGTCAGCGTTTAATTTTCGCCGGTGTGGCAGAATGTAAAATGGAGCAAGGTGGAATGCGTTGCGATGTCAACATTTCAGTCAAGAAAAAGGGTGCAAAAGAGTTTGGCGAACGCACAGAGATGAAAAATCTTAACTCTTTTAAGAGCGTTTATCGTGCAATTAACTATGAAGCCAACAGACAGATTGAAGTCATCGAAAATGGCGGAAAAATTGTTCAAGAAACAAGAAAGTGGGATGATAATCACGGCAAAAGTATTTCAATGCGTAAGAAAGAAACTTCTTCTGATTATCGTTATTTCCCAGACCCTGATATGCTCGCTGTGGAAATTTCCCGCGAAGATGTTGAAAACCTCAAAAAAGAACTTCCACCAATGCCGGAAGAATTAAAAGCGAAATATATGGAAGAATATGGATTGAGCGAATATGAAAGCGACATCTTGACAAAAGAAAAAGAACTTTCAGACTATTTCAACAAAACACTTGAAAAAGCCAACAACCCAAAAGAAGTTTCCAATTGGATTTTGACCGAAATATTGAGCAAAATGAAAGACGGAAGCGAAGAAATCAAAATTTCTCCAAACGATTTGGCAAAAATAATCAAACTTGTGGAAAAGAAAACTGTCACACGAACCAACGCCAAAGAAATGTTGACGCGTGTTTGGGAAAATGGTGAAGATATCGACACGCTTGTGAAGGAATATGGCGGTGGAGTCGATGAAACAGAACTCAAAAAGATTGTTGAGAATTTAATCAAAAACAACCCAAAAGCAGTTGAAGACTACAAAACTTCTCCAACACCAGAAAAAGTTTTCCGTTGGTTTATCGGCCAAGTGATGAAAGAAACACGCGGAAAGGCGAATGCCACAAAGGCAGAAGAGTTTGTCAAAGAAGGATTAAAATAGAAGAAAAAGAAAAAAGACATAAGCAAGAAATTATTGTTTTCACAAAGCCTATGTCTTTTTTGTTGTGAATTTAAGTGCCTACTTTTTCCAAAGACCGTGAAGATTGCAGAAACTGTATGCCGAAATAACTTTTTCGCCTTTTGAAAGAGTGAAAGTTGCTTTTGGCAAATCGTTTGGGTTTAATTCTTTAAAATAATAGCCATTGCTTGTTTGAAGCACAATGAATTGAATGTAGTGTTCTTCAGTCATTGGGTGTGAAACGCTACCAACAGAGATATCCACATTTCCACATTTTCCACCAATAATAGGAAGATGCTTTTCGACTGCACCATCGGTGGTGTTTGGAGTGTATTCTTGCATTTCCTTGCCACAGCAGTGCATTATAACACCGGAGTCGACAAGTTTGACTGTGAGATTTCCACAAACATTACAACGATAAAATTTTAATTCTTTCATATTTTTCTCCTTTTGTGATTCTTTATATATTATATCATAAAATTTTCGGTCAAGCAATTTTATTCTAGATTTTGAAGTGTTTTCGATATTTTTCATAGATGATATCGGCAAGTTCTTCCGGTGTTTTATCTTTGCTTGAAATCACCAAATCATAGTTTGAAAAATCGGTGTTGTCAATGCCATAAAACTTTTTGTAACGCTCGTTTTCAGCATTAAACCTTGCAATCAATGTTTCGCGTGCTTTTTCCACATCTTGATATTTTTCTTTGCCAACGCGGTCGGAATTTGAAAGCCTTTTTGCCATTTCTTCTTCATCAAGGTCGACAAAAACCTTGAAGGAGTGTGGAATAAAATGCCACGCAAGTCGGGCATCAAAGATAACATCGTCATTCTTCCAAAGTTTTCCCAATTCCAAAGTCTTATCATCAATAAAGTTATCAAACTTTGGGTCGGACATCAGAAATTTATTAAACTCTTCCACGCTCATACCTTTTTTATGTGCTTCATCCTTAAAAATTTCGCCAATAGAGTAGGTTTTGAAGTGGTATTTCTCTTTGAAAACCTTGGCAATACTACTTTTCCCACTGCACGGTTTTCCAGTGATTGAAATAATCATAAAGCCTCCAATTTATATAATTATAGTATAAAACAAGAAAAATTAAAAACAAAAGGTGGCAAAATGATAAAATATTCAAATTTTTTTTGAAAATTGGTGAAAGTTGTGATATAATAAAAGTGTTAGGAGGAATTTGAATGGCAACGCCACACAACACAGCAAAAAAAGGGGATATTGCAAAGTATGTCATTTTGACTGGCGACCCAGTGAGAGCGAAAAAGATTAAGGATATTTTGATGCCGGACGCAAAACTTGTCAACAATATTCGTGGAATGAACACATACACTGGCATTGTCAATGGAAAAAGATTGACGATAATGCCGCACGGAATGGGTTGTCCGTCAATGGGAATCTATGTCACCGAACTTTTCGACTATTATGGAGTGGAAAAAATTGTCCGAATTGGCACGATTGGGACATTGAATGAAAAAGTCCCGATGAAAAGTGTGATTATTGCTGAAGAGTCATACACCAAAACAAATTATGATGATTATTTCATCAAAAATGGGGCATCTTTTGTTAAAGCGGATGCAGAAATGGTGAAGGTGGCAAAAAGATTGTGCGATGAAAATGGAATTCAAAATGTTTGTGGAAGAATATATTGTTCTGACAATTTCTACACTGATGAAGACCGAATCGCTCTTGGGGCAAAATATAATCTTCTTGGAGTGGAAATGGAAAGCGCGGCACTATATTTGAACGCCCACAAATTTGGCAAGAAAGCAGTGGCACTTTGCATTGTGTCGGACAGTTTGGTGAGCCATAAAGGAATGAAAGCGGAAGAAAAAGAAGATATGTTTGAAGCCCTTTCAAAAGTTGCAGTTCAAATTCTTTTTGAGAAATAAAAGGGGGAAGGAAAAAATGCATTCGTGTGAAGCAACAGGGAAAAATATCGAACAAGCGATTGAAAATGCTCTTTTTGAGCTTAAAGCATCAAGAGAAGATGTGGACATCAAGATTTTGAGTGAAGGCGGTTTTTTGAAAAAAGCAAAAGTTTTGGTGACAATTTCAGAAGACGCTCTTCCAAAATATGAAAAGAAGGAAGAACTCAAAAAGCAAGAAATTGAAGAAAAAGAAGCTGAAAACAGCAAAAAAGACGAAAAAAATGATGATTTTGTGGAAAAATTTCTGTCAAAGAAGATTGAAATGACAGAAAAACCATCAAAAATTCAAATTGTGGCAGATGAAGAATATGTCAAAGTTGAAAAAAATGACGATGCCGAAGAAGAGAAAAAAGAACACTTTGAGAAAAAAGTTGAGCCGGAAGAATTTTTGAAAAAGGTTTTGGAAGCGTTGGATTTGGACGCTGAAATCAGTGTGGAAGAAGATGAAAAATTCATAAGATACAATCTCACTGGTGAAAATTTGAATGACTTAATCGGTCGACACGGCGAGTGTCTGTTTGCATTGTCTTCATATATGAGCGCAGTTTGCCGAAATGAAGACCGAAAAAAGGTGGTTTTGGACATTGAAAACTATCGCGAGAAGAGAAAAGAAACCTTGACGGCGCTTGCCAACAGAATTGCCAACAAGGTGGCAAAAAGTGGAAGATATTACAAATTTGAGCCAATGGATGCGAGCGAAAGAAAAATTATCCACACCGCCCTTCAAAGTGATGACAGAGTGACCACATTGAGTAAGGGCGAAGAACCACACAGATATCTCATTGTGTTCCCAAGAGAATATAAAGAATAAAAAAGTAAAAAAAACGCATTAAAAAACAAAAAACAATGCGTTTTTCTTTATTTTTTTTGTATTTTTTAATATTTTTAAATAATTTTTGAATTAAAAAAATAATAAAATATTAAATAAATATTTTTAAAACAATTAAAAAATATATTAAAATCAATAAATTAAAAGTTAAATAAATAAAACTTGCAAATAATATTTCATTTTTCAACCTTTGAATCAGTCGATATTTAGGCGGGGTTATTACGCAGAGCAATAAAAATATGTAAAATAATGAAAATTAAATATTTTATAAAATAATTAAAAAAAGAAAAATAATAAAAAAAAGTGGCAAAAATATTAAAAAAATGAATAAAAAATGATTTTTTTTGCGATTTTAATGTATTTTTTTAAGTTTTTAATTATTTATTTTTTTATTTTTCAATATTAATGCTTTTATAGACATAAATCCAATATCATCATAATGATGAAACCAATCATAAACGCCCAAGTCCCAATGGTGGTTTTTTCATTGATATGAAGTTCGGGCAAAAGTTCTTCCACAACCACATAAATCATTGCACCAGCAGAGAAGGCGAGAAGCCAAGGCATCAAGAAGGTGAGTTCTGACGCCAAGAAAAAACCGATAATGGCGAAAATTGGTTCGACCACCCCGCTCAAACTGCCATATAAAAACGCCTTCGACTTTTTTCCGAGAGTTTGATACATTGGGAGAGCCACGGCGAGTCCTTCGGGGAAGTTTTGCAAAGCGATGCCGACCGCCACCATAAGAGCGGGCAGGAAATTTCCAGAAACAGCATACACAGCACCAAAAGCGAACCCAACTGACAAGCCTTCTGGAATGTTGTGGACGGTGACGGCGACAAAAAGTTTGTATGCTTTGAATTTGCCTTTATCTTTTTTGAGATTGGAAAAATGTCCAGTGAGTTTGTCGAGCAAAACCATAAAAATCCCGCCGAGCAAAAAACCAACAGCCACCGGCAAAATGAAAATATCGCCATATTCTAATTCAGAGTTCTCGATTGCTGGCAAAAGAAGTGACCAAATGGACGCCGAAAGCATAATTCCAGACCCGAAACCAATGGTCAGCATATTGAGAAGAGTGGAAGGCTTTTTCAGAAAGAAAACGCAACTTGCACCCAGTGTGGTCATCAAAAATATGATAGAAAAACCAATAACAATATATAAAACATCACTCATAACTTTTCTCTTTGGCGTTTGAAGGTATGTATTTTCCGTTTGACGCTCAATAACATTCTATGCCAAAATTGTTTTTGCGTGAAGGATGATTTTTTGAGTTTTGAGAAAAAAACTTTGATTTTGACGGCGAAAAGTGACAAACAAAAATCTTTGGCTGGAAACTTTGACATAAAAGATTTCATTTTTGAAGAAAGAGAAAAATTTGCTTTTTGAACTAAAAATCTTGAAAACATCAAAAAAATCAAGAAAAATTGCAAAAAATTGGCAAAAATTATCTGTTTTTTGAGATTTTTGGCAAAAATACTCATATTTTTTAAGTTTTTCACATAAAAAATTAAAAAATGCAAAAAATACACCCAAAAAACGCAAAAAAAGTGAAAAATAATTGATTTTTTCAAGTTTTCTGCACAATATTAATTCTCGCTAAAATATGGACAATTCGACATTTTTGAGTGTGTAAAAATTTTCTTAAAAATTATTAATTTTTTTCTTGATAAATTTGACAAACTTTGCACATATTTATTATAATATTTACAAAGGAATTTCCTTGCCCTTTTTCGTGATTGGATTTTGCTTGCTTTGGAAGTTTGAAATGTGCAAGGAAATGCCAGAAGTAAAAGGGAGATTTTTATGAACACTTTTAGAAAGAAAATCGGATTTGTTCTCTTTGCAAGCATAATGATGTTTGCAACAACTTTCGGTGTGGGAGCAAATATGCTTGCATCAGCTTTCGCTCCAACAACTTTCACACAAGAAGCCGAAAGCGAAAATTCAGTCGAAGATGTGAGCGCGTTTGCTGATGAGAGTAGTGGCGTTTTCAATGGTTACTACACTTCGCAACCAACTTTCTCGACACCGACTGTGGAGATAACGAACAGTTTGTTTGTGTATAATAGCACCAATATGCTAGGTGATAGTATTGATGGAAAAACTGTTCAAATCACAAACTCTATCTTTGTTTACACTGGCACTGGTTCGGCGACACTTTTCGACACTGCCTACGCACCGGCAAGTTTGACGCTCAATAATGTCATTTTCTATGCATCTGGAAGTGGCTCGGTGAGCGACAGTGGCATCGATTATGATATGCGTAAAAATGGTGGCTTTGTTTACGGAAATAAAACAGGCAACGCCAATGTGTATTGTCACGGTGCAGCAGACACAGATCCTGTCCCATTAGGAAAATCTCTCACAAATCTCCTTGGCGAGATTGGCTTTTTGGCACGCAATGAATATGCTGGTATTAAAAGTGACGGTGAACCTGTCACTTTGGATATTTGGTCTGGAGCTTGGTCATTCACAAGCGAAGGCTGGGGATATGCTTCCGGCAAGGTGATTATTAATGGTGAGAATAATTCGTATAACGGCGCCCCAGATGGAGTTTATCCATATCCAGCGAAATATTTGGAAGAAAATGTGATAAACAGTGCTGTTAGAGTTTGGTTATACACCAATGTTGAAGGCGAAGAAAGCTCAAAAGTGGTTGTAAGTTTGGGACTTTCAGATACAATTAACACAGGTAGTCCATTTACTTTAACACGAAATGGATATAGACACGTCGGTTGGTATGTTTATCCAGACTTAATAGAAGAACCGACAAGTGATGGTGCTGGTGGGGAATTTACAGAAGAAGTCATAATTGATTCCAAGGATGAAG
>CALWEM010000025.1 GCA_944377315.1 uncultured Clostridia bacterium
TCGACGGATTTACAGTCCGTTGCATTTGGCCGCTCTGCAACCTTCCCAAAATGGAGCTGGCGAAAGGAATCGAACCTTCAACCTGCTGATTACAAGTCAGCTGCTCTACCATTGAGCCACGCCAGCAAAACGCTCAAAAATGATGAACATTTTTCGGTGTCCCTTTGTCAAGAAAATCCTTGTGTCTTTTCTTTTTTGCTCCAAGTCTTTTCTTATGCATACTCTGTATGCTGGTGCCGAAGCGAGAATCGAACCACCGACACTGCTTCGCAAACTCAACTCAATCGCTCCGTGCTTTCTCACGAAATCACTTCCGCTTTTTCGTTGTTTTGCTTCGCCTTTTAAAATTGACAAGCAATTTTAAAAATTTTTGTTTCAAGAAAATCCTTGTGTCTTTTCTTTTTTGCTCCAAGTCTTTTCTTATGCATACTTTGTATGCTGGTGCCCTAAGGTGGAATCGAACCACCGACACAAGGATTTTCAGTCCTTTGCTCTACCGACTGAGCTATCAGGGCATAAATTTTGGCGACTCGGATGGGGTTCGAACCCACGACCTCTAGCGTGACAGGCTAGCGTTCTAACCAGCTGAACTACCGAGCCAAAACCATAACTTTTGATATTCTAGCATATTTTTAAAATTAATGCAACCAAATTCGCAAACTTTTTAAAAATATGGTGGGCCTTCACGGACTCGAACCGCGGACCAACCGGTTATGAGCCGGTCGCTCTAACCAACTGAGCTAAAGGCCCAAGCGAACTTGCTTTTTGCAAGTGCTGGTCGGGGTGGAGGGTCTCGAACCCCCGACCTCACGGTCCCAAACCGCGCGCTCTACCAACTGAGCCACACCCCGAAAAATCACACTTGCTCTGTTATTTTATGATAAATTGAGAAAAATGTCAAGAAAAAATCAAAAATATTTTAAAAAACTTTTATTTTTCTATACATAAAAAAAGCGGTGGACCCTTCCACTCGCCTTTTATCTCCCAACAATTTTTTAATCATCAAAAAGTTTTCTTATTGTGTCACCAAATAATCATCCACATTTGTTGGAAATTCCACTTTCTTTGTGCTTGCTTTTGATTGGATGATGGTATATTCATCAGCACTCTTAAATTCTAAACTAAATCCTTGCATATTTCCTTCCGCATCCATAATCAAATGGATTGTTGTCACTTCTTCTTGCACACTTTCTGGGTCATCTTTATCAGTCAAAACTTGTTCTGTTATTTTAACCATAATTTTCACATAGTCGTCAGAAGTTGCCATTTGATATTCCGCACCAGTTTCTTCCGTCATAAAATAATCGTCAAAACCAAGCCCGAAAATTATATTGCCGTAGTCTGAAAAAGCTGACTCGAACAAAGAATCAGAAGTATTAACTGACCCCTGTGTCTTTTCACCATTGATGTTGCGATACGCCGTTTGATTTGTGGCATCAACATAAATATCTCCGCTTGAATCCACTGAAATTTTGGCTTCAGAGCCAAAAGCGCCAGACATATGCAAGTCACCTTTAATGTAAAAATTGCCAGTTGCCACTTCAACAAGACCACTATAAGATGCCGAGCCTTCCAATTTTGCAAGATCGGCGTCTAGTCCGCCATCTAATTTCGCAATGAACTCATATCCTTCTGCACTTTCCGTGTATGAAGTCAAAGCTTGTTGAATTTCTGTGAATTCCACCTTTTGATAGTTGCCCGAAGTGTCCACAATATTGCTAACTCCGCCACAAGAAGCAAGTGTGACACCACCAACAAGCACAAGTGCCACGCTGGCGATTCCAGTTAATAATTTTTTCATATTTTACCCTCCCCTATTTTATTTATACCAATAATAAAAGACTATGTCAAATGATTTTTCAAAAAAATGGCATATTTTGACTATTTGCTCCTTTTTAAAAAGCAAACAAATTAATTTGTCAATCGCTTCTTCAAGGTTTCCAAAATTTTGTTTTCAAGTCGTGACACTTGAACTTGTGAAACACCCAACATTTTGGCAATTTCACTTTGTGTTTTGTCTTGAAAATATCGAAGAAGAATGATTTTTTTGTCACGGCTATCCAGTTTTTCAATCACTTCCTTTAAAGCCAGATTGTCAATGAAATCACTACCTCCTGACTCATTGTCAAAGCGGTCAATGATTGTCAAGCCTTCTTCTTCGCCGTCATCAAAAGGCGTGTATAAAGAAATCGGCATTTTGTTTGAGTCCATCGCCATCACAACTTCTTGCTCATCAATATTAAACGCCTTGGCAATTTCCGAAATGGTTGGATGAACGCCGTTTGTTTTGAAAAAATCATCAATATATTTGTTAATCTTCAAATTGAGTGACTTGATGGCTCTTGAAACCTTGACTGCACCATCGTCACGCATAAATCTTTTTATCTCACCCACCACCATAGGCACAACATAGGTGGAGAATTTGACATTGAAAGAACAATCAAAATTGTTTATTGCTTTCAAAAACCCGAGAGAACCCAGTTGATATAAATCTTCGCTTTCCACCCCTTTGTTTTTAAACCAACTGACGACACTCTTAATTAATGGCGAATTTTCTTTGACAAGCGTTTCTTTGGCGTCCAAATCTCCCGACTGGGCTTTCTTAATCAAAGCAATGGTTTCTTCTTGACTTAACACTAGCCAACCACTTCGCAAGAAGAATTTAAAATCTTCTTTGACATTTTGATTGTTGTGCCAAATGAGTTACTGAAAACTTCCACATTGTCCATAAAACTCTCCATCACAGTGAAGCCCATTCCCGAACGCTCTTCTGACGGCTTGGAAGTGTAGAAAGGTTCTCTCGCTTTTTCAATATCTTTGATGCCAACGCCCTTGTCTTGCACCGTGATTGTGATTGTGCCACCTTCAAGTTCGCAACGAAGTTTGATATCTCCTTTGTTTCCGTTTGGATACGCGTGGACAACGCAATTTGTCACCGCTTCGCTGACGGCAGTTTTTATGTCCGTTATTTCATCGACAGACGGATTTAGTTGCACGCAAAAAGAAGCAACACAAACTCTTGCAAAACCTTCGTTGATTGAAAGTGCTTTGAAAGTTACTTCCATAAAATTTGAATATTTCATATCTCTCTCCTTAAACAATTTTTGGCATAATTTCATACAGCCCTGTCATCTTAAAAATTTTTTCGGCGTGTTGTGACGGATTGCAAATGAAAATTGGAATGTTCTTTCCTTTCATTTTTTTGTATCGTCCAATCAAAACACCAATTCCAGTGGAATCCATAAACGAAAGTTCAGACAAATCAATAACAATCTTTTGAAAATTTGGTTTCACAAAAAGTTCATCAAGTGTCGACTTTGTGTATGATGCTGTGTGCTCATCAAGTTCGCCACAAAGAAGAACATACAAAGTGTTGTTGTGAACACGACTTTTAATTTGCATATTTTTTCCTCCTGACAAAAAAATTTTAGCACACGAAATTATGCTGATTTTGGTCTGTTTTGGAAAAATTTGACTTTTTATGAAGAATATATTTTCGTGTTTTCTTTGCCCGGGTTTGAAGATATAAATAAAATATATAGTGTGGTATGCAATGCATAATACACTATATATTGTGTTATAAAATATTTCATTCAATCTCTGGTTTTTGTTTTGTTAAAAATGTTTAATGTGATATACTATAATAGTTAGAAGGAAAGTTATGGAAAAGAAAGATGTTATTATTGTCACAGACCCCGGTGTTGATGATGCAATGGCGATTATGTATGCCATATTTTGCGAACAACTTAACATAAAACTTTTGACAATTGCTGGTGGCAATGGTCCAATTTCAAACGCTGTCAACAATGCCCTATATTTGATGGAACTTTTCAAAAAAGATATTCCGGTTGCTGTCGGTCTTGATCATCCACTTAATCGCCCACCAGTCTATGCCACAAAAGCACAAGGAAAAGGTGGGCTTGGCGGTGTGAAGGTGAATCCAAAAAGACTCTCCAAAAAGCCAATTGAAAAAAGTGCGTGTGATGCGATGTATGAAATCCTTAAAAACAGCAAAAAGAAAATACCAATCATCTCAATTGCACCAATGACACCAATTGCTGAAATGTTGATGAAATATCCTGACAGCAAAAACTATATCTCCGAAATTGATTTTATGGGTGGCACAAAGGAGAAAATAGTTGGCAAGCCATATCGCGAGTTTAACATAAGTTTTGACCCAGAAAGTGTGGAAATCGTCCTTAAAAGTGGCATACCGATGGTTATGATTCCAATGGAGCTTGGACATTTTGCCTATCTTGACAAAAATGACATAAAACGATTCAAAAAAACCAACAAAATTGGAAGAATATATGCCAAAATGTTTAAAAAATATAAAGATTTTCACGTGGGACATCTTGGTGCTGCTGTTCACGATGTCTGCACCATATATTTTCTCACAAATCCACATTGTATTAAAACCGAAAACGGCTTTATTGAGTTAAAATATTATCAAGAAGAAAATGACAACTATGGCTATATTGACACTTCCTACGACAAAAAACCAAATTGTTCTGTCGCCGTGGATATGGATATTTCAGACTTTAAATATGACCTTTTCTTAACGCTTGAAAAGACAAATGAGATTTTATAGAGAACAGTCTATATTAATAAAAAAAAGTATGAATTTTTCTTCATACTCTTTTTCATTAATTTTTAAAATCCAACAAATTATACCCCACAATTTTGAGTTGCTCATATGTTATTCCGCCTTGGAAATATGCAATATATGGCTTTTTGATTGGGCTGTCGCACGAAAGTTCAATTGAGCTTCCTTCCACAAATGTGCCAGCAGCCATTATGACTTGCGTGGTGTAGCCCACCATATCATATGGAATTGGAAGTGCGTTGCTGTCGACTGGCGAAAGTTTTTGAATGAGTTGAACAAATCTTATCAACTCTTCTTCGCTGTCAAAAACAATGGATTTTATGATATCAAAAGAGTCTTCACTTGTGTCTGGTATAATTTTATAACCCTGTCGTTTCATCACTTCGCCAATTAAATACGCCCCTTTCACGGCTTGGCAAACAATATGTGGTGCAAGGAAAAGACCTTGATAAAACAAGCGATAACCCGCTTCATATGAACCTGTTTCCCGCCCAAGTGATGGGCAAGTCAGACGATTTTCAATGAGAGAAAGAGCCTTTTTTGTTCCGACAATATAACCACCAGTTGGTGCAAGCGAACCACCAATATTTTTTATCAAACTGCCCACACAAACATCGGCACCCACTTCGGTTGGTTCTTTCTTTTCGATAAATTCGCCATAGCAATTGTCAACCACAACAAAACTTTCTGGTGAAATCGTTTTCACCTTCTTTATTATTCCTTCCATATCAAAAACCGACAATGCTTTTCTTGACGAATACCCTCTTGAACGCTGAATGAAGACAACACGCGGTTTATGTTTTTTCACTTCTTTCAAAATTGCGTCTTCTTTGAAGGTCGAGTCATTATTCAAATCAATAAATTTTGACTTTATACCATAACTTTCCAAACTCAAATTGTCTTTGCCAAAAAGAGTTTCATATAATGTGTCATACAAATCGCCAGAAATCGACAAAAGTGTGTCTTTTGGACGCAAAAGTCCATATAAAACCGTGGAAATAGCGTGAGTGCCGGTTGTCAAATGTGGCGTCACAATGGCGTCTTCTGTGCCAAATATTTCAGCGAAAACCTGTTCCAAACCTTCTTTGCCTTTGTCGGTGTAGCCATAGCCTGTTGTGCCAGCAAAATGTTGGTTTGTTATGGCGTGTTTATTAAACGCTTTCAGCACTTTGTTTTGATTGAAAAGAGCGATATCTTCAAGTTTTTTGAATCTTTCTTTCAATCCTTCTTCAATTTCATTCAAAATTTCAAGTTTTTCTTTATCCATTTTTCTTTCTCCAACTTTCAACCATATAACTTATTTCTTCCACTGCTTTTGATATGTCAGTGACATCAACATAATTTATATTTTCCATTCCGCGAAGGAAAGTGAACTGCCTTTTGGCGTAGTTTCGGCTGTGCTGTTTTATCTCTTCCACCATTTTGTCATATGAAATTTCCTTGTCAAGATACGCATACACTTCCTTATAGCCAATCGCCTTAACAGACTGGCAATCTCGTGAAGCGCCCTTGTTTTTGAGTTTCTCCACTTCTTCAAGAAGTCCATTTTGAAGCATTATGTCCACTCTTTTGTTAATTCTTTCATACAAAACTTTTCTGTCCAAAACAAGTGCGAATATGAGCGGGTCAACTTCACATTCAGCCGTGGTCTTTTCTCCCTTAAAGTGAGCAATTTCAAGTGCTCTTAAAACGCGTTGCGGATTGAATTTGTCCACCTTTTCTGCCAAACTCTTGTCAGTCTTTTTGAGTGTTTCAAAAAGTTCTTCCACTCCTTTTTCTTGCAATATTTCATTTAACTTTTTTCGATATTCTTCATCAACGCCGACACCGCCAAAATTGTAGTTAAGAATAAGCGATTTGACATATAAACTTGTGCCACCCACCACGATTGGAAGTTTCCCGCGACTTTCAATTTCCTTTATTTTCTTTTTCATCTCTTCAACAAATTCAAAAGATGTGAAAGAATCTGTTGGCTCTTTTATGTCGATCAGGTGATGCGAAATTCCTTTCTTTTCCTCTTCTTTAACTTTCGCCGAGCCGATGTCAAGTCCCTTGAAAACCTGCACCGAATCGCAAGATATTATTTCGCCATCAAACCTTTTTGCAAGTTTGACCGAGATGTCAGTTTTGCCGACCGCCGTTGGTCCCAAAATAAACAACACTTGCGTTTTCATCACAAAACCCTTTTAAACATTTTTTCGAAGTCTTTTTTGGTGATTTTGACAATGATTGGTCTGCCGTGTGGACAAAGAAGAACACCCTTCTTCATTTCTTTGATGAGATATGAAATTTCGTCCTTGGTCACACTGTCACCTGCACGAATGGCGTGCTTGCAGGCTGTTTGACAAAGTTTCTCGTTGACAAAAGCACTTGCCTTTTTCTCGCCTATTGTTTCATCAGCAAGGATTTCATCAACAAACTTTTGAAGTGAAATATTCGACAAAAGAAACGGCACACTTGTTATCTTGAAATCTTGCCCAAATTCTTCCACTTCGAAACCGATTTCTTTGAGATTTTCCATTTTGTCTGCAAATTTTTCCGCGTCCTCAAATTGCAAAGAAAATTCAAATGGAAAAAGAAGGTCTTGTTTTATGAGTCCATTTTCATCAATCTGCTTTTTGAGTTTGTCATAGAGTTGTCTTTCGTGCATAGCGTGCTGGTCAATGACATAAACACTGTCACCGTATTCGGTCAAAATGTAGGTTTTGAAAACAACACCAACAATTTTTATATCCGCATCATCTTCAAGAAAAGTTTCCTTTTCTTTCTCTTCAAAACTCACTTTTTCTTCCTTCTTTGGTGGTTCTTCAGTTAAATCCACTTCTTCAAGAAGCCTTTTGGGCTCTTGGTCGAAAAAGATGTAGCCACCCGGCTTGTTTTTCTTCTTGTCATCACTTTTTATGGAAGAAAAATTCGGCATATTGATGATATCAATACCTTTGTCTTTCAACTCTTTTGGCGACACCAACTTCTCATCGTCAAAAAAGTCCACTTTGACAGAGAAGCTTCTTCCTTCGTTATGTTTCATTTTTCCAAGCCCAAGTTCGGTGTCGAAGCCGGTTCTTCTTGGTTCTTCATCATTTTCAATGGAAAACTTTGAAAAATCCTTGTCTTCGCTTGAAAAATCCGCAATGAGATTCGCACCAATAAGTGCTTTTTCCACCGCTCTTCTTACCATAACAAAGACCTTTCCGCTTTCTTGGAATTTCACTTCCTTTTTGTTTGGATGAACATTGACATCCACCTTGTCCAACGGCATCTTGATGTTCAAAACATAAACTGGAAAACGATTTTTCATCAAAAACGATTCATACGCACTTTGAATGCTGGCTGAAATTTGATAATTGATGACATATCTTCCGTTGACAAACAAAGTTTGATAGGTTCTGTTTGGTTTTGAAACCTTTGGAGAAGAGATATAGCCGGTGATTTCCATTCCTTCGCTTTTCAAATCAACTTCCAGCAAACTTTCATAAACTTCTCTGCCATATATGAGATAAATTATATCTTTCAAACTGCCTGTGGAACTGTTGTATATGCATTTTTCGTCAGCATAATATTCAAAACTTATCTCTGGATGTGCAAGCATATATTTTTCCACCAAATTGGTGATTTCGCCTTCTTCAGACTTCGGTTTTTTCAAAAACTTGGCACGCACTGGTGTGTTATAGAAAAGATTTCTCACTTGCACACTTGTTCCTTTTGAAAAGGCAATTTCGCTCACTTTGGAGATTTCTCCGCCATTTGCTTCAATCATATATCCGCTCTCATCTTCCGCCGTTTTGGTGGACAATCGAACCATTGAAACAGAAGCAATGGAAGCAAGGGCTTCACCACGAAAACCAAGTGTGGCAATTGAGTCCAAATCGTCCACTTCCTTAATCTTGCTTGTCGAGTGTGGCAAAAAGGCAAGTGGCAAGTCATCTTTGTCAATTCCAGAGCCATTGTCAGTTATCACAATTTCCTTGATTCCACCTTCTTTGATTTCAATCTTAATTTTTGTCGCACCAGCATCAATACTGTTTTCCACAAGTTCTTTGACAACACTTGCTGGTCTTTCCACAACCTCGCCGGCGGCAATACGATTATATATCTTTGGCGACAGGACATTGATTTTCATCTTCTATTCCCCCTTTGCTTTTTCCACCAAATCATTCAAAAGCTCAAAACTTTCCATTGGTGAAATTCTGTTCATATCAATATCTTTCAAAATTGAAAGGAGTTTGAGTCCAAGTTTGGAATTATTTTCCGCTTTTCTTCTCTCTTCATCTTCTGAAAAAATATCCAAATCAAGTTTTTGATTGACGCGCTCAAGGTTTTGACTTATCTCCTTGGCTCTTTCAATCACCACTTCTGGCACACCAGCAAGTTCAGCAACTTCCACACCAAAACTTTTGTTGGCGTGTCCGCGAATAATTTTTCTCAAAAAAACAATTTTGTCGCCAATCTCTTTGACGGTGATTTTATAATTCTTGACCCCTTCAATGACGCCTTCAAGTTCGGATAATTCGTGATAGTGAGTGGCAAAAAGAGTTTTACACTTCAAGTTCTTGGCAATATATTCCACCACCGCCCAAGCAATGGACAGACCATCAAAAGTGGAAGTTCCTCTGCCAATTTCATCCAATATAACCAAACTTTCGCTTGTGGCATTTGCAAGAATCAAAGCAACTTCGCTCATTTCAACCATAAAAGTCGATTGTCCAAACGCCAAGTCATCACTTGCACCAACACGGGTGAAAATACGGTCAGTTATGGCAATTTCAGCACTTTTTGCTGGCACAAAACAGCCAAGATGTGCCATAAAAGTGATGAGAGCGACTTGACGCATATATGTGCTTTTCCCTGCCATATTTGGTCCTGTTATTATCATCATTTTGTTTTCGTTCTCATCCAAAAGTGTGTCATTGCAAATGAAAGACGCTCCCTTGACAAATTGTTCAACAATTGGATGGCGTCCGTCCACAATTTTTATCTCCTTCACATTGCGATTGATGAGTGGACGAGAAAAATTATATTTCACACTTGCTTCTGAAAATGCCAAAATCATATCAATTTCAGCAATCAGTTTTGCAAGTTGTTGGAAATTCTTTATAAATCCGACAAGATAATCAACAAGTGCAAGATATATCTTCTTTTCAAGTTTGATGATTTTTTCTTCTGCTGTTTCAATCTTCTCTTCAAGCGAAGCAAGTTCGTCTGTTATATATCTTTCATTGTTTGCCAAGGTCTGGCGTCTTTGATAGCGAATTGGGACGAGTTCACTTTGGAGTTTGCTCACTTCAATATAATAGCCAAAAACATTGTTATAGCCGATTTTTAAAGTCTTTATGCCTGTTGCTTCTCTTTCTCGTTCTTCAAGTTCCTTGACCCATTTTTTGCCGTTTGTTTTGATTTCTCTCAATTCATCAAGTTCTTCATTGAAGCCGTCTTCGATGTATCCCCCTTCTCTCAACACTGCAGGTGGAGTTTCCTTGATGGCTTTTTTAAGAAGCGTAGCAACGGAAGAAAAATCTTCAATGGAGTCACGCAAAAGGGCAAGTTTTTTGCTTTTGCAAGAAGACAACGCACTTTTGATTTCAGGCACAGCAAAAAGCGAAACACGAAGATTTACCAAATCCTTTGGCATCACATCGCCATAGCCAATTTTGCCACTGATTCTTTCAATGTCATAGACATTTTTTAGAGCAAGTGAAAGTTTATCTCTTGCAATAAGGTTTTTTGTCAACTCTTCCACACTGTCTAATCTTTGATTGATGACGGCACTGTCTTTTGATGGTTTGTCAAAATTTTCCCTGAAAAGACGCGCACCCATACTCGTTTTCGTCTTGTCCAAAAGCCAAAGCAAACTGCCATATTTCTTGCGTTCGCGTATACTTTCCACAAGTTCCAAATTTCGTCTTGTGTTCATATCAATGACAAGATAGTTTTCATTTGTGTGCTTGACAATTTTGTTGATATTTTTAATCGAACGCTTTTGTGTTTCATTCAAATATTCAATCAATGCGCCAACTGATATAATTTCCAAACTGTTCTTTATTTCAAACACTTGAAGAGCGTTTTCTCCAAATTGTTTAAAAATGTTGTCTTGGCATTTGTCTTTGTTAAAAGCAAAATTATAATATTCTTGAAATTTTGGAAACGCACCAGAATTTAATATGGCAAGCGAATTGTAAAACTCTTTTGCTTCGCGATTTCCAATAATTTCACTTGGCGACAAAATCGTCAAAAGATTGACAAAATTCGCTTCAATATCATTCAAAATGCGTTGCTCGTGCAAATCACCAGTTGTGATGTCGCAATATGACACCGCCAGTGTTTCGCCGTCTTTATATAAACACATAATATAGTTATTTCGCTTTTCGTCAAGCATACTCTCTTCCGTGACTGTTCCCGGCGTTATCACTTTGACAACATCTCGCTCCACAATTTGTCCTGGTTTTGGGTCGGTCAGTTGCTCGCATATTGCCACCTTATAGCCAAGTTTGACAAGTTTTGCAATATATGTGTCAGCTGCGTGATAAGGCACACCGCACATCGGAGCACGCTCTTCTCTCCCGCAACTTTTACCCGTCAAAGTCAAATCCAAAACTTTGGAAATTTCCACAGCGTCTTCATTGAAAAGTTCATAGAAATCTCCAAGGCGATAAAAAAGTATGCAATCTTTATATTGCTCTTTCACATTTTCATAGTGGCGCATCATTGGTGAAGTTTTGTCATTTTTGTCAATCATTTCTTTTTTCCTTTTGAATTTCTTTTTCAAGTTCTAAAAGCATATTAACTCTTCTATGCTTGGTTTCTTCGTCAATTTGTCCTTCCATTTGTTCGGCAACTGTGCCAGCACGCGGTGAATACATAAACGCAAATATGCCATCAAACTTCACTTTCTTAACCAAATCCATTGTGTCCATAAATTCTTCTTCGGTTTCAGTTGGAAAGCCCACAATGAAATCGGAGGTAATTTTGGCATTTGGCATTTTTTCACGAATTTTTCTTATGATATCAAGATATTTCTCACGAGTATATTTTCGATTCATAAGTTTCAAAATGCGATTATTTCCACTTTGTGCTGGAAGATGAATTTCTTTCAAAATCTTGTCTTCATCGGCAATTGTTTCAATCACATCATCAGTCAAATCTTTTGGATGAGATGTCATAAATGTGAGTTTGAATTCGCCATCAATCGCACAAATTTTTCTCAATAGGCGAGCAAAATTTTCACCATTTTCTAAATCAGCACCATATGAATTCACATTTTGACCAAGAAGCGTTATTTTTTTGTATTTTCCTTCTTTCACAATTTCTTTTATTTCTTTCAAAATGTTTTCTTCGCTTCGGCTTTTTTCTCGCCCACGCACATATGGCACAATACAATAAGTGCAGAAATTGTTGCACCCTTGCATAATATTCACCCAAGCATTGTCACCACTTGTTCTTTTGTATGGCACAGTTTCGTCAATTTCGCCTTCTTTGAGAAGTTCAAGTTGGCGACCTTTTTTGACAGCGTTGACATAATATTCAAAATTTGGAAGATTGAATGTGCCGATGACAATATCAACAAACGGAAAAGTCTTCAAAATGTTGTTTGCCGTTTTCTCTTTTTGAGTCATACAGCCACAGACAGCAATAATCAAATCCTTTTTCTTCTTTTTGAGTTTCTTTAAAGCTCCCACGTTCCCAAAAACTCTGTCTTCCGCTCCTTCTCGAATGGCACAAGTGTTAAAAATAATAAGGTCGGCATCTTCTCTCTTGTCAGTGAGAGTGTAACCCATCTTTTCGCAAATATAAGCCAATTTTTCACTTTCGTGAACATTCATTTGGCATCCGTAAGTCACAATTATATATTTCATAATAATATATTATACATAAAAAAACAAAATTTGGCAAGAAGTAAAGTGTATTTTTGCGAAAAAAAGAAACATACTAGAAAAATGAAGAAAATTGTCAGAATATGTCTACTTTCAATATTTTTCATCGTTTTCTCTCTTGTATGTTTTTGTGGAACATATTTTCTTGTGAATTACCTAAAATTTTCAAATCTTGAACTCAATGTGGACGCTTTGACATCAAAGGGATTAGCGGTGGAAATATTCGATAATAACGGCGAAAAGATTGATGAAGAAAACAATTTCAATGGCGAATATGTCCAACTTCAAGATTTAAGCCCTGACACCATCAATGCTTTTTTGTCAATTGAAGACAAAGATTTCTATAAACACAATGGCTTGAACAAAAAAAGAATTTTAAAGGCAATATATAACAACTTGAAATCATTTTCGCTCAAAGAAGGCGCTTCCACCATAAGCCAGCAACTCATCAAAAACACACATCTATCAAACGAAAAAACATTTGAAAGAAAGATAAAGGAAATGGTTTTGACAAGAAAACTTGAAAAGAATTTTTCCAAAGATGAAATCTTGGAATTTTATCTCAACATAATATATTTTGGCAATAACTGCTATGGCTTGGAAAGTGGAGCAAATTTCTATTTTGACAAAAGTGCAAAAGACTTGACACTTGGAGAAAGTGCTCTCCTTGCCGGTTTAATCAAGTCACCAAACAAGTATTCACCAATATCAAATGAAAATAATGCCTTGAAAAGACGCAATTTAGTCTTGAGTGAAATGGAAAAAGATGGCAAAATCTCAAAAAGCGAATATCTCAAAAACCAAAATGAAGAAATTGAACTTCATATTCACAAAAAAGAATCCAACAAACTCAATTCGTTCTCGCAAGCAAGTTTGGACGAAGCATCAAAAATTTTGCATCTTCCAGCGAAACAAATCGCAATCGGAAAATATAAAATATACACCTATCAAGACAAAGAAAAGCAAAAGACACTTTTTGACGCTCTTTCACAAGTCGATTTTCAAGGAAATGATTATGCTGGAATTGTCATTGATAACCTTTGTCACGGCGTCAATGCCTATTATGGCAATTCTGCCTACAAAATTTTGGATGCTAAAAGACAAGTGGGCTCAACCATCAAGCCAATTTTGGTTTATGCACCTGCACTCAACGAAAATGTCATCAATCCTGAAACAGAAATTTTGGATGAAGAGATAAAAATTGGTGACTACACACCAAAAAATGTCGGTGGAAAATATTCTGGCTATGTCAGCGTGAAAGATGCTGTCAAGGATTCCATCAACACTGTCGCCATCAAGGTTTTGAGTTATATCGGCATCGACACTGGAAAAATGTATGCTGAAAAAATGGGCTTTACTTTTGATGAAAAAGACAACAGTTATGCACTCGCACTGGGCGGAATGACCTATGGCGAAAATTTGAAAACTTTGACCAATACCTACACCACTTTTGCCAATATGGGCAAATATGATGATGCCGTGTTTGTTTCTCACATTTTGGACAAAAATGGCAAAGTCGTCTATGAACACAAAGTGAAAAATCAAAATGTTATTCGTGAAGACACCGCGTTTCTTATGAATGAAATTTTGACCTTGACAGCAAAAAGTGGAACAGCCAAAAAACTCTCCCAAATTGAAAATGTGGAAGTTGCTTCAAAAACAGGAACGGTGGGCAAAAAAGGTGGCGGAAACACTGACGCATACAATATTTCTTACACACCGGAATATTCCATCGGTGTTTGGTGCGGAAATCTTAATAATGAAAAGATGTCCATAAATGGCGGAAACGAGCCGACAAGCGCTGTCAAAAATTATATTTTGAAAACAAATCACAAAAAGAAATCTTTTCCAAAAACTTCTCTTGTCACAACCGCCAAAATTGACCTTATTGAAAAGGAAAATAATCACAAAATCGTGTTAAGTTCGCCATACACTCCAGAAAGATACACAAAAACTGTCACTTTCTCGCGTTTTAATATGCCAACAGAAATTTCTCAAAATTTTGTTAAACTCAAAGACATTGATGCTGAAATAAAAAGAGAAAATGCCACCACAACTCTTTTCCTTAATCCTGAAAAACAAGTTGAGTATGACATCTTTTTGAATAATGAATTTTATCGCAAAATAAAAGAAAAGGACAGAGAAATCAAAATCAATTTGCCACTTAAAAAAGAAATCAATGAAATCAAAATTGTGGCAAGTTTTCTCAACTTTGACAACTCTCCTGAAAAAGAAAAAGTCTTCTTTGTTGAAAACAAAAATTCTCAAAAAGAAAGAGAAAAAATCAAAAAAGACAAGTGGTATATTTAGAGCGGGCGAAAGTTTGGAGCGTTTGGAACGCTCTTTTTTTTCGAATTCTTCGAAAAAAAATAAAACTTGGGTTTTCCCAAGTTTTATGAAACTTTCGCCCTATTCTTCTTCGTCACCTGCAGAAGACAAAACATCTTCACTGCCATTCGTGCTCATATCCTTAATCTTGTTTTCAATTTCCGTCATAAGAGCAACATCTTTTTCAAGAGTTTGTTTTGTGTTCTCCTTGCCTTGACCAATTTTTTCATCATTATATGAGAACCAAGCACCAGATTTTTTGATGATTCCAAGTTGCAAAGCCATATCAACAATGCATCCTGATTTTGAAATGCCTTGTCCATACATAATGTCAAATTCAGCCACTTTGAAAGGTGGAGCGAGTTTGTTTTTCACCACTTTGACTCTTGTTTTGTTTCCGATAATATTTGTGCCGTCTTTAATGACATCAACTTTTCTGACATCAAGACGAATGCTGGCATAAAACTTGAGTGCCTTGCCACCCGTTGTTGTTTCAGGAGAGCCGAACATCACGCCAACCTTTTCACGAAGTTGGTTAATGAAAATGACAGTTGTGGAACTTTTGCTTGTGATAGAAGTGAGTTTTCTTAATGCTTGACTCATCATTCTTGCTTGCAGTCCCACGTGATTATCTCCCATTTCGCCGTCAATTTCCGCTTTTGGAGTGAGTGCTGCCACAGAGTCAACAACAATAACAGAAAAAGCACCTGAACGCACCAAAGTGTCGCAAATATTGAGCGCCTGCTCACCATTGTCAGGTTGAGAAACATAAAGTTCGCTGGTGTTAACCCCTAATTTTTCAGCATAAACTGGGTCAAGAGCGTGTTCAGCATCAATAAACGCACAAGTTCCACCAAGTTTTTGAGCTTCGGCAATAATGTGAAGAGAAACAGTGGTTTTACCAGAAGATTCTGGCCCATAAATCTCCACAATACGCCCGCGTGGAATGCCACCAATACCCAAAGCGATATCAAGTGTCAAACAGCCAGTTGGAATAACTTCCACCTTTTGATAGGCTTGTTTGCCAAGTTTCATAATTGCGCCCTTGCCGAATTGTTTTTCAATTTGAAGAAGTGCTTGGTCGAGCGACTCTTCTTTTGTCTTCATTTTTTCCATAATAAACCTCATAATAATTATTTCAATAATATTATACTTTAATCTAACCAAAATTTCAAAGCGATTTTACAATTTTTCAAAAAGAAAAAACAGATTACTCTGTTTTCTTTTTTTCATCAATTTTTTCTTCTTTCACTTTTTCATTTTTAACTTCGGTTTTCTCCACTTTTTCGTCTTCTTTGAAAACAATTTTGTTTTTAAGAAGATAGTTGCAACAAGAAACAATTGTCAAAATGAGCGTTATGGCAAGAAGCACATATCCAATGAGCGAGAAAACGGTGTTTGCCACGCCTTGAATTGATGAATAGAATTCTTCCACCATAAAAGCATAGAACATATAGTATATTATTGTCACAAATTGAAATGTCGCCTTCACTTTGCCATACATATCAGCCTTCAAAACAACACCCTTTGAAGACGCTTGTGCACGAAGAGCCATCACAATGAGTTCGCGTGCAATAATCAAAATCACAGAGGCAATTCCAACATAACTTGGGAAAAGGATTGGTTCTGCAACATTTGAACTTCCGCTGGCAAAAACTGGGTAACCTGCCACAAGCAGAAATCCACTCATAACCAAAAGTTTATCCGCAACTGTGTCAAAAAAGTTGCCCAGAGTGGTCACCATATTATATTTTCTGGCGATATGTCCGTCCAAAAAATCGGTGAAGCAAGCAATCATAAAAATGATGGTTGCGACCAGTTTTCCATAAGGAATAAAATTTGCGAGATAGAAAAAGACGAAAACTGGAATAAGCAAAAGCCTTATTAATGTTATTTTATTTGGAAGATTCATATATTTCTCCTTTAAAATTTGAGCCGTCAAACGACAAAAATTTGACTGTGACAAAGTTGCCCACTTCTATTTTTTCATTATAGATAATTTCCACACCAAAGTCAACTGTTGGAGAGAAAAATTCGGTGTGACCAAAAAAATTTCCTGTCGAAGGTGAAAAACTGTCCACCAAAACTTTGAAATTTGAGCCCAGCATACTTTGTGCTTTTTCATAGACAATTTGATTTTGAATTTTCTTAACCTTTTTAAATCTTGCCTTTTTCACCCATTCACGCACTTGTTTTTTCATATAAAAACTTGCTGTGTTTTCTTCGCGATAATATGGGAAAAATCCAGCAAAATCAAACATACTCTCTTTCAAAAATTGGCATAATTTTTTAAATTTTTTTCGAGTTTCAGAAGGATAACCGACAAGGAAAGTTGTGCGAATATGTATGGACGGATAATTGTTTTTCAAAGTCGAAACAAGATTTCTTGTGCCGTTTTCGTCAAGACGCCGACGCATACTTTTCAAAATTTCATCATCAATATGCTGAAGCGGAATGTCAAGATACTGACAAATTTTTGGCTCGCTTGAAAGGTAATCCAAAAACTCCTTGGAAATTTTTTCTGGATATATATAGTGAAGCCTTATCCATTCAATATTTTTGATTTTGACAAGTTTTTGAAGAAGTGGCAAAAGACGATTTTCGCCATATAAATCTTCGCCATATCGTGACACATCTTGAGCCACCAAAATAAGTTCCTTCACGCCAAGGTCAGCAAGATATTTGGCTTCATCCACAATTTTTTCCATCGAAAAACTATGATAGCCACCTTTTATTCTTGGAATGGTGCAAAAAGAACAACCATTACTGCAACCTTCGGCAATTTTGAGATAGGCATATGAAGAATGATTCGTTAAAATTCTTCCCAACTTTTTCTTTTGTTTTTGTGGTTTTTGACCATACAATTCTTCAATAATTTCGCAAATTCTCTCATTATCTTCCAAAGTCAAAAAGGCGTCAACTTCTTTGATATCTTCCTTTAATTCTTTCAAATAACGCTGTGGCAAGCAACCCGAAACAATCACCTTCTCCACTTTTTTCTGTTCTTTTTTTAGGAGCATTTTGAAAATATTTTCCACCGCTTCTTCTTTGGCTGGCGTGATAAAAGCACAGGTGTTAACAATGACAATATCAGCATCATCAACATCTTCGACAACAGAAAAACCATATTCCTTCAGCCGGAAAAGCATTTTTTCAAGGTCAACACGATTCTTATCACAGCCAAGCGAAATTGCCGAAACTTTTTTTCCTTTCAAATCATTCATATCATCACCTTTTTCTTTTGTCAACGCCTATAATAATCAAATTTGTTATTTTAATATAACCACATATTAATCATATTGGTCGCCATAAATTTCTTTAAATTCGTCCATTGTGACATACACTTGACGACCTTTTGGTCCATCGCCTTGCGAAATATAACCAAGTTCTTCCATTTGGTCAATAATTCTTGAAGCTCGCGGAAAACCAATGGCAAAACGGCGTCGAAGCATTGTGGTGGAAGCCTGACCACACTCAATCACAGTTTTGAGAGCAAGTGGGAAAAGTTCATCAAGTTCATTATTTACCTTGATACCGCCATTGGCACCATTTTTGTTTGGATTGTCGATTTGTTCTTCCACTTTCTTGTCAAATATTGGTCTGTTGTTTTCGCGAACATAATCCACAATATTGTTTGTTTCATCAGTGGTTATAAAGCATCCTTGAACGCGTTTTGGGTCTTGTGCACCAATTGGATAATAAAGCATATCACCCTTACCCAAAAGTTTTTCCGCACCAACTCTATCCAAAATGATGGAACTGTCAATACCGCTCGTCACCGCAAAGGCAATTCGAGAAGGTATGTTGGATTTGATTAGCCCAGTAATGACATCCGCTGATGGACGCTGTGTGGCGAGAATAAGGTGAATGCCGGCAGCACGAGATTTTTGAGCAAGACGAATGATTTTTTCTTCCACTTCTTTCTTTCCGTTCATCATAAGGTCTGAAAGTTCATCAACAATAATGACAATGAATGGCATTTTCTTCACCTTGCCCGATTTGACATCTTGTGTGGCGTTATATTCATCAATATTTTTCACTCTGGCAAGTCCCAAAAGTTCAAAACGATGTTCCATTTCAACAATCGCCCAGTTCAATGTGTTAATCGCCTTTTGAGTGTCGCAAATAACATTTGGCATAATGAGATGTGGCAGACCATTATATGAAGTAAATTCCACGCGTTTTGGGTCGACCAAAACAATTTTCACATCTTCTGGCGATGCTTTATAGATAATGCTCAAAATGATTGAGTTAAGGCAAACCGATTTACCAGAACCAGTTGAACCTGCCACCAACAAGTGTGTCAATTTTTGCATATTCGCCACAATGATATTGCCAGTGATATCCTTCCCAAGTGCAAAAGTGAGTGGCGATGGGCTCATTGTAAATTCACGGCTTTCCAAAATATCACGAAGGCTGACCGTGGCAATTGATTTGTTTGGCACTTCCACACCCACAACGCTACGCCCCGGCACTGGTGCTTCAATTCTCACCGAGCCTTCTGTTGCCAACGACAAAGCGATATCATCAGAGCGATTTTTGATTTTTGTGACTGGAATGCCCGCTGGCATTTCAAGTTCATAACGAGTGACCGCTGGACCAACCACCACACTTCTCACTTTTGCTGGAATACCAAAGTTTTCAAGAGTGTTTTCAAGAAGAACACGCTTTTCTGCAACATCATCGCTTAAAGTGGAAAGATCGACAGATTTTGTTGTGATAAAGTCAAGAGAAGGTCTTTCATAGACATACGGCTCATTATCTTCTTCCTCTTCTTCTGTTTCCTGTTCTTCACGATTAAATGTTGGACGAGTGGAGCGGTCTGGGAATTCCGGAGCAAAACTGCCATCGCGTCTTGTGAAATTTTCTCTTGAAAAATCACGACGCCCAGAAAATTCTGGCTTACCATCCACAGTATCTTTATATTCTTCTGGATTTTCGCGTTTCTCTTCCATAACTGCCGAGCGAATGATATCATCTGCCTGTGAAATCAAATCGTCATCGTCTTTGAATTCAAACTCGTCATCATCATCTTGTTCGCTGACAAAAGGATTATTAACATTTTCAAATTCGTCATCATTGTCATTAATCTCAATTTGGTTTTCATAGCCATCAAAATTGGTTTGAATTTGAAAAGATGGTGTGCCAAAATTCATTTTTTCTTGTTTCAGCACTTCGACATTTTCTTTGACTTCTTCTTTCTTTGGTTTGTCATTTTTGGCAACTTCCTTGAAATATTCTTCATAATTGATTTCTGGCGGAGTCAAAATAAGTTCACGAAGAGATTTATATTCTTTCTTTGGTTCAGTTTTTTGTTCGGTTTTTTGCATATACTCATAGGCAACATTACGCTTTTTGTCTAACCCCAAAATTTCGCGAGCAGTAAGAACTCGTTTTTCTTCCTTTTTCTCTTCTTCAAGATTTCCGTTCAAAACGACATTGACTTCTTCTTTCTTTTCTTCCAACTTTGGCTCAATCTTTGTTTCTTTTTTTGGAAGTGGATTGGCCTTCTTTTCAGTGACTTCAACTCGTTTTTCTTTTTTGTCCACTCGTTTGAAAACATTGAGTGCGTCAAGAAAAAGAGCAAGACAAAGAAGGAACGCCAAACTTAAAATGATATAGCTTCCTGCAAGCTTTGTCAAAAACAAAAGTGAAGTCGTGACAAGTCCGCAAATAATTCCACCTGCCGTCCATTTTTCTGTGTAGTTCAAAGCAAGATATTGCCCAAAGGTTAGATCACCGCGATTTCCGACAATGATAAGTTGAATGATGCAAAGAAGGAAAAAGACCATAAAACACATTGAAAAAAGATATCGCATTCCCATCACATATTTTCTGTTGTTGACGAGCGCAAGTCCAACAACGAACAAAACAAGAAAAAGTGCATATGAAAAAACGCCAAATGTGCCGAGAAGGAAATTAAAAATTGGGCTCCAAATGCCAGTTAGAAAAAGATAGCAAAAAGAAGAAACACCAATAAGTGTGAAGCCAACAATTTTCTTGACATTTTTTCCTCCGCGTTTTTTGGAGTTTAATTTGTATATTGCCATATTTTCTCCTAATATATTTTATTATAACACTTAAAAAAAAATCTTCAAAATCATTTTGAATATAAATATAAAAATATTGCAAAATATTTATCAAAAGTTTTGAAAGAATTTTAAGTTAAAAATAAGCAAAAACAAAATTTTTGGCAGAAATAACACAAAAATTACGAAAAAATGAGTTTTTTTAGCATTTTTTGACATTTTTAAGCGATTTTTTTGTGTTTTTTGAAAAATGGAAATTTTAAAAAACTTAACCAAAAATCGTGTCGCTCACTGTTGTTAAAGTAAAACCACTTTTTTGCAAAGTCAAAATAATATTTTCAAGTGCTTCCAAAGTTTTGGCAGTTGGATGCATCAATATTAAATCACCACCTTTGGCATCTTTGATGGCACGATTAAAAATTAAGTTTGCATCTTTATCTCGCCAATCAATCGTGTCACGCGTCCACATAATTGTTTGATAGCCCAGTTCGTCCGCCACTTCCACTGTGGTTTTGGAATACGCCCCGCTTGGTGGTGCAAACAAATTCATATCAACATCCAGAAGTTCTTTGACATATTTATGTGTGGTCAAAATTTCCTTTTTGTTATCTTCACGAGAAAGTTTATCTTGGTCTTTGTGAGAATAGCCGTGATTGCCAATTTCGTGCCCTTGTTCATATATTTTTGTCAGCATATCACTTTCTTTTATCGCCCAAGTTCCACCCACAAAAAAAGTTGTTTTGACATCATATTTCTCCAAAATTTCCAACATCCCGTCAAGATATTCCGTCCCCCAATAGACATTTATCATAAGAGATATTTTGTTGCTTTCGGTGTTCCCAGAATAATAAACACCATTAATAACACTTGAAGTTGAAACAATATTAACTCCCAAAACTGCACAACTCGCCACCGCCAAAAGCATCAAGACAATCAAAAAATTGACATAATAATTTTTCAAATTAATGGTCAAAAAAGGATTTTTTTTCATACTTATCTATATGAAACACCCTTTTTCAAAATGTCAAAATTTTCGAAATGGACAAGAAAAGTTTTTGTTTTTTAAAGTTAAATTTTTTCAATAAAAAAACTGTAAAAATCTTACAGTTCTTCATTTTCTTCAAAATTTTCATCAAAATCATCAAATTTTTCACTTTTTTCTTGATTTTTTTGCGTTTTTTCAGATAAAAAATCATAATAATCATAAATCGTGTCGTTCAAGTCGTTCACCAAATATCTCACATTCTTGAACTTTTTGGAGATATAATTCACGCCAATAATCAGTCCATTGATAACAAGCAAATCATTTCCATCACAAGCATCAATGAGTGCATTCAAAGCAAATTCCAAATCTTCCAAATTGTCATTTTTCTTTTTTTCAAATTTCAAAGTTGACAAAATTTCTCTTGCAAGTCTTTTTATCTCTCCTGTCAATTTGTCTAGCTCTGGATACTGCTCTTCAAAAAGTCTGTCTTCTTCAAGTTTCTCTTGTTCTTTGACTTTTTGAATATTCTCTTTTCGATGTTCTTCAATTTCTTCTTTCGTCACATCTTCCTTGACACCAAAATGTTTACAAATAATCTCCTTGAAAGGTCTTATTATCTTCTCCAAAAAATTTTGCGTTGGCGTCAATCTGCCATCATTGAAATATGTTTCCAAAAACTTTGCAATGTTAATTTTGCCACTTTGAATATCATTGAAAATTGTGACCGTGAGAGCCACGCGTTCTTTTTCATCTTGTGGCAACATCAATTTTCCATTCTTGGTTTTTGGGTCAAGCATAAAACAAGCTTTGAACCCCTTTTCTTCATCATAGTCAGTTATCTTGTCGGCAAGATATGTCAAAATATCATCACTTTGAGTTATCGCTTCCATCACACTTTCCAGTTTTTTGTTTATATCCAAAAACTTACCGCTCAAAAAATCGTTGCAAGCAAGCACAAATTTTTCCACTTGAACTCTGTCAAATTCTTCCATAATGCCCCCTTAACATACACTATCTTAACACAAATTGAAAAAAAATCAAATTAAAATCAGAAGATAATTGATTTTTTATTAAAATCGTGATAAAATCAATATGAGGTAAAAATGAGTTACGACGCAATCACGAACAAACTTATCATTTTGTTTGTTATGGATAAGGTGGAAATGCCACTGACTGAAAACTCAATAATTGAAATTTGTGCAGTGAAAAATAATTGGCTCAATTATATGGACTGCTTGGATTTATTATACCAACTTTCAGAAGCAAAGTTGATATACAAAACTCAATGCAAAGAAGGCGAAATGCGATACACTCTCACTTTTGAAGGTCGAGATTGCTTGTCGTATTTTTATGAGCGAATTCCAAACGAACTTCGCGATGAAATCACTGAATACGCCAAAAATAATCGTATGAACATAAAAATTTCGCAAGAGTATTACGCGTCTTACACCGACAGCGATGATGGCGCATATCTTGTCACAATGCGAATCTATGAGAGTCTGATAACCACCCCGCTTTTTGAAATTAAGGTCAAAGCACCCACAAGACAAAGTGCCGAAGAATGTTGCAAAAAGTGGCGGCAGCAAGCACCAAACATATACGAATATGTTTTTGACAATTTGATTAACACCGACTAACAGCCATATGGCTGTTTTTTCATTTTGACCACTATAAATTTACTTTTATATCAAAAATTAATAAAAAAACAGCTATTTTTTTTGCATTTTTAGCCGTTTTTTATGTTTTTTTCAAATTTTATTCAATTCATCTCTCAAAATATTTATATAGCGAAGATGCCAAAGTCTCCTGCCTTGCAAGAATATTTTATTAGATTGTTTTTGAGAGTATTTATATTTCTCTCGCTCAAACTCCACTTGCTAAAATTTAGAAAGTGACACGGTCACCCAGTCCACGACTGGATATTTAGGTTGAGTTTGTCTTTGCCTATTTTCTTGCTTCACAAATCAAATTTGCCAGAATTTAGAGAGTGGCGATGCAACCTAGAAAGTGACACGGTCACGAGCACGCGAGAGTGTTGATATTGATGGTCACGCGAACTCCCAAAGTGTTTTCCAGCTTCATTTGCGTGCCAGTTATGCCACCCGCTGAAATTGTTTGTGCGTTGTTTAAGTTCGAGCCAACATCGCGTGTCCAATAGAATAGATAGCCACCCAAAATGTCAGCAACAAGGTCAGAAAACTCG
>CALWEM010000026.1 GCA_944377315.1 uncultured Clostridia bacterium
GTGGCACTTGTTGCAGTTGTCATCTTCTTGGTTGTTGCTCTTTGATTTTTTAAAAATACAGAAAATTTGAAAATTCAACATAATTTTTTGTTGAATTTTTTTATTTCTGTGAAAAATTTATATATGAAAAGGTTATCTATATTAATTTTTCTTGTTTTCGCTCTTTTTGCGTCCACTTTTTCAAAGGATATGACAAATCCACTTTTTGAAAGCGAGAAAGTGCAAAGCGTTTGTTTGGTTGTCGATCAAGGGGTTTTAAGTGGTGAGATTGTTCAGTGTGGTGACAAGGATTTTGTTTATCTTTCGCCAACTGAAGCGAAGAAGTGTCTTCAAAAATATCAAACATATTCTCTTCAATTTAATCTTGAAAATATCACATTGCAAGAATTATTGAAATTGCTGGCTGGAAAGGTTCTTTTCTGTCAAACGCTTGAAGATTTGGAAATATATTATTGCTACACTCCTTTTGAACAAAATTGTATTTATATGGACGGCAAAAAAGTTAATATGCAAGTTGCAATTTCAGACGAAAAAATTGTTGCAGGTTTTCCGCTGATTTTGACAGGGTATTGATTATTGAAAATATTAAAATAATCAAAAACATATAAAAATCACATAAAAAACAAGAAAAAACTGCAAAAAAATTAAAAATTTATAAAATTTATGTTTAAACTTTCAAATCTTTGTCCATAAAGAAGGTATGGAGGAAGATATGGAATTAAGTAAACAAAACAAAATCAAAAACTTTTTCAAAAGATATGGCGTGATGATGATTGCAGGTGCTTTTGTTGTGGCAATTGCTTTGGCGGTTGGGCTCACTTTGCCAGCAACTCAACAAGTTTCCACTGTGAATCTTGATTTTACTTCACCAATGCTCAACGCTGAAATAACAAAGGATTATTCGGAAACAGAACTCCAATTCAATGAAAACCTTGGAAGATGGGAAATACACCTTGGCATTGACTTCAAAAGCGATGACAACAAAGTGTTTTCTGTTTTGGACGGCACAGTTTTGAGTGTGGAAAACAACTCTCTTGAAGGATATGTTGTCACAATTGAACACGAAGACGGCTTCACAAGTGTTTATTCTTCACTTGACGAAAATGTTTTGGTGGAAGAAGGTGACACTGTCAAAGGTGGCGAACAAATTGGCGAGAGTTCAGCAACTGCAACTGGTGAATTTGATGAAGCCCAACTCCATTTCACACTCTTGAAAGATGGTGTTGAAGTTGACCCAAATCTCTATATTGATTTGGAAAATAAATAACAGTTTATGCTGTTATTTATACATAAAAAATATTTAAACTATGAAAAAATGCAAAATTTTTAATAAAAATTGCGATTTTTTATGGTTTTTTATATGTTTTTTCATAATTTTTATCTTTTTTTTAATATTTAATTATACTTTCTTTATTTTTCACTTTGCCAAAATTATTTTATGAAAGAGTGAAAATAAGTTGCTTTTTAAGTTTATGATATGGTAATATATATGTGGACGGAGGGCAAATATGATTGAAAAGATAAAAGAAGTTTTGGCAGAACAACTTGGAATTCACAAAGAAGAAATAAGTGATGACGCAAACATTTTGGAAGATTTGGGCGCTGACTCATTGGATGTTATTGAAATGTTGATGAATTTGGAAGATGAATATGGCGTGACAATTCCAGATGATAAAATTAATCAAGTGAAAACTGTTTCGGAAATTGCCAAACTTATTGACGAATGCAGAAAATAATTTTTGACAAATAAAGTCATAATTCGACACACTCCTTCATAAGGTAACTTATGGAGGATTTTTTTATGAAAGCATACATTGAAAAAAGAACTCTCTTGGTGGCAAACTATATTTTATCAACTCATATGACAATCAGAAAAACGGCGGAAAATTTTAACCTTTCAAAAAGCACAGTGCACTATGACTTGCAATATCGTTTAAGAAAAATTGATGGAAGTTTGTATGAAGATATCAAAAAAATTTTGGATTTGAATTTTGCTGAAAAACATATTCGTGGTGGTCTTGCAACAAAAAGAAAATATTTAAAAAATAAAAAAACTTAAAAATAATAAAAAATTAATTAAAAAACGCAAAAAAATTGAAAAAATGCGATAAAAATTGATATTTTTTGATTTTTCACAAATATTTTGGAATGATTTTTGAATGATAGAGGATGGATTTTTTCTCTATTTTTCTTTTTTTATTTTTCAAAAAATAATAAAATTCTCAATTTATTTTTGTTTTATTTTTATTTGACATTGCTTGCAAATATATTTTATAATTTATTTATAAATAATACTCGAATTTTCTGATTAATTTTATTCGCATTTGCAAATATTAGTTAAGGAGGCATTAATGAAAAAAATCGCGTTTGGCTTTTTGACTTTGATGATGCTTTTTGGAGGTGTGTTTCTCTCTGCTTGCGGTGAGAAAAAAATTTCACTTTCTGTTTCTTCAAACGAAGTGACCATCTCCACAAACGGACAACAAACCTATCAGGATATTGTTGTCACTTTGAACGAGTCAGGTGACGGAATCAATGTGCAGGTTGAGTCGCAAAACGATGTTGTGAGTGTGACAACTCCAACTCGTTCTTCTCAAAATGAATACACTTTCCGTGCCACTGCTTTGAAAAGTGGACAGTCGCGAATTCGTGTTTCTTCCATTGAAGATGCGTCAGTTTATGAAACCATCAATGTTCAAGTGGACACGATGCTTGAAGGTATGACATTGTCCGAAGATTTAATCAATGAAAAAGGACAAAGCGAACTTTTTGTGGTTAAAAATAGTGTTGAAGGAAAGGATTTGACTTTTTCCAACTATTTCAATATTTATCCGCTTGATGCGAATGTGAAAGACATTGCTTGGACCTTCCAAGAAAACAATGAAACCACAATTTTGCGTAATGAACAAGTGGTGGCAGAAATTGTTGACAATCAAACTTTGTTTGTTTATGAAGATTATAATTCAAGCGAAATAACCCTCCTTGCTTCTTTTGTCCAAATGCCAAGTGTGCAAGAAGAGATAACTTTCCAAGTGATTAATGATTCGACAATTGAAGAGTTCTATCTTGGAAACAGTGAAGAAGACAGAATCTTGGTCAGAAATGACCCAAATCAATCAAGAGTGAGTGGCCGAATTGTGGTTGACACTTTTGATGAAAATATGACAATGGATATTGTTGTTTACAGAAAATATCAAAACGGAAGCATATATTTTCTTCCAGAAAAAGACTATGAAGATTATTTCTCACTCGACCAAGTGGTTTATAACTATGAAAATGGCAAGCGTGTTATTGATTTCACAATTGACGCTCAAGTGGTGGAAGGACGAAAGAAATTGAGCGGTGATGTCTATGTTGCTTTCAATCTTGAATATAAACAATATGCATACGGAGTTTCCACTGCCGAAAGTTACGATGATTATCTCAAAATTTCCACATACTTTGTGGCAGACACCATTCTTGTTCGGGATGAGACAACAAGCTCAATTGCCGATAAAACAATTGACTTATATTCAAACTATGTGACCACAAATGGATACAAAGTTTTGGCCACTCTTTCACCAGATGATGTGGTTTTGAGCGACAATACATATCAAATCGCCATCGATAATATGGACAGAGACCCAAACTATTACATTAATATCTATCGCGAAAATGATTATGTTAATTATTTGAGTTTCACAAGATATGAAGATTCTTCAACTTGGCTTTCTGAACCAATTGAAAGTGGCACTTCAATATATTTGAGAGCAAGCAGTTTGGGAGAATATGGCAGTCAAACCAATTTTCCATTGAGATTTGTTGCCACTTCAAACGGCACGGCAACTGAAACTGTTTATGCCAATCTCTATCAAGTCACCGACAATGCCATTTTGGATATTTACGAATTGACGGTTGACGAAGCGACTGGTGAAGTTAGTGAAAACGAGTTTGCTTTTGACCAAGTGTATTACATCTCTTCCAGTGATAACTCAATGACGCGAGATTTCAATTTGCGCATTAAAGGATTTTCTTCTTCGACTGGTTTGGACCTTGTTTACAATAGAAACAATTTTGACATTTCCTTCAAGGAAGTTGGAAGAAATGAAGATAAGACAAATGTTGAAAATTCCTATGTCGATATTTTGGTGACAGTGAATGTTTTGAAGGAAGGGTATTCTGGTGGATTAAACTTTTCTTTCACTCACAAAACAGGTGCGAAAAGTGAAGCGATTTCAATTTTTGCATTTGCTCCACTTGAGAGTGCACAAGTGGTCAACAACAGTATCGGCTCAAACAATGTTTTCTATGACGAAACAACTTCTCAAAGTTTTGTTGTGACAGGAGAAGGTGCTGACACTGTTGTCACACAAAATCCAAACCACACCACAAACGGAACTTTGTCCAAACTTTTGATGTCGGCTGGAACTCACATAAGTTTGAATCTTGAATATGACAATGCCACATTAAACTCCAATGAAGAAATGGCTGGCTATCAATTTATGTTTATGGATTTTGACGCTTTCAATGAAGTTAACCAAATGAATTTGGACTATATCGACAAATCCGATGAAGAAAAACAGGAAATTTTTGAAAATCTCAATCCTTATATTGATGCCTATAACTATAACTTTTCAAGCAATGAAAACACTTATTTCACATATTCTGACGGCAAATTGAAGGTAAATGACAGCGAGTTTGTTGTTTATGTTGCAGTGATTTTCTATGGCTTTGATGAAGAACATAATGAATTTAATCTTATGAGAATTTTCAAACTCGAAAGTTTCTATCCAGTGACCTCTCTTCGAAGCAATATCAGTGATGTGACTTTGTATTCTTTTGAAAGCATAAGTTCAAATGATGACAGGTCGCAAGTTAAAGTGTCAGTGAATTTGCGTCTTGACAAAGAAAAACCAACATATAATGATTTGTCAAATTTCTCAATTTCATTAAGAAATGGTATTTTGAGCGTGAGAAACACCGATGAAGAACTTATTGAAAGAGATGACAATGGAAATATTTTGAGTGTGGGCTTGACACGCGAAACAATAATTGAAAACGATTTTGTGACCTTGACTGGATTTTCTCTTGTCAAATATGACCAAACAAGCACGGGTGAAAATGTTATTGAGTTTAATATTCAAACAAAATCAACTCAATTTAATTTAAGTTGGGTGGAAATTGTCAACTTGAATTATCAACTTGAATATAACGGCACAATTGTTTCAGATTTAAGCACAAATATCAATATCGACATTTTGAGAGCAGACCGTGTTGAAAATATCACTTGGGTGAACAGAACGGAAAACAGCGAAGTGTATTTGAACATTGCAACAAATGATGTGACAGAACAATTCTTCACAATTTCCACATCGGTTTCACCTAACTATGCAGAAAACCGCAATTTGACATATTTCTATCAACCACACGATGAAGATTCCAGCGTTTTGAATATTGAAACAAACTTAATAAGCCAATCTTTCAATTTGACAATTGGTAACAGTGCAAAAGGTGGCTATGGATATCTTTATATTTTGCCAGAAGATATGGTGAAAATTGTTGGCGGTGTTCGACAAATTGTTTATTACACTGTGGGCGACAATGGCGAACTTGACAAGACAGCGAAATATCTCAATTTCTCACAGATTGACACATATTACGAAAGTTTGCTTGACGGCACATATGTCAATGAAGATGGCGAAGTTGCTGGAAACTATTTCTTAAACAATGACAATGAAAAAATCTATTACAGCGACATCATTTTGAGAATTATGGTTATTGTTGCAGATGGTCAAAGTGAAGAAACTGCAATTCGTGTTTACACTGAAGAAGATTTGAAGAATATGCAAAGCAATTTGTATTACAGAGTGATGAATAGTCTTGAGCTTGACGGCTGGACATCAATTGAAAACTTTTCTGGAATGGTTTTTGGTCATACTGATGATGTGACCTTGACATTCACAAACAACAGTCAAACTTTCATCAACAATTTGACTGGAACAGTGAAAGACTTGATAATGGTTGGCGATGTGACTGGTGGTGGCTTTGTTGCCAATTATGTCCTTGACAACGGCGTTGTGGATAATATCACTGTTGATGTTAACTATCTTGAAAACAACTATGCTCCAAGCACTTTGAAAGGTGGAGTGTATGTTGGTGACAAATATTATGCGGGCGGTATTGCCGGCGAAAATCGTGGCACAATTTCAAACTCAAAGGTTTATGGACTTGAAATCGACCTTGTGCAAGGTGGAAATTATCTCAACACGGTTGCGGGTGGTATTGCTGGAAATAACTATGGCAAAATTGATGCTTGCGGTGTGGAATTCTATAACTTTATTAGAGATGTGGAAAACGAGGCAGGCGAAGTGACGCAAGAAGAATACACCAACAAATTCACAGCGGAAATTGTGGGTGGTCTTGTTGGAAATGGCAGTTTTGTTGAACAAGGTAACGCAACAACAAAATACACTCAAATCTCCAACTCATATGTTTATGCATACAGTTTGCTGACTGACAATGGCGTGGATGTTTCAACCTTTGATGGTTCAATCACAAATGTTTTGAATGGACAAGGTGACAATGTTATGGTGGGGGCATTTGTTGGCACACTTCAAACAAGCGACAACAGTAACACATATTTCAAACTCACAAATTCCTTTGCATATGTCGGACAACACACAATTGATAACAATTTTGGTATTGGCAGTGTCAGTGGCTCGGGAAGAAGAGAATATAAAAATTCATATATTTCATACCTTTCTGTTGTTGAAGGCGACACAAACACATATCAAATTCAAATGGACTACATTTTGTCCGGTCAAAGCGGTGGAACAAGTTTTGCAAAAGAAACCATTGTCTATGGCGAAAGTGTGGACTATTCCGATTTTGATGGCTCTGTTTGGGAAATCGCTGAAATTGACGAACAAGTTAACTTTGGTTTTGCATATTTGAAAAATGTTCATCAAAATGTTTTTGTTTCAGTTGACCAAACCATTCAAAATGTGGAAGGCAAGATGATTAATGCTGATGCTGAAAGCGAAAATGGCAGTGTCAAAGCGGGAATTTTCTTCCTTTATGAAGTGCAAGAAAACCTTGCAAACGATGGTGCAAAAAGCGAACTTGAAAGAAAGAACACAATCAACATCACTGAACTTTTTGGTATCACAGAAAATGAAGCAAAGAGTTTGCTTTTGAGTGTGGACAGAATAAATTATATTGATTTCACGACAAGCAGTTTGACAGCAAAAAGAAACAATCTTAACCTTGGTGAAACCATCAAACTCACTCTTCACAGTCGTGTTGATTTCAGTCAAGCAATGACTTATGAAATTATGGTGGTAAATTATGTGCCAGAAGTCGTTTTGTCGGTTGATGAAAGTGTCTTGGGCGAAGGACAAATTTTAAACATTCAAACCGGTCAAAACAATCAAAAACGGGTGCAAGTTGTGCTCGACCACTCCATATATTTGGGCGGACAAGAATACACTTTGGTTAACGACAATGAATATGCCTACAGTGCTTCTTTGGACGAGATTAAGAATATTGATGAGAAAGGCGAAAAATATGTGACCGAAATTGTTTCTGAAAATGGAGTGAACTTCATCGCAAAAAGTGCCACAAAGGAAAATATTGAAGCACTCATCAGAATTGAACTTAAAAAGTTGGCAAGCTATGAAAACTTTAGTGTGGCATTAAGTGATTACAGACAAAAGAATTTCTACATTTCGACATACTTGGGCGCAAACAGTGTTTCTGTGTTTGAAAAAGAATTGAACATTTCTCCACTTGAACCAGCAAATTTCAAAGTGGTGATTAATTCGGACAGCCAGGATGAAGACTTGGCACTCACTTTCACATACAATGGAAAAGATTATTTTGTCGAAGGTGGCAAACTTGTCATCAACGACAATTTGGTATTGGATGTTGAGTGGGAGATGAAGGAAAATGGCAATGAAAAAACTTTCAATGTTTATATGAATGTCAACAAGGAATATCGTCACAAAGTTGACAAAACATATAACTTTGTGATTGGCGTCAATGCAAAAAGCCAAAAGAACAACAAAACATATCTCAAAACAATTGATTTTTCTGTTAAAAAACAAGGTATTGATAAGGTTAATGTGACGGCATACACAATTGAAAGCAGAATAATCAACAATTCAAGGTGGTATTACACTCCAAGCACCACAATTTCATCGACATTAGTTCCAGGTTCGGACAGTATTTTGGCGATGGATGTCAGCCCAATTTTTGCTCATTTTTCAAGAATTGATGTTTTGTATGATGTCACATCAAATGGAAATATCGGCACGGTGCAAATAAGCCGTTTGTCCTATAATTCGACCTATGGCTACTATATCGACTCTTCCACCACCACAAATATTTCCACAGCCTCGGTTTCTGGACTTCGAATAACTCCGACCGACAATGACCTACAAAATGGTATATATTATTTTAGAATTAATGTTTCTTCAAGCTTTTCATCAAATAGTAGCATCAATTTGACCTTTAATTTCTATGATGAAGATGAATTGGTTGCTTCTGACAGTTATAGCTATATCATCGATTACCTAAATTCAGCGACCATTCTCGTTAATGGGCAATCAAGTGTTATGGTGGCAAAAGGTGAAAGCGTTGAAGTGAGTATTTCCTTGGAACTTAACCAATCTTTGACAAACAACAGCATTCGTCTTGAAGGTGCTGGTGATTATATCACATTGAGCGATATCGAAGAAACGGTTTCAAATTCGACAAGAAATTACAAAGCAACCATAAACACAAGCGTGCTTTCCACTCTGCAAGACGGCAATTCAACAGGTGTGTTCTATGTTTACGCGTCAGTTTCAAGATATGTGAATGGCGTTATGGACTATATTGAAAGTTACGCCACAATCTATCTTCTTGATTTCACGCTTAATGAGAATGGCACAAAAATTGTCGGCTCGACTCAACAAGTGCAATATGGTAATGGCACTTATGACTCCTTTGTTTCATACATAAATGCTGAACAAACTTTGGCGTTCTCATATGTTTTGGACCCAGAAGAATATAACTTTGACAGCTCCAATGTCAATGAGTATAACGCTGTCTATGGCGAAAATGGGCTTATGGCAAAACAAACAGAATTTATGCGCAATGGCAGTTATCGTGATGATGTTGGTGGCTACTTTATTAACTATGAATATGATTCTGGCATCTATCGCGAAGTCCCAATTGAAGAGCGTTTGTTGATTATTGGAACAGATGATTCGGAAACTCCAATATATAATTCTCAAACTGGTGAGTTTTTGGAAAATGAAATTGTGGAATTTAGTTCTGGTGCAAATAGCACGGTGAAGATAAAAGGTCTTCGAATTGGCAGTATTCATATGCGTCTTGAAACTATTGTGATTTCTGGAAACAAGACATTTACACTTTTATATGACTTTGTTATTACCATCAATGTGTGGTCAGATGAAGAAGTGCCAGTGCCAATCTATACGGCTGAAGAATTTTTGCGATATGCCGAAGGAAATCGTGATGACAATGGCAACACTTCAAGCGGTGATTATATCTTGATGAACGATATTGTTCTTCAAAACTACACTCCACTCGACACAACTTTCTTGAAATCTCTTGACGGAAATGGTTATCAAATTTATATTGACAGTTTCAACACCAATGTTGACGGCACAAGTTTGAATATTGCATTATTTGATGAAGTTGTGGAAGGCACAACACTCAAAAATGTGCGAGTTAATATCTATAATGGTGGGCAGTTGACGGTGAATATACGAGATTATCAAAATGTCAATATTGCCGGCTTTGCTCTCACCAATAATGGTATCATCTATAACTGCGAAGTTGTCGCATACTATGATGAGAACTTGTCGTCATCAAAAATTTCTTCAAGCACAGGTTTGGTGGTTAACTTTGTTAAAGGCACAGGCACTGACAATGTGTATTTGACTTCACAAGATGTGGAAGCGGGAGATATTAATATTGTCGGCTTTGTTGTCGAAAACAACAATATCATCACAAACAGCCGTGTTGGTGGCGAAAGTGTCGGAATAATTGTGGAAATTGACGAAACAAAATATTACAGCGAACTTTCTCTTCCGCTCTTCACCATTCGCGGTCAAGGAACAGTCAATGGTTTTGTTCAATCAAACTCTGGCACAATTTCCGCTTCCTTTGTCAATAATGTTCAGATTGAAAACTTGATGAATTCAACTTCATCAGTAACATCAGGATTTGTGAACAACAACTCTGGCGAAGTGCACACATCTTATGTTCAAGGTGCAAATTTCGCAGATGATTTCTATTTTGACGCTTCTTCCATTGTTTCAACTGGAAGAGTGGCAGGCTTTGTTTATAACAACACCGGTTTGGTGAAAAATTCTTATGTCAATATTGCTTTTGAAGTTGATGCAACAAAGAGTTATTTATCTGCGGGCTTTGTTTATCAAAACAGCGAAGTGGCAGAAGTTCTTCTTTGCTATGCTGCTGCAAAAATGACCAATTCGGATATCAATGAAATGAGCTTCTCCGGCGTTAATGAACGCGGACAAGACTTGAATCTTAATGAAGACGGAATAAGGTATTCGTATTATTACAGCAAGGAGCGTGTCGACAAAACTCCACAAGGAAGTTATGACACGGGTGCTTTTGCCATCACTGATGTGGCATATGAAGAAAGTTATTATCGTTTCAGTTTCTCTTCAACTGACGGAGCGTATGACGGCATTTGGACAATGACCAATAAAAACAAAAACGAAAATGATGACGGCACAAAAGTTATCACTTTGGTTTCTGCAAATCATATCGCATTCTCCAACAGAGAAATTATCTATAATGGTGGCGACAGCGATGATTATTACTATCTTCCAACACAACTGACTGACATAAACACCTATCGCGTGCTTGATTTTGCCAATGGCTCAATAAACAACCCAATCATCATTCGTTCTGCTGCCGATTTTGCCAAGGCGACAGGAAAAGCACAAGAAACAGAGATTTCTTCCTATAAACAATATTACACAAACACCACGGTTTTTGGAACTTATCGACTTGTCAACGACCTTGACTTCTCTGAAATTGACCAAGATGTCACTGGTGATAACAATATCATTTTGACAACCACAACAAAATCATTCTTGGGAATTTTGGATGGTAACTCTTTCACCATTTCAAACATCAGTTTGGGCGCATCCACTCAAGTTGACAACTATGGCTTGTTCAGAGAACTCAAAGATGCCACAATAATGAATGTTGATTTCAAAGTCACATCTGTGCATAATGCAAATGCCAACATTGTCGGTGCATTGGCTGGAACGGCAGTAAACACAAGACTCATCGGACTTTCACTCTCTCCAAACGATGACAGAGTCGATGATGAAAGCGTGCAAGCAATTTCCATTTTGGGAAATAATATTGTTGGTGGCGTTGTTGGAATTGTTATTGGTGATTCAAAATTGAATGATATCACAGTGACCGACATCGATGTTGCATCAAGATATTATGATAATTCCAAAACAATAACCTATAATGACAGATACACAGGCGACACATTGAGAGAACTTATATACAATGGTTCTTCTCTCGGCAGTGCGGTCAAATATCTCTCCTATGCGGGTGGTATTGCCGGCTATGTTGATATCTACAAATATATCGGCGATGACTATGTTCAATATTCCACACAGACCGATTTGACTGACTATAATGTTGTTTCTATCAAGGCATTGGATTCTGTTGATATATATGGCGAAGTTGCCGGTGGACTTTTTGGCTATCTCGGGAAATCGTTGATGGCGTATGACCTTGGAATTGAACTTGACGCTGATATGGCTCTCAACAATCCGTCTTACATCACTTCAAAGAATTTGTTTGCAGGCGGTATTGTTGGTGAAAGTTATGCTGGACTTTATGCTGTCTATGCAAAATATTCCACAACTCTTCAAAAGACAATTGAAGAAGGAATGTATAACTATTATAATGGTGGCACAAGTGAAAGAGGACAATTGAGTATCTTCTCATACACAGCTCTTGACACCAAGCATCCTGGATATTACAATAATCCTCTTTATATCGGTGGTATTGTCGGATATGCAAAAGCCGGATATGTGACGATTGCATACAACAAACTTAATGTTGTTTCAAATGTGAAAAACAATGAAATCAACTATCAAACAGAAGCAGTGGGTGGTATTGTCGGCTATATTAATTCAGAATATCGTTATGATTCAGACTTCATAAACAACAAAGTTTCAATTTCATACTACTTAAATCAAACATATTTCAGCGGTGTTATATATTCTGAAAACACGGCTGACGCTGGCGGAATCATTGGACAAGTCAATGTGGACAGCGATATTGCTTTGAACAAGGTGAACAGTATTCCATATTATGATGCTTCTCGTTCACTTGAAAATGTCTACTCCTTGATTGCAGGATTCAGAAATGACAGCGAAGAAGATAACCGCGAATTTCCAAACAATCTATATTTACTTGACTCGAGAAATGGCTATCATAATGTGGTGAACAATGCTCAAAGTTCTGTGTTTGGAAACACAAGAATGAGCGTGGCTGTCACAAATCAATTCCTTGTGGATGCAAAAACCACTGAAGAAGTGACAAGTGATAACACTGAAACTTACATCAAAGGTCAAACCACAAAGGAAACATTGGCAACAATTTCAAACGGATATGTGCCAATTCTGGAAATTGAGTCCATCAAAAATCTTGCCACAATTGAAGCACAACACTCTTCGATGTCCTCCTTCTTCTTGCATAATGATTGGGACGAAACGCGCTGGGAACACGAAGCTGATGAAATCTTCCCAGACATTGTTTTGTATCCAAAACTTGAAGTTTTGTTCCTTGATGCCGATGAAAGAAGCATTGCAGATGTTTTAGCCCAAATAAGCACCGACAGACCGAATGCCACGGTTGTTGTCAGAGGAAGAGTGAATCAAGACTCTCCAGCGAGTGGCTACAGCGATGTTGACTTAAGGACATATTTGAAGAAAAATCCAGACATTTCGCTCAAAGAATTTGGTGGAACATTCGTGTCATATTCGAACTATATGAATTCCAGCGATGAAGGAATTTTGACTGAAGTTGTGTATCAAAACATTGGTAACAACACAATAAATGTCATCGGTGGTGATGCTGGTGATGAAGTTGGACTCATCTTGTCAGCGAATGATGTTCTCTTTGATTCAACAGCTGAAGGTTTCACTTTGGACGGCATAAATATCTATGTGGCAAATGAAGATTCAGAAAGTGCTGGGACAGGAGAAAGCGATTTATCCACACTTGAACTCGATGGTCCAATCATCACAGAAAAACTTGAAAATGCAAATATCATTGATGTCACAGTGTTCTTCAATGGTGATTTAAACTATACACTTGAAAGCAGTGAAGGTAATGGTGTTCTCGCCAATGTTGCGAAATCATCAAGTTTCCAAAACATTAACTTTGTGTTTAGATATAAGAGCGAAAACAACAATCAAAAAAATCCGCAAATGAATTTGAATGTCAAAGCAACCACTGGCGGGTCAAGTTCAAGAAAATTTGGGCTTATTGTTGGTGAAAGCGAGCAAAGTTCAGTTTATTCTTTAAACACAATTTCAAATGTTTATCTCTCATCTGAACCAACACAAACAATGGGAAATATTGTTGACCAGAGCGAAAACATCAAACTTGAAGTGAAGATAACGAATGACAATCGCATAAGCACAAGTGGCACAGGTAGTTTAAATAAGAATTCGCTATATTTTGGCTTCTTGGTTGGAAATGTATTTGTGAATTCAGGTGCAAGTTCTTTGCCACTCAATTTTGGAATGACAAACTTGACAGATGACACAATCAGTGGAATCAATATGATTTTGGAAGGTGCAGAAAATCAAAATGCAGAAGAAAGTGGCTATGGAGAAGTTTATTTGGGTGGCTACTTTGGAAATGCAAACTTGACAGAAGTCACAATTGTGAGCACTGGTTCAACACCAATGTCTTCACTTATTAGGAATTTCAATATTGTTCAAAAGGTTAACATTGAAGAACTCAATCTTGGACTTGGTTTCGGCACACTGACAGGTCAAGGACAGATGACAGTGGCATATTCCACACCATCTGGGTTGGATATCACTGGCGGGCTTTATCAAATAGTGGGTGTGACAACCGGTATTGGACAAAATGAAAATGGTGTGAATATTGGAAGTTTTGCAGGTGCATCAAGATTCAACATAAATTTGTCCACAATTTTGAATGTCGAATTTGAAGTTTTGGGTGACCAACCAAATGAGATTGTTCTTCACAATGAGTTTACATCTTCTGAAACACAAGTTGATATTGATGTCTATGACAAACAAACAGACCCAAGTCAAGAAGGTGAAGACGGAACTGTCAGTGGTGAAAATCCGAACCGAAGCGTCAGCGGAATTTATTCAGCATATGAGTTTGGACATCCTTCTGATGACAACACTAATGAAGTTAATAACAACGTTTGGGTGGCAAAAGGTGATAAACAAACTGCGGTTGAAACATACAAAACCAATGCAGAAACAAACATCGGCACTTTCATTGGACTTATGAATGCGGGGACATTCTCGTTCTCACAAATAACTTTCAGTGAATTGAGTGATGTTCAAATTAAAAATGAAAATAAAAATGAAACAAATGCAAAAACTGTCAATGTTGGGGCAATTGGCAAAGTTTCAGGCGGGTCAATGACAATGGCAAACAGCACTGCCAAATATAACGCCACAAACTATTTTGTGGAAACAGACGGCACTGCCAATGTCGGCGGACTTATTGGAAACGGAACTTTGACAAACTTTAATGTGGGATCATATATGTATGGTGGCACAGTGGTATCTTTTGCCAAAACAATAAATTTTGGCGGACTTGCCGGAAATGTGGAGCTAAAAGCGAGCGGGCTTTTGCAAGAAATTGTTTATGGCGGAACACTCAAAAACTTCATAAAAGAAGATGACAAGACAATTGTTGCTGGTGGTGTGATTGGCACAATAAAAAATTCTGGCTATTTAAATATTGGTAGCAGTAGTGGAAATATCAAAGGCGCTTATTCATATGGTGATGTTTTTGTCAACTATGATGACGAACAGGATGAGAATAATGAAGGAAAAATAATAAAAAGAACTTTAGATAAAATAGCTTTCGGTGGGGTGATTGGCGAAGTTGTTGCCGGTAATGAAGGTAATGGTAAGGAAGGCAACAATGGTGCACTTTATATCTTAAAAAGCTATTCTCTCGCCACGCTTTATAACGACAGACTGCCGAAAGGTGGATTAAATGCAGCTCAATATGCCAACAACGCTTTTGTTGGAATGAACAGTGATCTTGTTAATATTGGTGGCAACAATGCCGAAAACTATTATTCTTCCGGTGTGACTTTGTCATATCAATATATGGAAAATAATAGAAACATCGATGTTTCATATGGCTTTAATGATGATAATTATTATGGCTATTCATCAAACGAGATTAGTGGAAACGCAAGTGAAAACAACACTCTCAATGGAAAAATCAGTTCAGATGACGGAAGCGGAATTGTGGAAGTGATGAGAGAAATGGTTGGAAAATATAATTCCGACATTAAGTTTGATCTAGGCTCAAAACTCAATCCAATTGAAATTAATAATTCAACATCTTTTGCTGGAATTTCAAGTTCCGATGATATTAAACATATGAAAATGAAATATTATTATATTTCCAAAGACTTTGAAACTTCCAACCGAATTGAAGGAGAATTAAACAATGTTGTTATTGTTGGAAACGGCAAGACAATCACTTTGAATTCCACCCAAGATCCCGAAAAAAGTGGTGTTACTGGTGGCACAACAATGGGATTATTTGAAAATATCGGCACCGCGCCTGATTCTTACACTGCAATCTCTGGCATTGTGGTTGATATGGACTTTAATTTTGTGATAAACAAAAATGATGAAAATAGTGAAGACCCCCTTACTTTTGCTGGACTTGTTAACAATGCGGGTATGTCAGAAGATAATGCTGGCACAGACAGAAGCATCATAATATACGCCGTTGGTGCGACCGGAAGCGTTGAGTTCGGCGGAAAAGGATATGTCGATTTTGCTGGACTTGTTGGAAATATGTATACTGGAATGTTGTCAAATTCGTATGTCGACCTTGACATATTCTATCACGCGGGCTATGGTTTAGATGATGGCAATTATTATCCAAAATCCACAATAAAAGCTGTTTTTGGCACAGGTGACGGAATTGTCGATGTGTTCAACACTTTTGCAAATGGTCAAGTCAAGAGTTATGTGCCTTCAAATATATACACTTTCAACTCTGCTTCCGAAGAGTCAGGCAACATTCAAATCACAAATTCATATTCGGTTATGCAAGTTGTGACAGAAGACTATGGCTATGGTGTTGCGTATAATATTGATAATTTCCAAGGAAACATATCTCTTTCGTATTACAGTGATTATTCAGGCAATATTGGCACGAAAACCACTGCAACAACGCAAGCAAATGGCAAAACGATATACACAACAACAAAAGAAACTGGTGGTGGGACGAAAGCCCTTGTGAATCAGTTGTCAATCGGCTTTAATGATGAAAACAAAGTTATGCAAAAAATAAATATTAGTAAAGGTGATATTTATTCACAATGGTTCTATTCACCATTCAGAAACAATGGCTATGGCACAACTGGGTTTGTTTATTTGAGAAACACAACAGCATATTCGCGTGTGCAAACTGGCATTTCTGATGATGTTATTCAAACAAGCGACGGAGACAAATCGAAGGCATACAGAACATATGAATACGCAAAACTTTCTGAAGAAGAGTTGGCAACCTTAAATTCAAGGGATGGCACAGTGAATGGAAATGAAAGAGATTATTTCTTGGCAATAACCAATGTCGGAAAATTCTCTCAAATTCAAGACCTTGAAAGTTCTGGTTCTGGTCTCACAATCACTGGCAATTCCTTCCAAAACTGCAAATTCTTCCTTCGCTATGATATTAATTTAAGTGATTTAGGAAATAATGGTGATGATGCTTGGAATTATATTAATAATGATTTGGGAACAGATAGTCAGATTGTTGTTATTGATGGGCAAGACCATCTCGTTGAATTTGAAAATAGCGCTGGACTATTTGGAACAGTTTATGCAAACATTGAAAATTTAAGAATTATAAATCACAAAGAATTTTCGACAAATAACAAAGAATTTTCGACCCCAAATGGTAAATCAAGTTATTTATATGGTGTGCTTGCAGGTGCTTACACTGGGAGCTTGATTAATGTTTCTGTTCAAGGCGATATTAGTGTTAATGTCGAGAAGAATCCCGGTCTATACTATATCGGCGGTGTTGCAGGGCAATTCACTGGAACAATGAGTTCTGTTGAGAGTATTGTCACAATAAGTGCAGATTATGGGGCTGGAATTGTCGGCGGTGTTGTTGGGCAATTCACCGGTGAAAATGACAATGGCAGAGATTATGGACTTAAAGAGACAACTTTTGCTAATGCACAAGAACAAACTGGTGAGAATAATTCGTCTGAAGAAACGACAAATGTCAATGTGTCAATAATAAACGGAGAAATAACCTACACTTCATTTAACGGCTCGATTGTGATGAAAAATTCAAACATTTCTGCCAATGTAACCCATAATACACAAATAATCAATGAGACTGATGTGTATTATAAAGTTGACAAGAAAAATTTGACAACCACGGGCTTGACAATAGAGACAACTCACACTTCAAACACTTCATCGTCAGAAGATGATAGCACTGGGAAAGATATTTCAAATGCAGGAGAAAAACCAAAATATTCTGGAGAATTAAATGCTGTTGCAGGTGGAATTGCTGGATATGTTGAGTCTGGCAACATTGAATATTCATATAACAATGCCACAATAATGAATCAATATTATGGCACTGTCACACAAAGCTCAAGCTTTGCAATAAGAAATTTGGCAAGTGGTGGAATTGTTGGATATCAGAAAGAAGGAAGTGTTGACAATTCAATCAACACAGGCTATATTGTTTCTGGAAATAACAGAAATGAAGGTGTGGCTCTTTCTGGCGGTATTGTTGGATATTCCAAAGGGTCTGTTTCAAATTCAATCAACGATGCCAAAGTGCAATCGGTGAGCTATGTTGACCCAAGTTATTATAATATTAATTTGGACAAATCAAAGGGATTGACTGCTGGTGGTGATAAAATTAAATTTGTAATTACAATTGAATATAATATTACGACAACAATTGTAGAAAATGCAAGCGGTGGACAAGAAAAAGATCCAGAGTATGAGATGCCAAGACTTGTTCACGCCTATGGCATTGGCTATTTCAATTCGCAATCTCAAAAAACTGCCGATGATCAATCAAACGCCAACCTTGATGCTGAAGAAACCATCAACGATGGCAACATTGGTTACACAGTGAGAAAAATCGAGCCAGAACGCACGGCTCAACACTATGGTGGCGGAAGTTCTTTACCTACAGGCACTCTTGATGACTATCAAGAAAGTTATGACTATTATGTCGGCGAAGGTGAAACACAAGACATTCGTGTGAGTGCATATGACGCATATGGTTTCCCAAGCCGTTTGAATTATTACTATGAATATAATCTCACAATTCAAGGTTTTAAACATAATTATAGTAATGATTATGGTGAATTTTTAGGCTTTAGCATAAGTGATAATACGCCAAATACAACAAGTGGCGATGCGAGAGCATCAAAAATGAGTAATGTTGATTATAATGATCTTTATCCGGGCGGAACAACAAGCTATTATTTCTCCTTGCCGTTCTATAGCACTGAAACTGACACTAATGGTGAGAATTATAATAATGGCAACTCATATGACGAACTTGTGGAGGATGCAAGTGGACGCAACAGCAACATAAGTGCGACAGGAAACAATCTTGATGAAAGTGCTCTTAAGGAAAAATATAATGAGATTAACGAATATAGAGAGAAAGAAGAAGACGAAAAGTCAATCAATGTTGCCGGCGAAATATATAACTATGTGAACAGCGGTGATGAGTTTATTCAATACACTGGTGGTATTGCTTTGTCTGGTCGTGCCCAAATAACTCTTCCGACATATTCATATAGAGATGAGTTAGGCGAAAATGTAGATAACGACATCCAAATGATTCCAAGAGCGGTGGCGTCAATAAAATTTAAGTTGCTCGGAAACGATGGAAACGGATGGAAAGATCTTGGAATTCAAGCAATGGGTGCAAACACGGAAATTATGAAAGACGGCGATTTATATTATCTTGACTATGAAGCATATTTCAACAAGACCGAGTTGCAAGCGCTGGCTGGCAAGGACATCGGTTACAACTCACTGCAACTCACAGCAGATTACACCTTGACATATGAAGTGCAACAATCAATCACTCTCACAAAGAGAAATATGGAAAAATTCAACATAAATAAGGGTGAAGATGGTGTTGACTATGGTATTCAAATAAAAATGGTGATGGAACAAGGCAATGCCTATAACTGCTATTCTTTGGGTGGCTTCTTGCAAGACTTTGGTTATGCACAATACTATCAATCCTTCATTCCATATGGTGAAAATGAATCTCCACTTGCCTTCAATGTGAACTTCACAAACAACGAATCTGGCGAAGTTTACTATCTAAACAACAAGGGTGTGTTGACGCAAGGGAATGGACTTGATGACGAAAATGCCACAAAGCTTCTTTTGTGGTATAATGGGAGCAATGAGAGCGAGTTATCATCATATATTGGACTTATCAATCTTGGACAAAATTCAGCAACAAAACGCGACAGCCTTTTGGAAGAACTTGGGAATAAATACACAATGAATCTCACTTTCTATGCACAAGGAAGCGGTGAATTTGACAATATTATTGGTGGTGCAACAGAATTTGCCAGTGAACAAACGATGAGCAAAACATTCGCTTCTCACATTTTGTCAAGCAACGCCGCCACGAGCGATTATCCAGAAGGGTTTGTTTGGTATGATGCTGTGGAGATTGTTAATGATACCAATAATAATATGGCCACGGTGAAAATTTATGCTTCCACCATTGACAAAGCAAATCCAAGCGAGATTGATGTTACAATGACTGTTACCAATCAATCTGGTGGTAATGTTAACACAACTTTTGAATTTGTTAAAGGTGAAAGTGGTTACACGATCGAGAATGCAACAGGGACTATTAGTAACTTTGCAACATATGAAGTGACAATAACTGACACAACATTTACATTCACTTTCACTAGAAGTGAGAGCAGTAGCAATCCGCCACAGGTGGTCGATAATTCTGTTGTAATCACATATTATGACAACAGCGTGACATTCAACAAAACAGAGTTGGTTGGACTTGAGTTGTCAATGGGTGACACGCCAGTGCAAGGAAAATATGAATATGACGGAACTGGTGTGTATGTGGAGAACGAACAGGGCAAGTTGGAGAGTGCAGGGGAAGGTGAATACACTATTTCTACGAGTGGAAACAATATTATTGTCACAAAAAATGCCTCTGGAGCGGTCACTCAAACGGTATATTTGAAATATACTTTTGATGGAATTAGTGAAGGCACAACAGGAACATTCCAAATTGTGAGTGGATCTGGTGGTAAGGTTGTTTACATCAACACTGAAGGGTTCTATTACACATTGGAGAGCGATGAAGATGGGTATCCAACGGACAAACTTGCAGAAAACGAAGATGGGAAAAATTACACCGAGATGCAAGACACAATCACTCTTGAAGACGGCTCAACCCTCTCAACAAGATATCAGTTTTATAAGATAAGTGGTGTGAACAGTTATCGCGGAGTCACATTGAACTCTTCAAATTCATATATCATCACACAATATTCAATGGGCAATGCAAAAGTTTATAAAATTGTCCAAGAAAATCAAGAAAAAGTAATCGCCACAATCTATAATTTAAGAGAATCAAACGCAAATGAGGTGGAAGTTGGTGCAGTATCGTATTGGGAAGATGGCGAAGGTGTTGATTATGTTGTGAAAGATAATAAATACTATATTTCAACATATGCTGTTGTAGGCGAAAATGGTGTTCGAGAATTTGAAAGTGAAAGCAAATGGGAAGATGTAACGAAACAATATGGAGATCTTGAGCAGTATTTTCAATTTGCTGGATTAATAAGTGTTTCATATCAAGAAGAGAACGACCAAGTAGATTATGGCTTTAATTTTCAATATTTGGTAAATCTAACTTCTTCAGATTTAGTTGGTTTTGATTATGAATTCAATGAAGTAACTGGAGTAATAGAGACTCCGGTAGATGGACATTATTCTGAACTTAATGAGACCAGAACCAATCTGGGAGAAGGAAAAGTCACTCAAAACACTTTTTCAATAAATTCAGATGGCACATTCAAAATCCAAGGAGAAACTTATGTAATATATGAAAAATCTTTGACAATAAATTTGGGTTCGCTTGTTAATGTTCCTAATATTGAATATGAACAAAGAGGAGACAGTCCTGATATCGTTGATGTTATTAAAGATGGAGAAAAAGTCGGATACATCAAAGTAAATTATAATGAAGCGGGAGATAAAATCACGGGTGGAACAATCTATTATTCAAATGGAAATGCAGTTTCAGGCTCTAGTGTTGAAGCTACATATGATGAAGAAGGTAATTTAACAAGTATTAAATATAATGGTATTGAAAAAATTATTGGAACGGTTGAAAGTACCGAAAGTGAATACATTCGATATGTGATTAGATCTAAATCTGATTATACAACTATAAATGGTAAGGAGACATCAAAATATCACGAAATAGTTATTGATATACCTTTCACAAGTATTTCTTCTGTGTTATATGAGAAAAATTCTCTCTTGGTGGCAAATTCAATAAGTGCAAATTCAGATAGTAGTTATGCCGCCAATACTGCATCAGTGAGATTCACAGACGATAGTTTGAGAAGTTATATTGGCAAAGAAGTGGAATTTGCTTCTTCAAACTATGGTCCAAGTGAAAGAGAACAAGAAAATGCACTCTCTTATGGCTCTTCGTCAATTGATTACACTTTTGATTTGAAAGTTCCGGCAGAGAATGCGTATGTTAACATCACTTCATCAAACAGCGATTTTGAGCTTGAAGATACTGAAGTTGATGATGATAAAAAAGATGACAACACTATTTACAAAACAATTTCAATCGACACAACTAAAACTAGTGTTCCGTTTGGTGAACACGAAGGGGATGTGTTGTTTGAATTTGGAATTCAAAACAGCAATCAAGAAGAATATGAAATAACTTCTGATGTTGCTGATGGTGATGCTGACAAAATTGATTTAAGCAATGTTAAAGATGGCAATATCATCATCAACAGCAATATATATGTTGACGATATGTCAATCACAATTGGAATGGAAGTGCGTGGTTATGATCATATTGTCACACAAAAAATTTCGCTTTCCACTTTTGATTATGCTGTGAAAGTGAGCAGTAGTGGGAAGAGCAGTGGAAAATTGCAAGACACAAACTTTGCAATTATGGGTGATGCGAAAGACCGTGGACTTTACAAGAGTGGACAAAATGTTTTTCTTGTCGAATCATCAGGTGCAAAAGACATACGAGTCAAAGATATTGAATTCTATGGTTCATTAAGACAAATTGACCCAATCACAAATGCTCAAAAAACTTCTCAAGGAGAATCTTCAGGGACAATCACAGCAATTATGGCAACAGGAAATGTTTCAAACATCACTTCAAATCTTTCAATGATAGGCAAAGATGGTGAGTCGGCTGACAGTGTGACAGAATCCACTCTCAAAAGTTCAGGAGAATCGGTGAATGTTCTTCTGCAAGCATATGAAGACAACATCATAACCAACAAAAGCATTATTGTCAGCGGTAATGGCGGTAATGGTAGCAATGGTGCTGATGGTGTTAGATCAGAAATTGGAAGTTCAAAGGTTAAAGGTGAAAATGGTGTGAATGCAGGAGATGGTGGAACTTTCGGAGGCATAAATAATAACGAAAAAGGAATCACAATAAATGGTGCTGATGGCACTGCCGGAAATGGTGGAAATGGTGCTGACGGATTGAATGCAACCAAGAAAACTGAAGGAGTATATTCGCAGAGCGGTGACTCATATAACTATAAGTCAGACAAAACTGGTGGACTTGCAGGTGGCGGTGGAGCCGGTGGTAACAGCGGTGAAACTAATAAGAAACCTGGTCAAACCAACAGACAATACAAAGATTTACCAGGAAGTGGTGGAACTGGCGGACTTGGTATGTATTATACTTCAAGTAGTAATTATGAAGAAGAATATATGCAAAATATATCTGATTATTCGACTGATGGTAATGCAACGGGTTATTCAGGAGCGAAGTTAATACAATCAAATTATAGTTCTTGGATAAAAACTTCTGGTGGTGGCGGAACAGCTGGCGATTGTGAAGATACAGACACAGAATCAGGAACAGCTGGCGATTGTGAAGATACAGACACAGAATCAGGAGCAAATGGCAAATTTGTCACAGCAAGTGCTTCGCATTATTTGAGAAGAGGTTATAATGTTTACAGAGAGAACAAAACTTCAACTCCAGGTTATTATTGGAATTATAAATATGGTAATCAAGGTGGTGAAAGATTGTTTGGGAATCTTCAAATGACCTCAACATTTTCATATTATGGAACAACCCCAGAAGATACGGGACCTTGGGACAGAGAAAGCAAATATATTCCAGAATCAAGTGTAAAAGATTATTATTATCAGGAAAATGCTGCTCTTGCGGCAATGAATATCGGAATTATGGTTATAATGGGGGGATTAAAATCCTTGCCGTGGGGAGTGATCGCAGTAGGTCTTGGAGCAATTGATGTGGTAATAGCTGCTGGTTTTCTTGCTGCTAAAAACACAGGAATGGTTTGGGGAGAACGAGATGTAGATTTCTTTGCGAGCAATGATGATGATAAAGGATTTTGGGATGGTATATTAGAGGATTTAGGTGGTAATGCACAAATGATTATAGATATTATAACAACACTTGGTGGTTTTGATTATACTGAAAAGCCAACTGTTTTTGAAGGGGGAACGGAATATTTTAGTGATGGTGGAATAAATGACTATTGGTGGTTATATAGTGAGAAGAATAAAAAAAATAATGGTAAGGTTTCTGATTTTGCAGACGCGTTTAATAATTATTTAAACGGCATTAACAACAATAGGTATTATAATCGAGGATGGAACAAAAATCCTTGGGAAGATAATTTCTATGGTGGTGCTGGCGGTGGTGATGGCTCTGGAACAAAAGGCAATGGTGGAACATCATACACAAAAGAAATCTATGGTTATTCAAGGCAAGATGAAGGAAATATTATGTTAAACTATGATGTTTCAACAACAAATGGCTACAAGTGCTTTTTCACAAGAAATGATATGGTGACGTCTGCTGGAATTTATGGTGACGCTGGAAAAGGCGGAACTACAAGTGGGCTTAGCCAATTAAACAATATTATATAAAAGGAGAAAATTAATTATGGATAATTCTGATATTAGTCACGAAGGACACAGAAAAAGATTGTTGGACACGGTGATTAACGCCGGTCTTGAAAATTTGAGCGATGTGCAGATTGTGGAGTTTATGCTCACTTATGTGTTCCCAAGGGGAGATGTCAATCCCCTTGCACACCGCCTTTTGGATGCCTATGGCACACTGGGGAATATTTTGGAAGCAAAGCCGATTGACCTTATGAGTATTCGCGGAATCAACGAGCGCTCTGCCAAGAAAATCCACGCTTTGTCTGATTTGTTCTTCTCATACACCACTTCAAAAATGAAAGAAGTGACAACCTATGATGATGTCAGAGAGATTATTGACCTTGTCGAACTTCTCCTTCGTTTCCGTAAGACTGAAAATCTGGTCCTGCTGGGCTTTAGTGCATCAAATCTCCTTTGTGGAAGCAAGCGTGTCGTTTCAAACGAAACCGACTCCGTTTCAATGAAACTTTTTGAAGTTACCGCTTTTCTCTCTTCCGTCCGTCCACACTCCTTGGTCGTTGCTCATTGCCATCCTTCTGGCATCGCTTTTCCGTCCAGTCAAGACGAAGAAGCCTTCAGTTTTCTCAAAAATCTCTGTTTTGACTGCGGTGTCAATCTTATCGACAGTTACATTGTTGGAGAAAATGGCGTGTATAGCCAAAATCAAAACATTTTGAAACGACAATATTTTGATATTGAAGATGTCAAAGATGTCGTCTTCAACAAACATCAATAAAGTGGCTTTAAAAGCCATTTTATTTTTGTATAAATTCGGCTGTTTTTTGAAAAAATATACCTATGCTGGATGTCAAATCTAAACTTGTGCTTAAAATCTTGGCAAAGGAAACAAGTGGTGGAAGTTACAAAATCTTCGAAAGCGAAGATATCATTTCTCTTTTGCCAAAACGCTTCCGCACTGACAGCGAAGGTATTCGACATATTCTCACTCATCTCGAAAGGCAGGATTTTATCTCGATTAAATATGACGATGATGACACATATTGCCTTTGCGTCCTTCCTTTCGGCTTTGAAGAAGTGGAAGACGCTCCAGTCAAAGAGCGTGGGCGTGTGAACAAGTTGACCATCCTTTTTTCCTTCCTTTTTGGGCTTTTGGGTGCGCTTATTGGTGGGATTATCACTTTTCTTTTCATCAAATTTCTTTAGAATAAAATGTGTGTTTTGAAAGAAAATAATGTTATGACAAAGAAAGAAAAACTTGTGATGACATATCTATGCAACAAGTGTCAAAAAAAGAAAACTTATCTCATTTCTCCTCAAGAGTTAACTTCTGCACTCTCCAAGAAGTTTGTTCTTTCTGTCGCCGAAATTGATGAAATTATGGTCTCTTTGTCCAACCAAAATTTTATTGACTTTGTCGCGTCGGACGGCAAAAATGGTTATTACTATTGCGTCACTTTGAAAAAATGTGGGCTGTCATACAACTCTGACAGGAAAAATCAAAAGAAAACTTTGGGTATTTTGGTGCTTCGCTCCATTTTTCTCGCCACTGTCAGTTTCGTTTTCGGTGTTATCTTGAAGGCTATTTTCAAAAGTTAAATTTTCTTTTCAAATTCTTTTTTTTGTGTTATAATATCTCTATGAGAAAAGATGTCAAATTTGAATTGGTGAGTAAGTATAAGCCAGCGGGCGATCAGCCAAAGGCTATTGATGAACTCGTGGAAGGTCTTGATGAAGGTTTGAAAGACCAAGTCCTTTTGGGCGTGACTGGCTCGGGTAAAACTTTCACAATGGCAAACATTATCGCTCGCGTCAACAAGCCGACTCTCGTGATTGCTCACAACAAAACGCTGGCGGCTCAACTTTGTAATGAATTTCGTGAGTTTTTTCCAAACAATCGTGTGGAATATTTTGTTTCCTATTATGATTATTATCAGCCCGAAGCATACATCGTCTCTTCCGACACATATATCGAAAAAGATATGAGCGTCAACGATGATATCGACAAACTCCGCTCGTCTGCCACTTTCTCCTTGCTTGAACGCAGTGATGTGATTGTTGTTGCGTCTGTGTCGTGCATATATGGCTTGGGTATTCCGGAAGAATATATGAAACTCCATATCTCTTTGCGTCCGGGTGAAGAGTTTGACCGCGATGAACTCATCTCGCAACTTATTAATATTCAATATTCGCGGAACGACATCGACTTCAAGCGAACCACTTTTCGTGTTAAAGGCGACACGATTGATATTTTTCCAGCTAACCAATCGGAAAGTGCCATCAAAGTTAGATTTTTCGGCGATGAAATCGAAAAAATATACGAATTTGACCCAGTGACTGGAAATCTCTTGAGAGAATTAAATTATATCGCCATTTACCCAGCCACGCACTACGCTGTCGGCTCGGCAAGAATGCAAAATGCCTTATCTCAAATTGAAAGTGACAGACAAAAGGCGGTCGATAACTTTTTGAAGGAAGGTAAACCGCTGGAAGCAGAGCGTATCGGTCAGCGGGTGGCGTATGACCTTGAGATGATGAGAGAAATTGGCTATTGCAGTGGAATTGAAAATTACTCGCGTTATTTTGACGGCAGAAAAAAAGGTGAACCGCCTTACACTCTCATCGATTATTTTCCAAATGATTTTTTGACCATTATTGATGAAAGCCATATGACGATTCCGCAAATCCGTGCGATGTATAACGGCGACCAAGCAAGAAAAAAATCGCTTGTGGATTATGGTTTTCGTTTGGAAGCGGCAAAAGATAATCGTCCACTCACTTTCTCCGAATTTGAGAAAAAACTTCGTCAAACCATCTATGTTTCGGCAACGCCGGCAAAATATGAACTTGAAAAAGCGGGACAAGTGGTGGAACAAGTTATTCGTCCAACTGGGCTTCTTGACCCAACAATTGAAATCCGACCAATCAAGAACCAAGTGGAAAATTTGATGCAGGAATGTGAAAAAACAATTGCGCGTGGAGCGAGAATTTTGGTTACCACCTTGACAAAGAAAATGGCGGAAAGTTTGACAACATACCTTTCTGACCACTCTTTCAAGGTGAAATATTTACACTCTGAAATTGACACAATGGAGCGTGTTGAAATTATCAATGGGTTAAGAAAAGGCGAATTTGACATTTTGGTGGGCATCAATCTTCTTCGTGAAGGGTTGGATATGCCGGAAGTGGAATTGGTTTGCATTTTGGATGCCGACAAAGAAGGTTTTTTGCGAAGTGAGGGAGCGTTAATCCAAACTGTTGGTCGTGTTGCAAGAAATGCCAACGGCAGAGTTATTATGTTTGCCGACAATGTTACTGACAGTATGCAAAGAGCGATTGATGAAACAGCGAGAAGAAGAAAAATTCAAATGGAGTATAATCGTGAGCATAACATTGTGCCAAAAACAATTATTAAAGAGATTAAAAACACCTTGGAAATTGGGAAAAAGGTGGATGAACACAACATTAAGCGAAGAGATATTCCAACAGAAATTGATCGCTTGACTTCAATGATGAAAATTGCCTCTTCTCAACTTGATTTTGAAAGAGCAATTGAATTGAGAAACAAGATTGCATATTTGAAAAAGAAATTAAACAAAAAAGAAGAAATTGAATAACTTTTTGAAAATAACTTTGTGACTTTTTGGAAAATGTGGTATAATGAAAAAGAAAGGTAGGAGGAAAAGTATGAGCAAAAATTATAAATGTGGGAATTTTACATTTGATGCCAAGACTCGCACAATGAAGATTGGAGAAAATGGACCGTATAGTTTTGTTGGTATTTTAATTCTTCCGCAAGAAGAAAACAACCTTCAAGTTTTTGGTGACTATGAAGATGCTTTGACAACGGACTTGGCAGGTTTCAGAGATGTTTTTGGTGATATTTTGACTCAAAAAGATTTTGAAAAACTTCACAAACTTGCAAAAGAAGACAAGTTGGTGGGAATATCTTGCAATTTCAATGATAAGGGTGAGTTTCAAGCTGGAATTGTGGAACCTGAAAAAGAAGATGTGTCAAAACATTTTTCAACCATTCAAGATGCCATCAAAGATTTAAGAGAAAGGACTCTTGTTGACGAAGGTATGTCCAGATAAAAAAATAAGGTAAACAATTCAATTTTGACTTGTTTACTTTTATTTTTTGTGGTATAATTATATTTATGAAAGACGCAATAATAATTAAGGGTGCAAGAGAAAATAATCTTAAAAACATCAACTTGGAACTTCCAAGGAACAAGTTTATTGTTTTTACTGGCGTGAGTGGCTCGGGTAAGAGTTCGCTTGCTTTTGGCACGATTTTTGCCGAGGGACAAAGAAAATATATGGAAAGTCTGTCATCGTATGCGCGTATGTTTTTGGGGCAGAGCCAAAAACCAGATGTGGACACGATTGAAGGGTTGTCACCGGCGATTTCAATTGACCAAAAGACAACAAATCACAATCCTCGTTCAACAGTTGGAACAGTGACAGAAATTTATGACTATTTTAGATTATTGTTTGCGAATGTCGGGACGCCATATTGTCCGCATTGTCACAAACCGATAAAGCAACAAACAATTGACCAAATTGTGGACGGTATAAAGGCGTATGGCGAAGGGACAAAGGTGGCAATTTTAGCACCAGTTGTCCACGACCAAAAGGGAACATTTCAAAATCTTTTCGAAAGTTTGAAAAGAAGTGGCTACACGCGTGTGGAAGTCGATGGGAATACCTTTCTTCTTGAAGATGAAATAAATCTCGACGAAAATATTCGTCATAATATCAATGTTGTTGTGGACAGAATTGTCATCAAAGAAGGGAAAGACGCTCGGCTTGCAGGCAGTGTGGAAAACTCTTTGAAATTGGCGGAAGGATTGGTGATAGCCAAAACTGATGAGAAGGAAGAACTTTTTTCGATTAACTATGCTTGTCCAACTTGCGGTCGGGCGTTGGGTGAAATCACCCCGCGTCTATTTTCCTTTAACGCTCCATATGGTGCTTGTCCAACCTGTTTGGGACTTGGATATACCACTGACATTGACGACAAAGCGGTTTTGAAATATTCCAATCTTTCCATAAGTCAAGGTGCTTTTGACATAACAGGTTGGAAATTTGAAGCGGGTGGAATGGCAAGGGGATATTTTGAAGCACTTTCCAAAAAATATGATATTGACCTTGACAAACCAGTTTGCGAACTCGAGAAAGAAAAAATCAAAATTCTTTTGTATGGCTCGGGAAATGATGAAATTGACATTGAAGTTTCAAGTGACAAAAAAACAAAATACAGCAAGCGTTTCATTACCACCACTTTTGAAGGTATTGTCAACAACCTACGCCGAAGATACAAAGAAACCAACAGCGAATGGGTGAGATTTGAAATTGGTCGATTTATGCGTGAGCAAGATTGTCCAACTTGCCACGGCAAACGACTTAATGAGAGTGCTTTGGCAATCAAGATTAAAGGCAGGGATATTTTTGATTATTGCAATCAAAGTGTCAAAAATTTGCTTGAAACTGTCAAAAATTTGGAATTTGACAAAGCAAAAGCAACAATTGCCGAACCGATTGTGAAAGAAATATTGAAACGACTGCAGTTTTTGGAAGATGTAGGGCTTGGCTATCTCACTTTGAGCCGTTCGGCAGACACTCTTTCTGGTGGCGAAGCACAGCGTATTCGTCTTGCCACACAAATTGGCAGTGGACTTGTCGGAGTGTTGTATATTTTGGATGAGCCATCCATTGGGCTTCATCAACGCGACAACGAAAAACTTTTGCGCACACTGAAAAATCTCAAAGACCTTGGAAACACTTTGATTGTGGTTGAACACGATGAAGACACCATTCGTTCGGCGGACTATCTTGTTGATGTTGGGCCATATGCTGGCGTCAATGGTGGTGAAATTGTCGCTTGTGGCACAGTGGAAGAAGTGAAGAAAAACAAAAAATCAATAACTGCCAAATTTTTGCGTGGTGATGACAAAGTGGAAATTCCAAAAGAGCGAAGAAAACCAAAAGATTTCATCACCATCAAAGGAGCAAAAGAAAACAATTTGAAAAATATCGATGTGAAAATTCCAACTGGCGTTTTCACAGCAGTGACTGGTGTTTCAGGAAGTGGCAAGAGTTCGCTTATTAATCGCATTCTTTTTCCATATTTGTCCAACGCTCTTAACAACTCAAAATTGCCACTGGGAAATTGCAAAGAGATTGAAAATATTAATGTTTTGGACAAAGTTATTTGCATTGACCAAGCACCAATTGGACGCACACCTCGCAGTAATCCAGCAACATACACAGGAGTCTTCACGGCGATAAGAGAACTTTTTGCTTCCACAATTGACGCCAAAATGCGTAGCTTCAATGCTGGCAGATTTTCTTTCAATGTCAAAGGTGGAAGATGCGAAGCGTGTGAAGGCGCAGGTGTCAAAGAAATCGAAATGTATTTCTTGCCTGATGTCACTGTTCCGTGTGAAGTCTGCAAGGGAAAGAGATATAACCGTGAAACTTTGGAAGTTAAGTATAAAGGAAAAACCATCAGTGATGTTTTGGATATGACGGTGGAAGAAGCGCTCAAATTTTTTGAGAATATTCCATCAATAACCAACAAACTGCAATCGCTCTATGATGTCGGGTTGTCATATATCAAACTGGGTCAGCCAGCGACAGAACTTTCTGGTGGAGAAGCACAAAGAGTGAAACTTGCCACCGAACTAGCAAAACGCGAAACCGGCAAAACGATGTATATTCTGGACGAGCCAACGACTGGGCTTCATATATATGATATCAAAAAGTTAATCAAAATTTTGAATCGTCTTATTGGTAACGGGAATTCTGTTATTGTCATTGAGCATAATCTTGATGTCATCAAATGTGCTGACTATGTCATTGACCTTGGGCCTGAAGGTGGCGATGAAGGTGGAACGGTGGTGGCAACTGGCACGCCAGAAAAAGTGTCAAAATGCAAAGAAAGTTACACTGGACAATTTTTGAGAAAAATTTTAAATTCATAAAAAAAGAATAAAAAACTTAAAAAAATCGAAAAAAATCGAAAAAAATTGATTTTTTTAATAAAATTGGAGCAAAATGAGAGTTTTTAATTTGTCATCAGGCAGTGATGGAAATGCCACATATATTGAAACTGAAAATTCACGAATACTTGTGGATGATGGTATTTCTTGCTCCGAAACAGTGAAACGATTGGGACTTATTGGCGTCAAGGGAGAAGATATTGATGCCATTGTTCTCACTCACGAACATACTGACCATATTAAGGGTGTTGATGTTTTTTCAAGAAAATTCAATGTGCCGGTCTATGCTCATAACGATGTTTGGAATGGGTTGTATCCAAAATTAAAGAATATTAAGGAAGAAAATATCAGAGTTTTCACAGAGAATTTTGAAATCAAAGATTTGTTAATTAATCCAATTGAAATTCCGCACGATGTTGTGTGTTTTGGGTTTGCCATTGAAAACGGAAACAGCAAGGTGAGTTTGCTCACCGACCTAGGGCATACAAATGACAAAATTTTTGAAAGTGTGAAAGGAAGTCGATTGGTATATTTGGAAGCAAATCACGATTTGAATATGCTCAAAAACTGTCTGAAATATCCTCTCTCACTCAAAATGAGGATTGCCGGAAAGAACGGGCATTTGTCAAATGACGCTTCAAGTGAATTTGCTGAAAAATTGGTGAGAAGCGGAACGAAACAAATCGTTTTGTCACATTTGAGCAAGGAAAACAACACACCTGAACTTGCCTATACATATATTTCAAAAAAACTGGCGGAAAAGGGAATTCAAGAAGGAGTCAATGTGCGCATTGATGTTGCATTGACTGTTCCGGTCAGAATTTTTAAGTTGAAATAAAAATATATTAAAAATAAAAATTAACAAAAAATAGCGAAAAAATAAAGAAAAAATGCATAAAAAATTGATTTTTTACTATTTTTTCATAATTTATGTATAAAAAATGATATCGTTAGAAATTTAGATATCATTTTTTATTTAATTTATTCCGATTTTGCAAGCACACTGCCATCACTTGTCGAGATGATAACTGAAAAATTTCCACCTTCATTGTCAATGCAAGTGAAGCACCAATAAAAATCATCGAATTTGTTTTCTTTTTGGTTCAAAACTCGAAGATAGCATTCGCCGTTGAAGTGTGAAAAACTTTTGAGTTCTTCAAGTTCGGTTTGCAAGTTTTCGCAAGCAATATTGATTGCTTCGTTTGACTGAATTGTGAAATTTGAAGAGGTTTTTTCAAGTTCAACCACATTGCCGTCAAAATTCACAAAAACACTTTCACCAATTTCAATTTCATTAACAATGTCAGCCATAAATGTGCCACTCAAATCATTATATTCCATTTCCACGACTTTTGAAGCGTCACCACTTGCCACTTGGACTTTGATTATCTTTTCATTCAAATATTCCTTGAAAGAAAGTGTCAAAAGTGCAAATTGAACACTGTCTGTCTTTTTACCGTCATAGAAATATTCTTCTTCTCGTTCGCCAACACTTAATGTGGCAACAAAATCGTCATTCTCGGCATAATAGAAATCTTGTGTGAGTTCAGACATATTCTCTCGCACAACATCATTAATCGTTTTACCGCAACCAGCAAGACCCAAACATACCAAACATAAGCTTAAACATACCAAAATTTTTTTCGTCATATTTTTTTCTCCTTTATTTTAATTTTTAACAATTTATGTTGGTAAAAAATGAAAAATATGTTAAAATATAGCATATTAACACTAATTTTGGAGGAAAAATGAAATCGCTTGAATTTTATTATAAAGATTGCTTAAAAAATGGTTATGCCTTGGGAGCGTATAATTTTGTTAATTTGGAAATTTTGAAGGGAATATGTTCAGGATGCTTGATGAGCAAGTCGCCTTGTCTTGCAAGTGTCAGTGAAGGGGCGTTTTCCTATTTGGGAGAAGATTTTGTTATGCCAATTTTTAGGACTGCCAAAGAGCATTATAATCTTCCAATTTTCTTGCATCTTGACCACGGCAAAAGTTTTGAAATGTGCAAAAAAGCGGTTGACCTTGGATTTGACTCTGTTATGATTGACGGAAGTGGTCTGTCATTTGAGAAAAATGTGAAATTGACCAAAAAGGTTGTGGATTATGCGCACAAGAAAAATGTTTTTGTGGAAGCCGAATTGGGAGTTTTGGCGGGCGTCGAGGACAAGATTTCTGCTTCAGAGCATATATACACCGATCCAAAGCAAGCCAAACTTTTTGTGGAAAAGACGGGTTGTGACAGCCTTGCTGTGGCAATTGGAACAAGTCACGGAGCATACAAGTTCAAAGGCGATGCCATATTGCGATTTGACATCCTTTCTGAAATTGAAAAAGAGTTGCCAAATTTTCCACTCGTTCTTCACGGTGCGTCAACTGTTCCGCAAAAATATGTGGAAGAAATCAACAAATTTGGCGGTGAAGTGACTGGTGCAAAGGGAGTGGAAGAAAAACTTTTGAAAGAAGCCACCACAAAACATAACATTTTCAAAATTAACACTGACACAGATATTCGTCTTGTCTATTTTGCAGTTTTAAGGAAACATTTGTTTAAAAACAAGAACAATATTGATTTGCGAAAGTTCAACAATGAAGCAATCAAAGAAATTGCCGACTATGTTTCAAAAAGAAATGAAGATATCTTTAATTCAGTAAACAGAATTTAAGGAGTGCAAAAATGGAAAAGAAAAAAGACGATGACATCACTCATCAAGGTCACAGATTAAGATTGTCAAACCTAATTCAAAAGTCAGGAATTGAAAATGTGAGCGATATTCAAGCAGTTGAGTTTTTTCTCACATACATAATTCCGCGTGGTGATGTCAATCCGCTTGCACATCGCCTTTTGGACAGGTTTTCAAATTTTGGAAATATTGTTGATGCCAGCGAAAACGAACTTATGAAGGTTAAGGGTATCAACAGGAGAAGTGCACAAAAAATCAAACTCTTTAGTGATTTGATGTTCTATTATTCTTCCAGCCGAATGAGCAAAAAACTTAATCTTGACAACACCGAAGAATTTTTGGATATTGTGGAAGAACTCTTGCGTTTCAAAACCACGGAAAATCTCGCACTTTTTGGTTTTGATTTCAGTTACAATTTTATTGACAAGCGAATATTTGACAGAAATTCCATCGATGAAGTTGGTGTCAGTCCATACACTGTTCTCGACTTTATTTCATCAATCAAGCCAAAATATGTTATCATTGCTCACAATCATCCGGGTGGTATTGCACGCACTTCGCAAGATGATGAAGAAGCCAAAGCCTTCATTTCAAATTTGATTTCACCTTTTGGTGTCAAACTCATCGATTCATTGATTATTGGCATTGATGGTATATATAGTCAAGACAGAAAAAATTTCTATCGTTTTTTCAGAAATATTGATGATATTTTATATTAAAATTGCACGAAAAATTGATAGCTGAAAATAGATGACAAAAAAATAACTAACTCTTATATTGATAAAAAATTTTACTTACTATATACTTAAATGGTCTAGGGAGAGGGGATGAAAATTTCATCTTATTTTAAAAAGCACATTTTCATCATAATTGTGTATGTTTTAATGTATGCTATGATGACAGGGCTAAATGTTGCAGTAACGATTTTGCTTGCTGATTCTGTGGAATGCATTACCTTTGAAGAATACGATAATGCCATAAAATATTTTTCCATCGCCATTCTTTGTCTTTTAACTAAAATCCTTTTAAACCTGTTTCATTCTTTAATATACAATAAATATTTCGCTCTTATTGTCAGAGATATAAGCCTTGATTGTGTGAAGCAGGCGTTTAAATTAAATTCTTTAACATACCAAGATCACAAAACGGGCGAATTTACTCAAAGAATTGTTGGCGATCCAAACAGCATTATTGGAAATTTGGATTCTTTTGTTCAATACATATCTGTCATTATTTCTGCTTTGGTTGTTATAACATATGTCTTTTTCCTAAATTGGATAATTGCTTTAATTGTTGTTGTGGTGACAATAGTTGCCATTGTGATTGATATTATTCGCGTTAAGTTAAGAAATAAAAACAAAAATAAAGCATTGAAACTTAAAGATCAAGTTTATTCGATTGTTGACGAAGTTGTGAAAAGTGAACGAGATATCAAAACTTCAGGGTTAGAGAAAAAACTTGAAGTTACCACCAAAGAAAAATATGATAAATATATTAACCAAGACATCAAAACAGCCAAAACAAACACAATGTTAAGTATGTTGAGAGTGTTTATGACAAATATAGGAATATATGGAACGCTTCTTTTAGGCATAATCTTAATGGAAAAAGGCATTGTCACAATAGGTATTTTTATGGTTATATATTCATATAACGGCACCATTCGCTCTTTCCCAACATATTTGAGCAGTGTGCTGAATGTTTTTAGCGATATCAAAATTTACACCAGAAGAATTAAGCAATTGTTCGATGAAGAAGAATTTGTGACAGAAAAGTTTGGAAATATAAGACTTGAAAATGTGAAAGGTCAAATCAAATTCGATAATGTTGGATTTAAGTATAAAGTTTATGATTATAAACGCGATGAGAAAACTGACAAACTTGAAAAAATCTTGAAAAGTGAGAATGAAGTTCTGAAAAACTTAAGTTTTGAAATTGAACCAAACACGACTGTTGCCTTTGTCGGAAGAAGCGGAAGTGGCAAATCGACAATTCTTTCGCTTATGGCAAAGATGTTGGAAGCGGATGTTGGAAAAGTTTTGATTGATGGAGTTGACATCAAAGATTTGGACAAAGAAACTTTGAGAAAATCAATTTCGCTTGTGAATCAATTTCCTTACATTTTTGATATGAGCATAAAAGAAAACTTGCTTCTTGCAAAAGAGGATGCGACTGATGAAGAGATTAATAATGCCATAAAAGATTCCTATCTTGATGAGTTCATTAAAACATTGCCGGAAGGTCTTGACACAATTGTGGGAGAAAGCGGAATCAAACTTTCAGGTGGACAAAGACAACGCCTTGCGATTGCAAGAGCACTTTTGAGAAAATCAAGTATAATTATTTTTGATGAAAGCACCAGTTCTCTCGATAATTTTGCACAGGAACATATCAAAAAATGTATTGACGGACTCAAAGGTAAGAGTACAATTGTGATTGTGGCTCATCGTCTTTCCACAATCAAGAATGTTGACAAAATTTACTTTTTGGAAGAAGGCAAGATTTCTGATATCGGCTCTTTTGATGCGTTATATAAATCCAACAAAGATTTTAAAGATATGTTCACACTGGAAAATTTGCAGAATAATTTGCAATCAGAAGGCTAAAATTAAAAATATTTTATTGTCCAAAAATGTTGCAAAATGATTCATAATATGTTACAATAATTCTATAAAAAGTGGAGTAATTTATAAAATTTTATAATTTTTTCACTTTTTAATCATTTTATTTTTATAAAGTGAAAAATATAAAGGAAAAGGAGACTAAAAAATGGCAACAAAAACATTAAAATTGACATCATTAAATCCAGCTGAATACCCTGACATTGAAATCGAGTGTGAAGTGATTGATGATATGAAGGCTTATGCCGAAGCGCTTATTGAATATCAAAAAACACAAGGTGTTAAAGTTGAAAGTGCAAAAAAAACCGCCAAGGTTTCTGCAAGATTAGGTAAAATTGGAGAAGAAGTTGACACCAGACCAAGAGTTAGGAGAGATGGCAAGGTATATGTTATCGGCGAAACAAAAGGTAAAGTGAAAGTCGAAGGGAGTATGATAGTTCAAAATCCAGATGGTGAAGAATATATTGTTAAACCTGATAAGTTTGATGCTAAATACAAACCAACTGAAACACCAGGAGTTTATGAACCAAAAGACCAACCAATCAAATGTATTCCAATAACAAAAGATATAACTTTCTTGGCTCCTTGGGGAGAAGAAATGTATGGCGTTAAGGGTGCAGTTTTGAATGTTTCAAATTTAGATGATATTTATGCAATTCAAAATGAAGCGTTTGAAAAAACTTATACATTTGTTGAGCCAGAAAAAATCAAATAGCATAATAAAAAACACATACAAAGTTTGTATGTGTTTTACTTTTATGAAAAACA
>CALWEM010000027.1 GCA_944377315.1 uncultured Clostridia bacterium
CAAAGACCACTTTTTCCGAAACTGCTGTCACATTGCCACTTTCGGTTGCATAGCCATCTTTTAAATCGGAACTACTCTGCAAAATATATCGCACTGGCTCAACTTTGTAGTATTCGCCGTTATATAGTGCATACTTATCACTGCCATATTTATATTCTTTCAGCGTTTGCCCAGCAATTGAGTAAGTCACACCGGTCGTCGTGCCACTATTTTTTATATTATTTTTAAGAGTTGAATTTGTCACCTTACTTTGTGGAAAATACCCCATTTCGACATACCACTTTCCATTCTCGTCCTGATGCGCCGGATTCTTGGCAGTCCAAACGGCATACCAAATTGTGTCATTATTCGTTATTGAATTAACACTTGCTTGCACAACCCCATTTTTATTAATTGTTTGATTTCCTGACGCATCGGTAAATTCTTCATAAATGTAGCCGGTTCGTTTTGGCACATCTATTTGTGATGCTCCCTGCGTGCAATCTACATTTGCATACCAACCGTTATCATATTTAAGATAAATTTTCCCTACAGAGCCATTATTGTTTTCTAATGTGATTTCATAGACATTTGGCTTCCAATCTGCATACAAAACCACACTCTTGTTCAAATTGAAATCGTCACCATAGTCATAATGAGTTCCATCATCACTGACCCAACCATTTGGAGAATAACCAATTTTATATAAGGTGTTTTCACCGACTTCAACTTGATGACTGTGAGCAAACACCTGCGAACTTGGAATTATGCCCTCGCCACCATTTCTGTCATAAGTGATTTTGTATTGTTCTCTTATGTATAATTGCACACTTGTGTTTTTTGATGTTTCCCAATAGAGCATAACACTATTCAAATATGTTTCAATTGTTGTTTCTGAATCTTGCCCAATGTAATAGTCATATGATGAAGTTTTTGACAATTTAAAACCGAAAATATTTTCTGGTCGACAATAGGTGGTGTATGTGTAACTTTCACCCGGAGCAATATTTTTGTTGATATTGAAATCTTCTTGAACAATGCTTATATTTGTTGAATGAGTGTATCCATATGAATAATAATTTATTGTCAGTGTGTAATTTTTGGCAAAAAGAGCATAAATGTTAGTTCTTGACGAAGCGGTGAAACTGTATGTCGAATTGGTTGAAATTCGATTTGATGACACACTGGTTGTGTCAGGTTGTGCAGAAAACCAACCAACAAAAGTGTAGCCTGTTTTTGCAGTTGCTGTCAATTTCACAATTGAAGTGTATAAAGCAGTGATTGCAACTCCACTACTTGTCAATGTTCCCGACTTGTCATCATCCATTGTGTTGGTGTAATTATAAGCCACAGACCCACCAGTCCCGCCAGAAGATATGGATTCATAGTCAGTTGTGTAGCGGTTGTAAATGTTTAGCGATTTCTGCCGGACAAATAAAGCATAAAAACTATAGGGGGCTTCGTCACTACACGTTGTATAAAAACCTTGCGATGTTTGAAAAGGCGAATTTGAATTTGAAGATGTCGGTTTTGTCTTATACCAACCAACAAAAGAATAACCTGTTTTTGCAGTGCACATAATATTGATTTGCAGACCATATGCAACATAAACATAGGAGTTATAAATAGCATCTTCAGTTGTTGAAGTATTACCATCATTATATGAGATTGATATTGTCCCTCCAGATGAAGAATTTGTAAAGCTTGAATAATTGGTTGTGTAATAAGAGTATAAATTAACTTTTGGGAGATAAACCGCAAAATAAGATATATCCTGATCTACTCCTCCGTATCTATATGTTATTGTGCTTCCTTTTTCATATTCTATATAAGAATCATTTTTCAAACTCGCCCAACCCGCAAATTGATAACCACTAGGTGTGTATGAAACTGTCGAAGGACATTTCGCACTATATTCTACGCCAGCGTATGCTTTTTCTTCATTATCAGCAGTTGATTTATAAACCCCCGGGCTTGACCAAGAATAAAATCTTACATAATAGATTTCTCGATAGTGAACATACCAATCTCCCACAAATGTTCCACCTGTTTTGCGCGGTTCACTTTTTGAAACAGCACCATTTCCATAAAAATAATATGTTGTGGTTGTGTCTTGAACTGATGGTGGATATTGACTTGATGAAAATCCCCATAATGCATAGTCGCTGTTTGAGCCTGATAATGTCACTTTTGCATAGCGTTGAACTCCCATATTATAGAAATAACTTGCATAATATAAATTGTTTGCATAATTATCTCCACTGCCACCACCTTGAACATTATTACCATATTTTGTTAAACCATCTCCACCCCAATTTTTAGGATCACCATTGCCCCAGCCGCCATCTCCTTCGTGCCAAGTTAGATTAAATGTCAAACTACTATTGCCTGTAGTACCTGAATAGCTTGTGGAATGCGCTTCACTTAAAGCTTGGCGAATAGTAAAATCGACATATTGTGCACTTACATCTTCGTCCGGAGAGTCTTCGGCGTTGTCAGTTTCGCCGGTGTTGTCATCAGTTGGAAGGTCAGTGTCTAAATTTTCATCATTTTCGTTTTGCGATTCGTCAAATCCCTCCCCCGATTGTTCGGAGTGAGTTTGATTGCAACCAGCGAATATTAAACCACTGCCGATTGATGCAGTGGAAATAAAGAGAAAGGAAAACATTATCAATAAAAATTTTTTAAGATTTGACATAAAAACCTCTAAAATTCTATATTTCATATGTATTATATATAATATTTCAAGTTTTTACAAACAATTTGGTGTGTTTTTCCTAAATTTTTAAATTTATCAACATAAATATATATTTTTTATCACTTGAATTTTTCATTTTAGCAAAGAAAAAACAGCATATGCTGTTATTCTTCAATCTGCTTCTTTTGGTCATCAATAAGGTCAAGAAGTTCGTTTATTAGATTGGCAAAAGAGACATAATAAGTTTCGCCACTTTCACGCATTGTGATTTCCGCTGTGCCGTTTGCTATCGTTTTTGGGCTGACAACAACGCGGATTGGCATTCCCATAAGTTCACTGTCAGTGAGTTTGACGCCAGCAGAAACAGCACGGTCATCAAACAAAACTTCAATTCCTGCATCAAGCATCTTTTTGTATAACTCATATGAAATGACTTCCACATTTTCGTCATCCAAACGCAGTGGACAAAAATGCACTTGCCAAGGAGCAATCGTCATCGGCCAAACAATTCCTTTTTCATCGCCTTTTTCTTCAATCACGCTGGCAATTGCCCGTCCAACGCCGATGCCATAGCAACCCATTATCGGTTCCATTGTCGAGCCGTCTGGCATACTCACTTTCATACCCATTGTTTTCGTGTATTTTGTGCCGAGTTGGAAGATATTTCCAATTTCAATTCCACGCGTTAAAGTCAATTTTTCGCCACACACCGAGCAATGGTCACCTTCTTTGACAAGAGCGATATCATCAAACTTGACATCTTGAAGGTCGCGAGAAGCGGAAACATTTTTGAAGTGATATTCATCTTTGTTTGCGCCAGTCACAAAATTATTAAGTCCCTTGATGGACAAATCATAGAAAACAAAGGCATTTTCCGGCAAAGTCAAGTTGACGCAACCAATATTTCCTGCAACAAGTCCAAATTTGTCAGTGTCGGCAATTTTAATTTCGCTCTTAACAAGTTTGGCAAGTTTTTTCTCGTTGATATCATAATCACCACGAAGGAAAGCCACCACAAGTTCACCACTTTCGGTTTCATAGCAAACTGCTTTGACAGTGTGTGCGTTGTCAATTTCAAGAAAATGACAAACTTCCTCGATTGTTTTGGCATTTCCAGTGAAGACTTCTTGAAGTTCTTGTTCTTCACTTTCCACTTCTTGTCTGACGCCGTCCGCCACTTCCATATTTGCTTTGTAACCACATTTATCACAAATAACAAGGCGGTCTTCGCCAGAGTCTGTGACAAGCATAAACTCATCTGCCACTTTCCCGCCCATAATTCCGCTGTCACTGCGAACAGAAATGAAATTTTTGAGCCCTATGCGTTTGTATATTCTGTTGTATGCGTCATAAACCTTTTTATAATATGAATCCAAATCTTCTTGCGAAGTGTGGAAAGAATACGCGTCTTTCATCGTGAATTCCTTGACGCGAATAAGTCCACCGCGTGGTCGTGCTTCGTCACGATATTTGGTTTGGATTTGATATATCATACAAGGCAATTGCTCGTGTGATTTGACTGTGTTCATCGCCATATGAACAGCGGCTTCTTCGTGCGTCATACCCAAAAGCATATCGTGCCCAGTCCTGTCTTTGAAACGCAAAAGTTCTTCTTGGATGGAATCATATCTTCCCGACATCTCCCAAAGTTCTCTCGGCATCACAACTGGAAACAAAACTTCTTGTCCGCCCAATGCGTCCATTTCTTCTCGGATTATCTTTTGGATTTTTTGGCTTACTCGCTGTGCTGGTGGAAGCAAGGAAAAAATACCCGAGCTCACTTGTTTTATGTAACCTGCACGGAGAAGATAAATATGGCTTTTGAGTTGTGCACCATTTGGCACTTCTTTGATTCGTTCGCCAACAAGTTTACTTAATTTCATTCCACTTCCTCCTCAACAATCTTATCAAATTCTTTCTTTATTTCAAACAATTTTTTTGAAGTCTTTGAAAGTTCTTTTTGGCAAAATTGAGCGAGAAACACCGCTCTGTCAAAAAGTTTTTCACTTTCACTCAAAGAAAGTTTTTCTTCTTCAAGTTTTCTTGTGATTTCTTCAAGTTCTTTTATTGCTTCTTCATAATTCATATTCTTTCCTCACTTTTTGCAATGATTTTTCCATCAATAAAGTTGATTTCCAGTTTTTCACCAATCAACACTTCGTCCGCTCTGTCAACATTTTTGCCACTTTGTTCAATTTTCGCATAACCGCGTCTTAAAACTTCGCGTGGGTCGATTCTTTTCAATATGTTTTCTTTAAGTTCCAACTTATGTTTTTCTTCATCAATTAATTTTTCGACAAGATTTGAAAGTTTAAGAGAATTATCTTCGATAACCACCCGCCTTTCTTCAATAAAATCAGAAATTTTTGTGGCAAGTGTGGAAATTGTGTCTTCAAACTTTTGCATAATGTTAATTGTCGTCAAATTGAGTTCTCGAATAAGTTTTCGCGTCAACATTTTCAAGGTCTCTTTTTCCTTTGAAGTGTCTTGTGTCACAAGTTCTGCTGCTGCACTTGGTGTGGGCGCTCGAAGGTCACTGACAAAATCAATGATGGTGAAATCTGTTTCGTGTCCAACTGCTGAAATAATCGGCTTTTGACAGTCAAATGTTGCCCTTGCCACACATTCGGTGTTATATGCCGACAAGTCTTCAAGCGAACCACCGCCACGCGCCACAATGACAACATCAACTTTGTCATATTGCGAGAAGAAATTAATTCCTTCGCAAATCTCTTTTTCAGCACCATTGCCTTGCACTTTGGTGTTATACAAAACAATTTCAACTGACGGATTTCTTCGCCAAGTGACATTCTTAATGTCTTGAATAACCGCTCCGTCCTTTGATGTCACAACGCCAATTCGCTTTATTGTTTTTGGCAATTGTTTTTTCAAAGCAACATCAAAAAGCCCTTCGCTTTCAAGTTTGTTTTTAAGTTCCACAAAGCGTTGAAACAAAAGCCCTTGTCCAGCTGGCGTTATTTTGTGTGCAACATAATTAAATCGCCCACTCTTTGTGTAATAATTAGGTCCACCCGAAAGAGTGACCAAGTCACCTTCTTTGACACCTTCAAAAGCGGATGGATAAAAACAAACGCAAGGAAGTGTGCTTTCTTCGTCCTTAATTGAAAAATATATCGCCGTTTTTGCTCTTGAAATGCCAAAAACTTCTCCAACAACATTAACGCTGTGAAGAAGTTCCTCATTGTTAAAAATATCTCTAACAATACTATTAAATTTGGTTACAGATAGAGTTGTTATCATCTATTTCTCGATTATTGCTGAAAGTAGTCCGTTTATAAATTTGTTGCTTTTCGAAGTGGAATATTTTTTTGCGATTTCCAAAATCTCATTGATAACCACCGGCTTTGGCGTGCCAACATATTGAATTTCAGTGAGTGCAAGATAGACAAGTGCCAAATCAATTCGGTAAACTCGTGAGATGTCGAAATTTGTCAAATTCTTTTCAATTTCACTTGAAAGTTCTTCTCGATGCTCTTTATACAAACCAAAAAGTTCTTCGCAAAATTTTTTGTCATCTTCTTTTTTGAGTTTACTTGTGACTTCAATCATTGTTTCTTCTTCCGCGTCCTTGAAAAGAGTTTCAAAGATAAGTTTAAAGCAACTTTCTCTTGCTTCTCTACGCATCTGCCACCTCTTTGTCACATTCAACATCCATTATGTGAACATTGATTTTGAGTGGTTTTAACGCCACCATTGTGGCAAGTGAATTTCTGATGTTTTCTTGCACGCGATAGGCAATATCTGGCACATTGAAGCCAACATAGATATTGATATAAACATCAATCGTGAGTGCACCATTTTGCTCAAACTTGATTTCCACGCCGTCATCATAGCGATTGACAAGTTTTTTATACCAAGGACGATGTTTGTTGCAAACACTTTCCACGCCGTTTATCTCTTTTGCGGCAAGGTTTATGATTGAAACCAAGATATTTCTGTCAAGTGTGATTTTACCTTTATTTCTGCTATCTTCATTTTTTGTTGCCATAAATTACCCCTTTATGAGAGTATTTTAGCATAAAACATTCCAGTTTGTAAACTATTCAGCGGGAATTACCACAATATTTTTTTCAGCAACTCCCAATTGTTCTTTCACTGTTGTTGTGATTTGTGCCACTTCTTCCTTTGTCAATGTCGCACTGTCCACCACAACGCTCACTTTGTCTTTGATGGAAATGATGCAATCGGTGAAACCTAATGCTTTGATAAGTCCTTCAACTGTGAGTTCTTTTTCCATTTGTCCAATAAGGTCAAGTTTGGCATTCTCGGCATTTTTCTTTGCTTCTTCTGTGGAATTCTCATTGTCAATAATCGCGTCATAATACAAAATTTGTTGGTCGCGTGATGTTTCTCTGTCGTTACGATATGAAACAAACAAGGATGTCGTGGTGGTTGTGGTTGGCTCGGTGATACTATTGTTCAACACAATATTGAGATACCCCGTCACACCCAATAAGACAATCATAAGTGATAAGATAATTATTTTTGTTCTTTTTTTCATATTAATCTCCTTTTATTTATGAAAGAATTGTTACTGCACTCTCGTCGATTTGAAGTAAAGTCACGACCGCTTCCAAAATATCCATCTTTACCCTGAAATCTTCACTGCCTTTGGCAACCACAACCACCCCCTTTATTTTTGGATATATTTCTTTGACTATATTCAGTTTTTCATCAGTGTCGTCAAGTGTTATTTCAATCTTTTGGCTCTCTTGGACATATTCATAAGAAAAACCGCTCTCCAAAGTTATCATAACATCGACTTCCATAACTCCATCAATCTTGGACAATACATTACATAACTTATTCTCCAAGTTGTCCACATATTCCACTGTTGTCCTAATTTCTGCTGTCGAATTATCTTCTTTTTTGTCACTCCCTTGGTCAAAATATAGTCCGAAATAAACAACACAAATTATAACTCCGATGAAAATGGCAAGATAGATTTCAAAATGGCGAATGCTTTTAAGTTTCTCCCAAAGCTCTTTTAACTTTTCCATTTTTCCTCCTATTCAAGATATAAGATTTTGCTTGTTTTTAATTGCGAGATATTTTTTATGAGTTTTTCACATATTTCTTTCACTTCTTTTTTATTCATCACCTTGTCCAAAAATTCCAATTCTCTCAAATCAACCTTAACTTCATCAACTTTTCCATTCTCTTCATCAACAGCAAAAGTAAATTTGATGTTTTTAAAACCCCTATCTTCCAAATCCTTTTCCAAATCTTTTTCAATGGCAGAAAGCATTGATATATTAAATTCATCCAAAAAATCTTCTTGAAGTGTGATGTCATAGTTTGAAAGAAAAGAAAGGTCGATTTCCTTGTTCAATAATTTGGGAAGCGGTGAGATGATGACAAAAATTGTGAAAAAGGAAAATATCGCTCGTATATATTTATTTATCTGCCCTTCTGGCAAAATGAACTCGCAAAGGGCGGAAAGAAGAATTATTCCTGCAATTGAAAGAAGCCAACTTGACATATTCTCTCCTTAAATTAGATTTGCGCTCATAAGTATCAACCCGGTCATTATGAGATACATAAAGGACACCGAGATAATAAGAGCAATCAGCATTGTCATACTTTTTGAAATATCGCCAACAAAATTTGCCGTTTTTCTGTCACCCACCGGCTCAATTATCGCTGACATAAACTTCAGTGAAAGCATAAAAAGAACAAGGTTTAAAATTGGTGAAAGTGTGGCAAAAAGTATTAAAAGAAGTCCAGCCGTGCCAACCGCATTCTTTATTAACATACTTGATGCAAGCACAATGGAAAGACCATCTGAAATATATCCACCAACAATCGGCACATAACTTTTTATGGTGTATTTTGCCGTTCGAATGGAAAGACCATCCACCGCACTTGCCGATATCCCTTGAATGGTAATAAAACCCAAAAACAAGGTAAACAAAAGCCCTAAAACCCATTTGAATGTCGCTTGCAGAAAGGAAATAAATTTGTCGAGTTTGATGTTGTTTGACAAATTTCCAACAATGGAAAAAACAATGGAAAAAATGAAAAGTGGCATAAGAAAATATGTGATGAGATAGATGAAAACATTGCTTAAAACGGCAATTGCTGGCTGATATAAACCAACCGACACCGTTCCGCCAACTGCGGTCAACAAGGTCAAAAGAATCGGGAATATTCCGTCCGCAATCGATTTTAAACTCTTGAGAGTGGAACTTGTCAAACTTATCAGTTGCACCAAAATCGCACCCAAAAAGACTATGACCACACCATAAGTCACAAAATGAACGATATTACCAATTGATTTTCCGTTTGTTTGTGGCTTCAAATTGCCAAGCATCCCGCCCATAATTGAAATGGCAATGATGCTGGCAATAAGCGGAAGAAATGAGAGGAGTCCATCCCACAAAAGCGACAAAATGCTTTCCAAAAAGGAATTGCTTTCAAGATATTCACCACTCAAAAGACTTTCGACTTTACCTTTAAAACCACCTTCAAAAAAACTTTTGGTGACACCTTCAAGATTTTCAAGATAATTTTCAAGAGTGTGGAAGTCAAGGCTGTCAATCTGCTTTTCGATTTCTTCCTCAAGTTCTTTTTCAATATCTTCGCTCTCTTCACTTTGAGCATAGGCATACGGCTCAAAAAGCACATATCCGTCCAATGTGAAACTGCCAAAAAAGGAAGATATGAAAATCACAAAAATCACAAAAAATATCTTTTTCTTAATCTTCTTTTTCATTTTGGCAAAAGTTCCATAATGATTTCCAAAATGCTTGTTACGATTGGCAGTGCCATAACAAGAATGACAATTTTCCCGCCCAAAAGGACCTTATCGCCCAAACTGTTGTTGCCAGTGTCAGCACAAATGCTTGCCGTGAATTCGATTAGATAGCCAACACCAATAATCTTGAAAATGATGGCATAAAGCGAGGAGTTTACTTGTGTGAGATGAAAAATTTCGTTGAAAACTTCAAAAATATTGGAAAGATAGGAAATCAGCATAAAAAGAAGAATGATACCACCGACAATGGAGATAAAGATTGCAAAGTCAGGACGAACAGGTTTCACAATAAGCGTGGCAACGCAAGTCACAAGTGCAATGGCGATTATTTTGTATATAGCGTCCATTTCGCCTCCTTTTTGTCTTCTTTCCCTAAAAATTGAAGATTGTTTTGATGGTGTCAAAAAGGTCTGAAATCATATTTATCACCATCAAAAGCACAATCACAACACCAGCAAGTGTGGCAAGAGTTGCAATATCTTCTTTGCCACTATTCTTAAGAATTTGACCGATGACCGCTGTGAGAATGCCAATCGCTGCAATTTTGAAAATGATGTCAACATCCATACAAACTCCTTAAATGAGAAGAATTGTGAAAAAAAGACCTGCAACCACAGAAAGTTTCAATGAAAGAGAACCATATTTTTTGAATTCTTTTGTGGTTTCTTCTTTTTTCTCATCAAAGCGCGAAATATATGCCGAAATTTCTTTTGTTTGATTTTCCACATCACTTCGTCCAAGTGTTTTCAGAAAAAGTAGGATAAATTCTTTTTCATCTTGTTTTAAGCAATTTGCTTTGGAAAACACCTGCAATGAGAGTTCGTCTTTCTTTTCAAGATAACTTATGAATCCTTCATCAACTCCCAAGAGATTTCTTCTGACTCCAGCGTCAAAATTCTCCACCAAAATTTTCAATCTTTCGCGTGAAAAATTTATCTCCACTGAAAGTTTTTCAGCAAGCATAATAAGACTTGTGTAAAATTTTTTACGTTTATTATATTTGGAATAAAAGAGAAAACCAACCAGAAGACAAATTGAAAAAATGCATATTATAAAAATAAATTTCATTTTTTTCTCCTTAAAATTTAAAAAAAATTGAAAAAAAGAGTGATTTTTCTTGATTTTTGTGTAAAATTATTTTTTCATTTTGATTTTTTCATCAATAATCGAGAAATTTTTGCTTTTGATTTTCAAAAATTTTTCCTTTAAGTTTTCAAAATTTTGTCATCATTCTGGAGAAATTTTCATTATAAATCCCTTCAAGAGTGCCTGGACCATTTCGCTTTGAAAGAACAATATAGCGTTTAAAAACCTTCTCATCAATAAGTTTTTGAAAAAGCGGTTTGTGTGAAAAAGTTTCAATATTGTCCGAGTGTGTTGTGGCAATCACCTTGACGCCCGAAGTTGAAGCATACAAAATTGCATCAATGTCTTCTTCTTGTCCAACTTCATCAGTGATGATTAAATCTGGAGAAAGTGAGCGTATGCCATTTTCAAACCCCACTTTTTTGGAAGCAAAACCAATTTTGTCAAAGAAATTGGAAGTTAGATTGTTGTCAAGTTCACCACGCTCGTCCAAAAGAAGGACATTGAGAGATTGTCTTTCTCCAAGTTGGTTAACAAAATCCTTCAAAAATGTGGTTTTGCCACAGCCCGGCGGAGAGATTATCAGCGTGTTAAAAACCCCTTCATCACTCACAATGAATGGAAAGGCAGAAAGTGAGCAATTTTTGACATTATGTGGCAAACGAATATTGCAACCACAAAAATTGGTCATCGTTTTGATAACGCCATTTTCTTCGACGATATTACCTGCGATGCCAATTCTCACTCCTTTTTCTGTCACAATAAAACCTTTTTTTATCTGCTCGTTGACAGAATAAATTGAACATTCGCTCGCGCGGAAAATGATATCTTCAATGATGGTTTTGGTGGAAAAAATTGCAGAGCCTAAATTGCTTGTTGCACCATTTTCACTCAAAAAATAGTTTTTACCACCAATGGCAATGATAATGGGTTTGTTCACCCTGAATCTTATTTCATTCACCATCTTCAAATTTACTTTTCGGTCAATTATCGTCCAAATTTTTTCTGGTAAAATCTTACTCAACATACACTTCACCTCTTAAAAAAAGTTATGCGAAGAAAAGGCAATAAAGTGGCAAGTTTATGCATAAAAATGTCGATTTTTGCAAAATCTAAAAATGGGAGGAAAGTATGAAAGAATTTATGACAATAATCGGATTTGGCGCAGGACTTATCACTGGTGCATTAATTTATAAACATTCACAAGAAGCAAAACAACTTGTGAACAAAAGTGAAAAAGCGGTCAAAAATGAAATTGAAATGATGAAAAACAAGGTTGAACCAAAAATTGAAAAAGCCAAAAAGGATATGAAAAAAGAAATGAAAAAAATGGCTGAAAATTAAAAAATTCAAAAATTTTTGCCAATTTTTGCAAAAAAACTTGGATTTTATGTCATTTTTTGCCATTTTTAATAAAATTTTCAGTTTAAAAAATTTGTAACTTAATATATAAATCAAAAAAGCAAGGCATCATAACCTTGCTTTAATGTTAACCGAGAGAATGCTTCGAGATAAAAAGCCCGACTGTTTCAAGAATATCTAAACTCCACCAAAGCAACCTTATGGCACATCAATAGATCTCCTTAATGATGCTTCCGTCAGGACCTGACATAGTTCAGAGTTACCAATTGCATAAGACCTTGATTTCATCGCCCAGATATTAAGCACATCTTCGACCTTCCTACCCCTAGGCAAGCGTTCGACCCTGCTTTGGCGGATTGCAGGTCACAGGGCACCGCCAACTCCCCATCTATCTCGGTAAATATATTATACGCAAAAATTTATATTATGTCAATAAAAAATTTGATTTATTTTAAACTTAACCGTTTATTTTTCTTCATTTTAAACTTTTATAGTCAAAATGTTATTTCTTTAATAATCTCTTTGCAAAAACAGTAAAACGCATTTTAAAATAAAAAGCACACATATTCGTGTGCTAAATTTTATATAAATCCAAAAGTTTCATAAGTCTTGTGTAGTCAATTTGAGCATTTGAACTCAAAATCAATTTTTCTTTGAATATTGATTTGGTGTTGTCACAAATTGAGCGAATTGCCGAAGCGTCAGTCAGACGAATATAATTTGAAACATTGATGAAAGTTTGATACAAGTCTTTTGTGAAGAGAACATCAGGACAAGCACACACCAAACTTTCAATCAAAATTTGGTTTGGAATTTTGTTAAACGCCTTGGAAAAAAGACTGTTGTAAACTCGCACAATATCGATGAAATTCTCACCACAATTCTCAAATTTTTTATTGAGATTTTTGAAGCGTTGTTTCATATCAATTTCATAGAAACGATTTTTTTTCGAATTATAGAGTTTGTATATCTCGTTTGTTTCATCAAAAAGACAAACATAAATGTTGATTTTGACATTTGGACCAAAATCTTCACGACCAATTATTGACAAATGGTTGTCATAATCATAAATGATTGTGGATGGCATCAAAAAGTCGGCAAGGTTGAGAACGATATCTTTTTTTAGGTCACCAATTGTGTATTTCGTTCTTCTTATCATTGTGTTTTCAGTTTGTATATCTTTTTTTCTTCGTCTTCTTGGCTTGTTTCTTGTCACACGCCACGCTTTCACAAATCGATTCCACAAATTCTTAAAATAATTCTTTTTTTCAACAGAATTAAGTTCAATTTCTTTGTTTGGAATACCCAAAAAATATGTGTATTCACTGTTTGAGCAAAGTGCTCCCAAATAAACTTCATTGACCGGTTCAAATCTGATTTTTTCTGGTTGCAAAAAAGAGGATTTCAAACAAAGTTCATTGACCGCTTGATTAACCAATTCATACACCAAATTATTCACATTTTGCACAAACTCATTGTTGACACTGTCACGCAATCCTTCAATGAGTTCCTTGTTCAAATCATATTTCATTTTGTCTTCCTTTTATCTATATATAGTGTATTATGCAATGCATAGCACAATATATTTTGTGTTATTTTGTTTTAAAGATATGCACACAAAGGTCAACAAGTTTGTTTGAATATCCCCATTCATTGTCATACCAAGCGAGCAATTTCACAAATGTTGGGCTTTCCATAATCCCCGCATTGACATCGAAAATACAAGTTCTTGGGTCGCCAATAAAATCGCTTGAAACCACTGGTTCATCTGTCCAGCCAAGGATACCTTTCATCTCTTTCTCGCTTGCTTTTTTCACTGCTTTCACGATTTCTTCATAGGTTGTTTCTTTCTTCAAAACACAAGTCAAATCCACAAGCGAAACATTGAGTGTTGGCACTCTCACGCTCATTCCAGTGAGTTTTCCTTTCAATTTTGGATAAACTTCACCAACAGCCTTTGCTGCACCAGTTGAAGAAGGAATGATATTGTATGATGCCGCTCTGCCTCCACGCCAATCTTTTTTGCTTGGTCCATCAACTGTGAGTTGTGTTGCAGTGACAGAGTGAACAGTGGTCATAAGTCCAACTTCAATTCCAAACGCCTCATCAATAACCTTCACAAGTGGTGCAAGGCAATTTGTGGTGCAAGATGCGTTTGAAACGATTTTCATATCACTTGTGTATGTTTTTTCATTCACACCCATAACAAACATTGGCATTTCTTTTCCCGGTGCTGACACAACAACTTTCTTTGCTCCCGCATCGAGATGTGCTTTTGCTCCTTCATATGAAGTGAATTTTCCTGTTGATTCAATGACAACATCAACTTTGTCTTTTGCCCAAGGAATAAGTGCTGGCTCTTTTTCAGTGTGGAAAGCAATTTTCATATCTCCAACACACAATTTATCGCCTTTCACTTCCACTTTTTTGTCAAAATGCCCGTGAATAGTGTCGTGTTCCAAAAGATATTTTGAATAATCCACTGTCAAAAATGGGTCATTGATTGCCACAACTTCAATGTCATCGCGGTCCGCAATCACGCGAAGTGCCAATCTCCCAATTCTTCCAAAACCATTAATCCCAACTCTAATTTTTTTCATAATAATCTCCTTTTAAATTATTTCTTCGGCTCGTCCAAATCTCAACCTGCCAACTGCGACCGTTCGTGCAAGGTTGAGAATGGCAACCAAAAAGAAAACAAAACCAAAAAGTGTTAACGCAAAGCTTAACAAGACATTCACAATATTAACACCAAAACCGGTGCAAATTATCACAGAAACCAAAACGCATATTGCAAGCAAAAGAAAGAAACTCAAAAAATTCACTATGGCAGTAAACCGGTCGAAATCTTTTTTGGTGGATTTTTGTGTTGTCGAAACTTCGCCAATTGAAAGCCCAACAAAACGATTTATTCGTGAAATGTATGACAAATTTGTCAATGATGAAATAAGGTTGAAATTCCTATCCTTAAAATATACCGCTGAAATGTCGTCAAAATAGAAGAATCCAAAAATCATACGCAACAATTTTTTCCAAATATCTTTCCACCATTTTGCAAACTTGTTCTTCTCACGATTTAGAATGACAATATCTTCGCTTGCTGAAGTCAATCGCTCAAATTCTTCGTCTGTTATTGGTCTTCGAACCACCATAATACTTCCAGCACTCTTTTTCAAGGTGTGTAGAGAATTGATGATTTCTTCCTTGGCACTTTTTGTTTTGTAATACTTTACAACCGCTTTCTTTACTTCCAGCTTTTCATCTTTAAATTTTTCATCAATGCCGAGATAAAGTGCGACACCCTTTCTTTTTGAAAGGCTTTCAACCATCTTCTTATATTCCTCAAATTTTTCAGTTATTGGAACTATAACATTTATCATTTCATATCTCCTGAAATTTTTTTAACACGGCGAGCGTGTCTGCCTCCTTCAAATGATGTTGTTAAAAAGACTTTGATGATGGCAATTGCCTTTCTTCGTTTAATAAACCTTGCTGGCAAACAAAGGACATTCGCATCATTATCCTTTCTTGCAAGCATCGCCATTTCAGTGTTCAAACAAAGTGCTGCACGAATTTTTGGATTGCGATTTGCTGCCATACTCATTCCAATTCCAGAACCACAAATGAAAATTCCGACATTGTTTTTGTTTTCCAAAACCTTTTCGACACCGCTTTTGCAAAAATCAGGATAATCAACCGGTTCTTTGCTGTATGTCCCCACATCAATTGTGATGATATTTTCTTCATTAAAAAAGGTTTTGAGTTGTTCCTTGAGTTCATAACCTCGGTGGTCACTTGCCATTATTATCATATTTCACCTCTCATATTTTCAATTTTATCCAGCAAAACATCGACATTTTTTTCAATCATTTTCGCAGTTTTTTTGTATGTTTCTTCATCTTGTCCAAAAGGGTCGATAACTTCACCATAAAGGTCAGCAAAAGACAAACATTTTGGCGATGGAATCCGTGCTTTATGCTCTTTTGTCACCGCAACAAAAATGGTGTTTTTCTTGTCTTTATATTTCACACTTTTTCTGTCACGAGCGTCATAGCCAAGTTCTTTCAAAACCTTTTTGGTGAAAGGTGTGATATTTTCCTTGTTCGCAAAAAGACCGCAAGAAGAAAATTTGATATCTTTCATCTTTCTCAATTTTGCCTTTTTTCTTGCAATCCGCTCTGCCATAACAGAGCGACAGGTGTTTCCTGTGCAAACAAAACAAATTTCCATATAACGCCTTTTTTCAAAGAAAAACTTTGATATAATCATTATAACCTAAAAATAAAAAAAAGCAAAATAATTTTTGCTTAATTTTTCAAAAAGTTATTTTTTGTTGATGCTATATTTCATCGGCTTATAAAGTTTGTCCAAATTATATTTTTCTCGCACTTTTGGCAAGAAGATATGCAAAGTTATGAAATTAAAATCAAAAACAATCCACTCGCCTTTGTTATACCCTTCAATTTTGTCTTGATAGTTATATTTTTCGCTTATAATATCCGCCACTTGCTTACTCTGCTGAACACCATTTGAAGATGCGATAATGATATACTTTTTATCTGCCAAACTGTCATAGTTATAGACAGATATATTTTTCAACTTATTATCTTCCAAAATTTTTATGAGTTCGTCAACACTTATCATATTAAAATTTTAGCAACATTTTTCCGTTTTGTCAAGAAAAAGGTGAAAAATATATGACTAAAACCAAAAATCTTGTCAAAAATTAAGATATGAGAAAAATAAATTTTGTCTTTCAAGAAATTTTAAAATTTTTCTTAATCTTTTTGATTTCTTTCGTTTGGATAAGATATTTTTTGAGAAAACTCTGGCTCGCAGTTCTTATAAGTATGATTGTGAGCACTGTTTTATATCTTATTTTTCTTCTTTTGAAAAGAAAAAAGAAAATTAAAAACGGCTTGAAACTCAAAGAAAAGGAAGATGCTGAAAATATGTTTTTGAGTTTAGCGTGCGACAAAAAAAGGATGGATTTTTTTTATGATTTGGCATCGTCAAAACACAAAAATATCGAAAAAAACAGCAAATTTCTTGTTATTTCACACGAAAATGGCACAAAAACCATACTTTTTCCAAAAATCGACTATGAAATTCTCTCAATATCCAATTTGGTTGAAATATACAAAATTGTCAAAGGAAAGGCAGAAAAAGTGGTTATTCTTTGTCACTCATACGATAACGAAGCCAAAGCTTTTGCCAGCCATTTTGAAATTGAATTTCTTGTTTTTGATAGATTTGAAACATATGAGAGATTATATAAATATTACAACATTTTTCCAACAATCAAAGAAAAATTTAAGGTTAATAAAAAATTGACTTTCAAAGATTTTGTCAGTTTTTCCTTCAACAAAAAAAGAGCAAAAGGTTATCTCTTTTCTGCCTTTTTGCTCGCCTTTTCTGCAATTTTTGTGAGAACGACAATCTATTACGCCATTGTTGCCACAATTTTGGTGCTTTTTGCCGTTATCTCGCAATTCAACACCACTTTTAATATCAAAGAAAACAAAGAAGTTTTATAATCAAAGTGGCAATTCGATATGTTTAAAATTCTTCTTTGTCGACTTTTTATATAAAATGATTATCGTGCCAATCACCTGCACAATATCAGCACCCAACATTGTCGATAAATTTTCTGCAATCTCTTTTGCCGGCATTTCACAATTTTTGAGCACCTTGACTTTGACAAGTTCGCGTGCTTGCAAAAGTAGTTGAGCGGAAGTTATCACATTTTCATTAAGTCCATCTTTTCCAATTTGCATAACTGGGTCAAGTGCATTGCCAAGCCCACGCAAATATGCTCTTTGTTTGGTTGTTATCATTTTTTTCTCCTTTTTTGCAGTTTTTTTTGAAATTTTCAAGAATTTTTTATGATTTTTCATTCTGTGTATTCAAAAGTTATATCTTTGATTATCACAGTGTCGCCGTCTTTCATACCCTTTTCAAGAAGCATATCAATGACGCCCATCTCTTTCAATCTTGTTTGAAAATATGCAAAAGACCTTGGGTCAGAAATGATTACTCCGCGTGCCAAGTTCTCAATTCTTCCACCAGAAACTTCAAAACTGCCATCGTCTGTTCTTCTGATTTCAATGTTTTGAACATCCTTTTTGTCAAAATCGAAATCTTCCACTTCAAGTGGTGGCTTTTTTGGTATTTTTTTCAAATTCTCAAGAATTTTTTTCTTCAACTCCTCAACACCGCGATATGAAATCGATGAAAGCAAAATATAGTCCTTTATTTTAAATTTTTCTTCAAATTTTTCGAGTTTTTCTTTCAATTCTTCATCATCAATTAAATCACACTTTGAAAAAACAGCAATTTGTTTGACATCTTTCAAAGTTTCGCGATATTTTTTGAGTTCATCATTAATGACAATGTAATCATTGAGAAAATCACGCCCTTCACTTTCGGAAATATCGATGAGATGAACAAGAAGTCGCACTCGTTCCACGTGTTTGAGAAAATAGTGCCCAAGCCCAAGTCCTTCACTTGCTCCTTCGATAAGCCCCGGGATGTCGGCAACCACATATGTTTCTCCCAAAACTTCCACAACACCCAAATTTGGATATATGGTTGTGAATGGATAGTTTGCAATTTTTGGATTGGCGTTTGATATCACTGAAAGAAGTGTGCTTTTGCCAACATTTGGAAAACCAATAAGTCCAACATCAGCAATCGTTTTGAGTTCCAATATAACTTCTTTTCCTTTCACTGTTTCGCCTGTTTGTGAAAAGGATGGTGCTTGCTTGATGGAAGATTTGAAATAGTTGTTGCCGTGTCCACCCGCTCCACCTTTGAGCGCTCTGAATTCTTTGCCATTTTCACTCAAATCTGCGATGATTTTGTCGTTCTCTGGATTTATCAAAACAGTGCCAGTTGGAACCAATATGATTTCATTTTTTCCACTTTTTCCTGTTTGATTTTTGCTTGAACCATCACTGCCATTCTCTGCCACAAATTTTTTCTTGAAGCGGAAAGAATACAATGTGTTAAGTTCGTCTGTCGCTTTGAAAATGATGTCGCCACCTTTCCCGCCGTCACCACCATCTGGTCCGCCATTTGCCGTTTGTGCATTACGCAAAAAAGACACGGCTCCTTTCCCGCCGTTTCCTGCTTTTATGGAAATTTTGACTCTATCTAAAAACATATCTCTCCTTTTTATATTTTGCTCGGTTGTGCGAGAAAACGCACGCACACCTTATAAACTTTAACCAAAAAACACTCTTTTTTGTGCGTGCTGAAAACTTCGTTTTCAAATTTTTGCTCGCAAAAATTTATTTTCTCGCACCCTTACGATACTTTTCTTTTTTCTCCAAACAAAAATCCAAAAATGGACAATTTTCACACTCGGGTTTTTGAGCCTTACACTTATATCTTCCAAATAAAACCATTCTTTTATGTAATTGTGACCAAAATTTTTTTGGAAAAATTTTTTCCAATTTTTTCTCACAAAGTTCTGGATTTTGCGTTTTGACCAATCCCAAACGATTGGAAACACGAAGAACGTGCGTGTCAACTGGAATGGCATCACCGCCAAAAGCTTCAATCATCACAACATTTGCCGTCTTCACTCCAACACCGGACAATGTCAACAAGTCTTCAAATTTTGACGGCACTTCGCCGTTAAATCTCTCCAAAATATCTTTGCTGGCTTTTTTAATCGCCAAAGCCTTGTTGTGATAAAATCCGCAAGAATGTATCAAATTTTCCAGTTGTTCAATCGGCATATTTGCAAAATCTTCCGGCTTGTTGTATTTTTGAAACATCACACTTGTCACTTCGTTCACCCGCTTGTCTGTGCATTGAGCGGACAAAATGACAGCAACCAAAGTTTCAAACGGCGTGTGAAAATTAAGTTCCGACTTGGCACTTGGGAAAAATTTTTCCAATTCCCGAACGATAATTTCCGATTTTTTATTCATAATATCCCTCTATTTCATCAATGGGAAAAGAACGGTGTCACGAATATTGTCAGTGTCAAAAATAAACATCAAAAATCTGTCAATACCAAAGCCGAGCCCAGAGATTGGTGGCATACCGTGTTCCATTGCAAGAAGGAAATCTTCATCGACATCCATTGTTTCTTCATCACCTTGAGCCTTTTCTTTGAGTTGGTCTTCAAGGGTTTTTCTTTGAGTTATTGGATTCACAAGTTCGGAATATGCCTTCACAAGTTCTGCTCCACCAGCAACAATTTGGAAGACATCAATAATCCTGTCGTCCTTGTCATTGCGTCTTGCGAGTGGAATCAAAACTGCTGGATAGTTATATAAAATTGTTGGATTCACAATATCAGCGCGAATTTTTCTTTTGTAAATATAGTCCACCAAAGTTCTCACGGTTTTGCATTCTTCAAGTTCAGCGAGTGAGAAAAGTTTTTTGTCAACAACAATTTTCTTCAATTCGTCAACATCATCAATTGAAAGAAAATCACAACCCAAAATTTCACGCATTTTGGCAACATAGTCAATTCTCTCCCAATCTGAATCAAATTCCACTTCTTTGCCTTGATAATTAATTTTTGTTGTGCCCAAACAACTTTTAAGCATTTTCACCACAAAATCTTTGAAAAATTTGAGATTGTCTTCAAAATTCCAATATGATGCATACCATTCAACTTGTGTGAATTCTTGAAGATGCGATGGGTCCATACCTTCATTACGGAAATCCTTGCCCAGTTCAAAAACTCTGTCAATTCCAGCACCAATGCATTGTTTCAAATAGCACTCTGTGGCAATGCGAAGATTACACTCAATGTCAAGAGCGTTATGATGAGTGAAAAATGGTTTTGCACTTGCACCTGAAATACTTGTTTGAAGAATTGGTGTTTCCACTTCAATGAAACCATTATCTTCAAGATATCGGCGAATGAAAGAAACCATCTTACTTCTCGTCAAAAAGATTTTTCGGCTGTCTTCATTTGTGATAAGGTCAAGATAGCGTTGGCGATATTTGATTTCCGTGTCTTGCACGCCGTGGAATTTTTCTGGAAGTGGACGAAGGGTTTTGGAAAGAAGAGTCACCTTTTCTGCTTTCACAGTCACTTCCCCGGTTTGGGTTTGATAAACTTCACCTTCAACGCCAATAAAATCACCAAGGTCAATCATTTTTTTATAAAAATTATAGTCTTCTTCAGAAAGTTCATTTCTGCCAACAGAAATTTGAATATGCGAAAAAACATCGCGAATTTGGCAAAAACCGAATTTTCCCATAACGCGACGAAAAACCATACGCCCGGCAATCTTGACTTTTTCACCAAGTTTTGAGCGTGCTTCTTCAATTGTGCAAGTTCTTTCAAACTTTTCTTTATATGGAATTTCCCCCATTTTCAAAAGTTCTTCAATCTTTTGTTTTCTGACATCAAATTCGGTTGATAATTGTTCCATTTTAGCCCCCTAGGTATATTAGAATAAAATATTCTTATTAAGAATAACACAAAAATAAACATCTGTCAAATGTTTTGAAAAATCTGTTGTTTTAACTTGCCTAAAAGATTTAGAAGTGGTAAAATTATGAAGATTAAAGGAGAAAAATATGGTGAGAAAAACAGTTATAATAACCGGTGCATCTGGAGATATTGGAAAAGGAATCGCCGAAAAATTTGCCAGCGAGAAATATAACCTTGCACTTTGCTCAAACGCTCATAATGTTCAATATGATGATGAATTAAAAGAAAAATATGGCGTGGAAATAAGAAACTATAAAATGGACATTGCAGACTTCTCACAAGTGGAGAGTGTGTTTGAAAAAATATTCAAAGATTTTGAAAGTGTGGAAGTTCTTGTCGCAAACGCTGGCATAAGCCAAAAGCGAAAACTCATTATCGATGTCAAAAATGAAGAAATTGATGACCTTGTTGATGTCAATTTGAAAGGCACAATCACCTGCACACGCGAATTTGTCAAAAAGAGAATGGATAAAGGTGGAAAAATTGTCCTTATGAGTTCTTTTGTTGCAAACTATGGCTGTGCGTGCGAAAGTGTGTATAGTGCCACAAAAGGCGGACTTAACGCCTTCACAAAATCCTTGGCAAACGAACTTGGAAATTTTGAGTTTACTGTCAATGCCGTCTGTCCCGGTTTTATTGACACAAAAATGAACAATAACCTTTCTCCTGCCGAGAAAGAAGATATTGAAAGTATGACCCCACTTCAACGCCTTGGCAGTGTGGAAGATGTGGCGGAAGCGGTATTCTTCCTTTCAAGTGACAGCGGAAATTTCATCACCGGTCAAATGATTAATGTGGATGGCGGATATATACCATTATGATGACAAAAAATCAAATAATTGACAATATTTCGCAATAAAATTTGCAGTTAGACAAAGTAAAAAAATGGTTTAAAATTAACACAAAGTTAAAATCAAACCATTTTTTTTATTCAACACAAACAAATTCACTAACTTCGATTGACAATCTCATTCCAAGAGTGGATGGCGGACGCTGATAAACAAGATTGCCACTTGTTGTGTATGTCTTGATGTTGTTGAGATTATTGCCTAAATCGCGAGTGTAATAAAATAAATCATCACCCGCTGTCAGAACATTTTTTCAAAACAAAAGAATAGGCTTTGATTTTTTGTTGCAAAAGTTTATGATTTGGACAATATTTTTCCACTTCTTTCCAAAATTGCGGTTTGTGATTCATATGTTTTGTGTGGCAAAGTTCGTGAATAATGACATAATCGATAATCTCTTCCGGCAAAATGATAAGTTTGTAATTTAAGCGAATTTCAGCATTACTGGTGCAACTTCCCCATTTGCAAGTAGACGTGCAAGAGCGAACATCTTTGAATGTTATGCCAAACTTTTTGCCAAATTCTTGTGTTTTTTCTTTCAACAAATCAAACATTGAAAGATATTGCTGTTTGATGATTTTGTTCTTCTTTGTTGAAGTAAACTTGTTGAAGTCAATACTCAAATTTTCAGTCTTAAGAATTGGCTTCCCAAATTTATATATGTATTTTGAAAAGTCAAAATTATTGGCAAATTCCTTCAGCTCTTCCATTTTCTTGACTTTGTTTTTCACCCATTTTTCCTTGGACGAAATAAAGTTTTGAATTTTGTCGTCACCAAGTTTTTGTGGTGCTTTCACCAAAATTTCATTTGTTGAAACAATTTTGAGAAGAAGAGTCTTTCGTTTTTCTTTCACAATTTTGATTTTCACAATTTCATAATATCACTTAAAAAATCAAATGTCAAATGAATTTTGGCATTTTTAGATATTTTTCACTTTCCACTGTTGGTCACAATATATTGTTTTAAAATATGCATACCACACAATATGTTGTTGTGTTATGCAATCAAAAGTTTTTTGCATAATACTGTGAAATTTGTTTGACATTTATTATTTTTAGTTTTATAATTTATTTATAAGAGAGTAGGAGGAGTTTTATGGCGTTTAATTCAAATGGTCAAGTGCAATATCTCATTCTTGACTCCTTGCAAGAAAGTTCAAAATATGGTTTGGAAATTATTGAATATATCTCCAAAAAAACAAATGGTGGTTACATACTCAAAAAGCCAACTTTGTATTCTTGCTTGACTCGCCTTGAAAAGAAAGGGCTTGTGTCTTCTTCCTTTTGGGGTGAAAGCGAATTTGGTGGCAAGCGTCATTATTATGCTCTCACTGACGCTGGCAAGGAAAGTTTGAAAATGCTGGCAAAAGAATTTGAAAATGTCACCTTCACTTCTGACGAAAACAATGAAGTGGAAATCGAAGAAAAAGAAGACAAGCCAGTTTTCCTTGAACAAAAAAACTTGTTTGATTTTGACACGCCAAAAAGTGAAACAGCACCTATCAAAGAAGAGAAGGTAGAAAAGGAAGATATTGCTGAAAATCAAATTGATTTTTTCTCCTTCGAGCCACCAAAAGAAGTTAAGGACGATGCTGTTTTTCTGTCGGAAGATGAAACTTTGCTCCCAAAGAAAGAAACTTTGACGCAATCGCAGATTGAGCAAAACAAAAAAATATATGACACATCAAGCGAACTGAAGAAGTATCGCAATCGAAAAAGTTTCTCCGACAATCAAATCGGAATGCCGATGGAATATGAAGAAAAAGAGTCGGAAGAAGATTTCAAGTCAAAAATTGAAAGTTTGAAGCAATCAATTTTGCAAACAAAACAAAACAATTTTGACAAAAATGCATACGCCAATCTTTTCAAGCGTGATGAGCCAAAAGAAGAAGAGAAAAAGGAAATTATCACCGAAAAGGTCGAGCCGGTGAAAGATGATGCCGTTTTGATTACTTCGCCAAAATTTGACGAAGATAATATTCCATATCAAAAACGAATCACCCCGCCAAATCTTGATATCAATGTTTCGGACGACAATCTCCCAGCGCCTATTCGTGATGCAAACTTGGAACCGACCTACACTGATATGATGAGCAAAATCCAAGAAAAAAAGAAAGAAAAGGAAATTTTGAAGCAAGAAGAACCGGTTGAAACCGAAATCATCAAAGAAGTGTCACGAAACGCCACTTTTGCTGACTATAACTCCCTCAAGGAATATTACAAAAACTATGGCATTGAGTTTAAGGAATACAAAAAATCTTCAGTCGAGAGAGCCCACAACACAAACCTTCTCAATCTTATCGTTTCTGCAATTTTGTTGCTTTTCGCTGGCATTGGTTCGGCAGTTATTTTTGGAATAGTTAGTGCCACAAACTTGCTTATGCCGTCATCGAATTTCTTATACTACACAATCCCTGCCCTTTTTGCGGTTTATCTTGTTTTCTGCGGAATCAAGTTCAAAGTGATGGCAAGTCGCAAAGCATCAATTCGATATAACGCTGTCACCTGTTGGGCGGTCTTCATTTTGGCAACAGTTGTCGTTTTTGTCATCAATGTTTGCTGTGGAATGCAAGCGGAAACAATGCAAAACTATCTCACTTCACTCCTTGTTCCAATTTGGGCAATTTTCCTTATTCTGCCATTCAACTTCCACATCACAAAATTTACTTACAAAAAATTTGCAAAATAAAAGAGATTTTCGCATAATCTTCTGCAGTTTGCATAAAATAAAAACAAGTCAACAGAACTTGTTGACCTATATAGGAAAAGAGATTTTTAATTCATTGTAATCATCTAATCTCTTTTCTTTTTTTATCACTTTTCAAAATCGAAATTGCAAACATCATCTTCGTGTATTTCCAGCACTTTTTTATTATGTCGCTTTTTTATTAATGTGAAAACCAAATCAAAGAGAAGGAACAAAACAACAAGCACGAGCGAAAACAGCAAAATATAACCGACAGAATTTTCAAATATCGTGCAAAGAAGGAAAACAACAAGACAAGATATCAATTCGCCAATCGCGATAGCAACAAAGGATTGCCAAATTTTGAGATTGCTTAACCCTGCAAGCAAACTGCCTGTGTAAACACCCGTAAGAGGCAATGGCACAGCAACAAAAAATGCCAGAAGTGAAAGTTTATAGAAATTTCCACTCTTTCCGCCCAATATTGCCAATTTTTTATGATATTTTTCCTTGACGCGTGACAAAAATTTGTCTTGCACAAAACCGCTTGTTTTTTTCTTTATTTTGCGAACCACAAGAAGCACCAAGATGCACGGCAACATACTGCCAAAATAAGCACAAAGAAAAGAGAGAAATGGTGACAGTGTTGCATCTCCCCAAACAGCATATGAAAGCCCCAATGGAAGAGCAATCTTGCTTTCCAAAGTTGGTGTCATTGCCACCAAAATGACAGCCAAAAAAACAGGAAAATTGTCAACGATAAATTCTAACATACTTCATTTTATTCAAAATTTTTGAAAATATGTCTTGATTTATATAAATAATGAAAAATGCAAGCAAACGCTTGCACTCTCATTTTTGAACAATTACCAATTAAATTTTTCATTGCAATCATCGCAACTTGAAGGGTCAAACACATTGTCAGCTGATGAAGAATGACAACAAGTTAATGTTGTTTCATTGCTTCCGCCATTGAATGTGTAACTTGTGGTGTAGCAATAACTGATTGACGCATTTTCAACAAACCCCACAAAACCAGCAATCATTCTCGCTGACTCATCAAGTGTTTGGTCAGTTTCCAAATCGCCAGTTTCATCGCCAGTTTCATCGCCAGTTTCATTTTGTGTTTCAGGCAAATATTCTTTTCCAATAATTTCTGAACGCGAACTTGAGACAGTCACATTTCCGCCTTCAATATAACCTGCAAATCCAGCAATATAGTATGGCAAATTTTTTGTCGAATAAGCAATATGGATACCACTATCACTTGAATTTGAATTATTTGTGAAATCATTACCAGGCACTCCACTAGACACTTCGAATTTGTATGTCAAATTATTATTGTATGCGTCCAAGTTATATCTCAACAATAATTCCTTGTTATATCCAACATCACCACTACTTGCATCACCACTACTTACAGGCTTAATTACTACGGTTGGTTGAGTGGTCGTTGTTTGTTGTGTGTCTTCACCATCTCCATTGTTTTCACCGCCTTCTTCACAAATGACAAAAATGTGATTTTCTGTGAATCCATTTTTATTGTAATTCACACTGCAACTATAATTATTCACATTTTTAAAAGTGGAATTAACTGCGTTCCCAACAACACCGCCAACCTTGCTGAACCCCGACACTGAACCACTGACCAAGTTGAGATTTTTTATGGTCGCGCCGTTAACACAGCCAAAAAGACCGATATTTTCCAAATTTTCAGCGGAAATACTCAAATCGTATATTGAATAATATTGTCCGTCATAAATCCCATCAAAAGGAATTAGTTTTGTGCCAATAGGGACAAATTCTTTTGTTAGATATATGTCACAGGTTTGTTTGAATCTCATATTTTTAATATTATATCCTTCACCGCCATCAGTTTTTGTTTGCATCAATTGCATTGCCAGCCAATATAAATTTTCTTCACTCTTGATTTCATAATAACCATTTTTGAATTCAGGCACACAAACAGTATAATTTCCTATTTCCATATAATTAGCCGTAAAAGTAAGAGTTATTTCTTGCTCATTTGATGCAATGTCGTTAATAAGTTGGAAATCAAATTTTTCTCTATAAGTTAAAACTGGGTCCTTGTTTGAATCTGTGTCATCAGTTAAAACTGTGACATTGCTTGAATCTGTGTCATTGCTTGAAACTGTGATTTTATAACTTACACTTCCCAATTTGTGAAAGGAAATCTGGGTTTCATTACTACCATTACTATTTTCAACATATGCGTAACCCAAAAAATCAAAACTGATATGAGAATACGACTTAACAATAAAGGTTTTATTGCCTGTGCTTTCATCACCATTATTGACATTATTATTATAATTCTCTCCATTAATATTGATTGAACCAACCAAACCGACACCACCGTCAGTCGTAAATTCCAACTTAATTGTTTTCAATGAGTAATAGGAAAGAAGATAGGCGGTTTTTTCTGTTCCATATATTATTATCGAATTTTCATCAGATTTAGTTCCACCATTTATAAGATAAATAAGTGGAGTTGAATCTGTCTTGCTATCTTCAATTTTGCTATTAATTGAGTCAACACTTATACTTTCATCAATTTCGTCACTTTTTGCAAAAACAAACTGATCTGATGAATCTCCATTTGCATAATAACCCTTTTGAGGAGTTTTGGTTATGTTCACAATATCTGTCAATTTTTTTTCAACATAATCGTCAAGACTTGAATTTATCTCATACTCATTCTCGCATCGCTTACTATCATCAACCGAATCGCCATATTCAAACTTATTTGGCAAGAACACTCGAATGACGATTGTTTTGTTAGTTTCATCAATATAGGCATAAAACATTGAAATCTCTTCATTATCAGTTACATTATCACTTTTGACTGCTATAATTGTTTCTCCGCCCAAATCATCTTTCGTATAACAATTAGAAGTCTTCACAGAAGCATCGTATATATCAACGATTTTAAAGGTGTAAGTCATAATTTTGCCACCAAAACTGTCATCTTTGTTGTCAGGATTTTCATAGCCCGGATCTACACTCTTTAGATATTCTTTATCAACACTGATTGGAAATTTTTTGATGGTAACATTGATTTCACAATCATATTTATAATTGTCATTAAATAGTTTTTCAAGGTTCAATGAAAAATCTGTAACTTTTGTATTCTTGTCTAGAGTATAATAGAAAATTTGATTTCCACTTATACCCACTGGTGCATTAGAAAAAGTAATATCCACATAATTTTGACCATCCATAGGGAAATTAGTTCCACCACCCCAATAGAAAGAAGCTTCATTATCTTTCCCTTTGTTCAAAAGTGATACCCCGTCAGTCTTAATATCACACACAAAATATGAATAATAAACTTCAAAGAAGTCGGCTTGCGTGTCGCTATCAGGAATTAAACTGACTTCTGGTATTGATACTTTCTTCTTTTCTCCTTCAATATTTTCCCACAAATCTAGATTTCCATTGTTACTGGTTCTTGCATACTGCCTACTTTCATAGCCATAAGTTACAAACTTTGTTGTATTATTTTCTCCATCCACTCCATCCACAATTGTTGTCAAATTGGTGGTGATTTTATATTGATAACGCGAGAACAAAAGAATAAATTTATTTTCATTAAAAGGTGTTGTATTAAAGTAGCTAAAATCAATTGTGTAAGTCATTGTCGCATCACTATTAATACTACTATGATTAAAGACTCCACTTCCTTCATATAAAACATCAACAATTTTGTTTCCGTCTATTTTGTTTCCGACTATATTATCTTCTCTAAACACTCCAAAAAGTTCATAATTTTCATTCATTTTAATCGTCAGAACAATTTTCGAATTTGCTGACACATTTTCAATTTTTAATTCTCCTGACTCGGAATTTACACTGTAAGTTGCACCGTCAACTTGACAATTTAAAATATAGCCACCCGCATTACCATATTCCCAATCATTTCCATCTAATATAAAATCATCCATATAAGCATTTTTAAAAACATAGTCTTTTTTTGCTAATCCACATTTAGCAACATATGTTGCATTATTATTGTAACAAGTGGAAACATTTAAACCATTACTATCAGTAATCCGATCAGCAGTTTCTTCTTCACCATTATAAATACCTAAATATGTATATTTTCCGCTGTTATTACTTGACACTTTAAATAACTCATTGGCAAATGGGTCTTTCGTAAAATGATATGTGTTTAATTTATTTGCATCATTGCCTTTCACATCACTATATGAGTTATCACTGGTTTTGACACTAACATAGTAACCATCATTATAATATTCAAATTTATAGTCAGTTGAACCATTCTCATTCACTTCATTCATAAGCCCAATATCAATGGATGCAACAAAATATGACAATGTTATCATATCATCGCCATCAAAATTATTATAAGTTGAACAAATCGACATTGTTGTCCAATTCTTATCTAAATTGGAACCATATTTGTCACCCCAATTTATGTCTCCCAAACTACTTGTTATGTTGGTTTTTGATAAAATACTGTTTGAAGATGCTACTATTAATCCACTTGTTTCAGCATTCCCGTTATACAAAGGAAGATTTTTGTAGTTTGTTCGAATACAATCAGAAATTGTTAAAGATGAAAATGTTTCTACATTTCCAGCATAACAACCAACTTGACCATTATTTATATTATTTTGAGTATAATTTGAATTGGCACTTACACAGCTTATTATTTTGTCATCATTACTGTTTAATCCAATTCCTCTACGAACAACATAACCTATGATTCCACCAACATATTTACTTGTGTTGTTTGTCCCTAATTGTCCATAGTTAACGCACCTAGTAATCTCTAAATCAGAATTCCTAACAAGAACTAAACCAGATTCTACTGATGTTTCACCAACAATCCCGCCAACGTGTCCATTTCCATTTATTGAGCCATAATTGACACAATCAATAACTTTTGTATAAAAATCAGCAGCAGCTACAATAGAACTATCACCAATTGTAACTTCACCGACAATTCCGCCTTGCCCATTGTCATCGGTTGGTTCTAGATTAACCATATTAACACAACCTTCAATTGTGACCCCACCATAACTTGTAACCAAAATGCCAGCATTCGCTGCTGAAGCAACTCCGTCTGGTGCAACAAAAGCACAATTTTTGATTTCTGATGCTTTTGCTGTGCAAATAAAGCCACCTCTTTTCTCATCATTTTTAACTATTGGTGCTTCAAACACGATGTCATATATTTTTGCATCTGAAATATGTTCAAAAAGATAACCCCATTCCTCTAAATTGATTCCTCTGATTCCTGCCACATTTCCGTCTGCTTCGATAGTGCCATTCCCAATCAAACAGCCAGTGAAAGTTGTATCTTTTGAAAGATCCCAATAGTGTGCAGACATATCAAGATCGGCATTAACCAAAAAGACGCCATCTGGGTCTTTAATGATATATGCCAACTCTTCTGGCTTTGTCACAATATACGGACTATCTTGTGTGCCTTTACCTACATCAGGCTTTTTTGCATTACTTGACCATTTCCCGCTTGGCGTGGCGGTTGATGTCATATCGTCAGAGCCTTCACTTGATGTTTCACCACTCTCACTGTCACCACTCTCGGTTTGATTTTCATCTTCAACCGTGTAACTTGGATTTGTGTCCAAACTGTATGCATTAATTAAATTTGCACCGCACAAAGAAAAAACTGCCGTGAACAAAACGCACATTAAAGATATCAGAAATTTTTTTGATAAATTTTTCCCTAATCTCATCTTGTTATTATTTTAACTATTTTTGCAAAAAAATGTCAAATTATTTTAATAATTTTTTAATTTATTTTTATTTTATTAATATTTATATTAATATCTATTTTTTCACTAATTATTTTCTTATATTTTTTGGGTTTTTAAGCATTTTTTATATAAAAGTGGCGAAGAAGTTGCGTGCGTGTATATCACGCACGCGGAAGCACTTTAAAGTGCTTCAAAATTTTAAAACACGCGTTTTAAAATTTTACTTCTTCGCCTATCTTTTCAACAACTGTTTGGAATGTTCAATTGCGGTGTCGGACACCACTTCGCCACCATCAATAAGTCTGGCAATCTCCAAAACGACATCATCGCCGTCAATAATTTCAGATTGAGATATTGTTTCGCCATTTTCAGTCATTTTGGAAACCAAAATAAACTCATCCCCTTTGCTTGCCACAACCGGTGTGTGAGTTATGCAAATCACTTGGACAAAGTCGCTTATTTTCTCCAACTTTTGAGCCACTTTGCCAGCAGTCTGTCCACTGATACCAGAGTCAATTTCATCAAAGACAACCGTGGCAACATTTTCCTTGTCAAGCATAATTGATTTGAATGCAAGGAGCAACCTTGATAATTCTCCGCCCGAAGCGGTTTTTGACAAGTCTTTCATATCTTGACCGACATTGGCAGAAAAGACAAATTTGACAACATCAAAACCTTTTCTTCCAATCTCGCCTTTTTCAAAATTAACTTTAAAATTTGTGCCTTTCATTTGAAGATCGCAAAGTTCATTTTTAACTTTTTCTTCCAAAATTTTGGCTTTTTCTTGACGCAAAGACGAGAGTTGTCTGCACATCTCTTCCAAAGTTTTGAGAATGGCGTTTTTTTCATTCGTGAGTTTTGTCAGCAAAAATTCGCTGTTTTCAAGATTGCTCAACTTTTCCTTTGTTTCGTCAAGAAATTTCAAAACTTCTTCGACAGAATTACCATATTTTCTTTTCAAACCTTTGATTTCATCAAGACGCTTGTCAATTCGTTCAAGTTCGTTTTCATCAAAATCGGTGTTTTTGACAATATTATCCAAAATTTCAGCGACATCTTTAATTTCATAATAGCAAGAGTTCAATCGTTCCTGACAATCGGCAATATCTTGAAAATCAGCAAAAGAAGAGAGAAGATTTTTTGCTTCAAAAAGTTGCGTTGTCACTGCTTCCACGCCGTCATCAAGTTTATTGACAGCACTTCCCACCTTTTCACAAATATTCTCACTTGAAGAAATAAATTTGAAACGCTCTTTGAGCTCTTCTTCTTCCCCAACAACAAGATTAGCACTTTCGATTTCTCTGATTTGAAATTCCAAAATTTCTTTCAGACGATTTCTTTCAGCATCATCACCGCCAAGCGACTTAATTTTTCCATTAATCTCACTCAACTTGTCGCATTCAATGTTTATCTTTTCCAAAATTGAAAAGGCATCTTTGCCAATAAACTTGTCCAAAATTGAGAGATGATTATTTTCATTGACAAGTCCGACATTGTCGTGCTGACCACAAAAATCCATCAAATTTGAAGTTATTTCCTTCAAGGTTTTCAAAACCACCAAAACACCATTGACGCGTATTGTCGATTTTCCGTCAGTGTTTAGCGTGCGAGATATGATGAGTTCATCTTCGAAATCAATGTCTTGCTCTTTCAAAATTTTTTTTGTTTCCAAAGATAAGTTTTCAAAAACAGCCTCCACCCGCATCATATTTTCCTTGGTGCGAATAAGTGTTCGGTCTTGTTTTGCCCCCAAAACAAAACTCAAGGCATCAATCAAAATACTTTTTCCAGCACCTGACTGACCCAAAATCACATTGAAGCCTTTTTTGAAATTTATCTCACTTTTTTTGATGAGAGCAAGATTTGAAATAGAAAGAGAAGAAAGCATTTTCCCTCCTTATGACAAAATGTTTGACAATGTTGCCACCGCTTCGCTTGACAAAGCTGTGGACGGAAAAACCAACAAGACGGTGTCATCGCCATATGTTGTTCCCATAAGTTCAATGAGATTGAGTTTGTCAACAAAAGACGCCACACTTCCACCCATTCCTTTAATGGTCTTGATGACAGCAAGGTTCAAGGCGTTTTTCACTGAAATGACAGACTCTTTGAAAATTGTTATGTAACGATTGGAAATTTGTTGCTGTTCATTTCCCAAAATGGCATATTTATATTTTCCAGAAGAAGACAAAATCTTGGTAAGACCCAACTCTTTGATATCACGCGAAATGGTTGCTTGAGTGATTTCAAAATTGGCATTTTTAAGTTCTTTTGCAAGTTCATCTTGTGTTTCGATTTCCTTGATTGAGATAAGTTCAAGAATTTTTGATTGTCTTGTGCTCCTTGCCATATCCAAACTCCTTAAAGCCTAAACACCGCAAGATTTGGGCGTTGTGGCGATTTTTGCATAAATATAAATTTATAAATATTTACGCTGTTTTCATTATTATACAATAAAATTTATAATTATGCAAGTGATTTATGCATAATTATTCAAGGAATTTTTATAAAAATTTGAAAAGATGAAAAAATATAAATTTGAAAAGTATAAATATTTTCCTTTATGCAACAAAATAAAACCGCTTTACATTATATAAAGCAAAAATAAGTCATCGCTTTTATCTCTTAAAAAATCTCAATCTCTTTTAAGAATTATCTCCTCTTTTGAAGCCAATGCTTCCTTAACCAAAAGTTCAATATCCAAAAATTTCTCTTGATATTCTGCTCTTTTGATTGTTGGTTTGATGACTGGAAATTTTGGCAAAAAGACGGTGCAACAATCTTCATATGGCAAAATTGAAGTTTCAAATGTGCCAATTTTTTGAGAAATCTCCACAATATCTTCTTTGTCAAATGCAATGAGTGGTCGAAAAACTGGAAGAGAAACAACGCTGTTTGTGACATTGATGCTTTGCATTGTTTGACTTGCAACTTGTCCCAAACTTTCGCCAGTGATAATCGCTCCCAGTTCGTTCTCTTGACAAATTTTTTCGGCAATACGCATCATAATACGGCGCATTATGGTTATCATATATTCCGAGTCGCAATTCATATGTATTTGTTCTTGAATTTTGGTGAAAGAAACAATGTGAAGTTTTATCTCATCACAAAACTTGGTGAGTTCCTTGGCAAGTGTTATCACTTTGTCTTTGGCTTTGTCGCTTGTGTATGGATAAGAATGAAAGTGCACTGCCTCAATTTTAAGCCCACGCTTTGCCATTAAGTATCCGGCAACCGGGCTGTCAATTCCGCCTGACAAAAGAAGGAGTGCTCTCCCGCCCGAGCCAAGTGGCAATCCGCCTGCACATTTTATGGTTTCATAATATATGTAAGTTTTATTGTTAAAGCGAACTTCGACATTCACCGAATGCTCTGGATTGTTCAAATCAACTTTGGCGTTTGGATTATTTTCCAAAACAACTTCACCAAGTTCTCTTTCCAACTCCACAGATGTCATTGGGAAATTTTTGTCCGCTCGTTTTGCGTTAACTCTGAAAGAACCTTCAATTTCAATGGTTGAAACAAATTGAAAAATATTTTCCTTTGAAGTTTCAATTTCTGTTGCTTTGGAAACACCGATAAGACCAAAAACTGTTGTCAAGTTTTGAATGATGGCATTTTCTTCAGTTTCGTCATAGTTTGAGATTATATATCGCCCAACCACCTGTTCAAAGGAAAATGAAAAAGAAGAAAGTTTTTTCTTGATGTTTGATATTAACAATCTTTCAAAATCTTTCTTGTTTTTTCCTTTAAGGAAAAGTTCACCAAATTTTAGAAGTAAAACTTTTTTCATCTAACTCACCCGCTTTTTGATATCATTATACACTTCAATGATGATTTCTCCTGCTCGCACAACTTCTTCTTCGGTCATATACGCATTGAAACTCACCCGACAACTCGAAACAATATCTTCTTTTTTTATGCCAATCTCTTCCAAAACACGATTACCCTGTTTTTTTGATGAGCAAGCACTGCCCAGCCCAACAATAACACCATTCTCTTCAAGTGCGTGAAGGATTGTTTCGCCTTTGACACCTTTGAATATTAAACTTTCAATATATGGCGACCCCTTGAAATCCAAAACTTCAATTCCACTTTCTTCAAGAAGTGTTTGGTTAAACTTTTCTTTTAGTTTGGTCACATTTTCAAAATTCTTTTTCACATCAATTTTTTCAAGTGCGGTTTTAAGTGCCATAATGGCTGGCACATTTTCCGTGCCTGAACGAAGTCCATACTCTTGACCACCACCATCAACAATATTTTTAAGGATGGACAATTTGCGAACATAAAGCCCACCCACCCCTTTTGGTCCGTGAAATTTGTGTGCACTGAAAGTTAGCATATCAATTTTCAAATCTTCCACTTGAAAAGGTATTTTCATAAACGCTTGAACAGCATCAATATGAAGAAGAGCGCGTGGAGCAAACTTATCTCTTATTGCCGATATTTTCTTTATGTCATTCACTGCACCTGTTTCATTGCTGACAAAAATTATGCTTATAAGCCTTGTCTTCTCATTGAGTTTACTCTTCAAATCTTCCAAGTCCACTCGTCCATCTTTGCCAAGCTTCGCAAAATGCACATTTTTCCCTTGTTGTGCCAAATTCTTGGCAACATTCAAAACAGACGGATGTTCACCAGAAGAAAAAACATATTCATTATCTCCACCACGCATTGAACCTTTGATGGCAAGATTATTACTTTCAGTTGCACCACCAGTGAAGATAATTGTTCCTTCACAAGCACCCAATTTTTTCAAAATATAATTTCTGGTTTCGTTTAAAGCAGAAAACACCTGTGTGCTCTTTCTTGTGACAGCAGACGGATTGAAATATTCTTGACACGCATAAAAAGAATATGTTTTCACACATTCTTCAAACATTTTGGTTGTTCCAGCATTGTCAAGAAATATCATATTTTCTCCTTCTGTTTGTTGCTTGGACACGCGGACTTATGAAAAATTTTGCACCCAGCAAAATTTTTTCGGGTTTCGCAGGAGCGAAATCCGCTCGCACCGCGATGGGTGCGAGAATAAGTCCGCCCCTACACTCTTAATTTTGCTCCAAATCTAAATTCCAAACTCTTCAAAACTTTTTTAATAATACCATTAATTTCATCGGCAGTCAAGGTTTTATCTTCGCTAACCAAGCGAATTTTGTATGCAAAACTTTTCTTATCAGCACCGAGCGCTTCACTTCGATAGACATCGAAAAGTTCGACTTCCGAGAAATGTTTTCCGCAGGCAGATTTAATGGCAGAGATAAGTTCTCCATTTGTCACCTTTTCATCAACGACAACAGCAATATCTCTTTCCACAGTTGGAAATTTGGAAAGTTCCTTTGTGGCGTATTTCTTTTCAGGCAATTTCGAGAGATAATCGGTGTCAAGTTCAGCATAGTAAACATCATCTTGAATATCATAGTTTTTTAAAACCTTCTTATGAATTTTGCCAAACCAGCCAATTTTTGTGCCGTCACTTGCAATGATATCAGCGCTCACACCAGAGTGAAGATATGGTTCTTTCGACCTTTCAAGTTTATATTCAATTGGCAAACTCACAAGCAAATTTTCAATGACATTTTTAAGCATAAAGAAATCATAGCCATTTTCACAAACAGCGATAGAAAGACGGTTATTTTCAAGCGGAAGTTCTTTGAGTGGCAACGATTTTGGAAGATAAACACGGCCGGTTTCAAAAAATTTCAAATTTTTGTTGCCAACAGACAAATTGTAATGAATATCCAAAAGCAAGGCGTGAGCCATCACCGTTCTCACAGTTGACAAATCATCGCTTATTGGATTGGCAAGCCTTATAATATTCTTTCGCTCATCGTCAATCATAAGTTTACTGATGGCAGTCGGCGAATAAAGCGAATAGTTCAAAGTTTCATAGAAACCATAGTCGACAAGAGAATTTTTCATCTTGTTCTCCAACACAAGTCTTGGTTCATATGCACCAATGGTCACCGAAGAATGCTCAAACGCTCCCCCTTCAACATTGTTATAAACTTCATAACCATAAATGCGAATCAACTCTTCTGCCAAATCATTTTCGTTTTCAATATCTTCACGATAATATGGAAGAAGGCAAGTGAGAATGTCATCATTTAATGTCGATTTAATTCCCAGCCCATTCAAAATTTGCAAAACTCTTTTTCTGTCAATCTCGACACCCAAAATTTTGTCAATCTTTGACATTGAAGCCGTGATTTTTCTTTCCACCACTTCTTTTTGGTTGCAAATGTCAATAATTCCGTCCACAATCTTTCCGCAACCCAAAGTCGACACAAGATTGAGTGCTCTTTTGAGTGCCTTGACAGGGCTTGAAAGATAAATCCCTTTTGAATATCGAAGAGATGAGTCAGTCATAACCCCAATCTTACGGCTGGTCAAACGGACGCTTTTAAGGTCAAAAACAGCACACTCGAAAATAGTTTCAGTGGTATCTTTTTCCACGCAAGAATTAACTCCACCAATGATACCAGCAATCACCACAGGCTTCACGCTGTCAGCAATCACCATATCATCAGCATTAAGAGTGTAGGTATTGCCATTCAAAACTGCAATCTTTTCATTCTCTTTGGCATCACGCACAACAATCTTACTTCCAGCAAGATGTTTATAGTCAAAAGCGTGCATTGGCTGTCCTTGTTCGACAAGAACATAGTTTGTGATATCAACAATGGTGTTAATCGGCTTGATACCAACAGCAAAAAGCCTTGAACGAAGCCAAAGTGGTGAACGAGTGAGTTTCAAATCTTTGACATATGAAGCCATATATCTTGGACATTTTTTGGTCTTGACATCAACTGAAATATAATTTTTGACATCATCACCAATGGTTTTATATGAATAATCAACATCTTTGAAAGGTTTGTTATATATCGCACAGATTTCGCGAGCAATTCCAATCACGCTGTTACAATCTGGTCTGTTTGGTGTCACATTGATATCCAAAACAACATCATTAAGAAGAAGAGCGTCATCAATTTTTGCTCCCACCTTTGTGTCGTTTGGCAAAATCAAAATGCCATTGACTCCACCACCTTCAATATAATTTTCATCAATTCCAAGTTCTTCGCCAGAGCAGAACATACCATCACTCTTAACACCGCGAAAATTTGTCGGCTTTATCTTGACGCCATTGACAAGGTCAGCCCCTTCAAGAGCAACTGGAACAACAGCGCCTTCAAAAACATTGGTGGCAGAAGTGATTATCTGCACAGACTTCTCTCCAACATCAACTTGACAAACTTGAAGACGGTCGGCTTCTTTGTGTTTCTCGATTTTGGTTATTTTCCCAACATAAACATCGTGAAGATGCTCGTTTTGGAAAGAATATTCTTCAACTTCAAATCCAGAAGTTGAAAGTTTTTCGCAGAGTTCGCTGACAGGAATATCAATATCAACAAAATCTTTAAGCCAGTTATATGATACTTTCATCTTTTTCTCCTTTTATTATCAAAACCACAATATATGGTGTGTTATGCATTGCATACCACAACAAATTAACGCATTTGCTTCAAAAATCTCATATCATTTCTGAAAAGATATTTAATGTTTGGAATTTTGTTTAAAACCATAACACTTCTGTCAATTCCAGGGCCAAATGCAAAGCCAGAATATTTTTTGCTGTCAATTCCAGACATTTCCAAAACTTTTGGGTTGACAACTCCTGCACCAAACACTTCAGAAAAACCAGAACCTTTGCAAAGCGAACAACCTTTTCCACCGCACATCTGACAAGTGGCATCAATTTCAATTGATGGCTCGGTGAATGGAAAGTATGACGGACGAACACGCATTTTCACATCTTCACCAAACAAGCGTTTCAAGATGGTGTCAATCATTTTCATCAAATCTTTCAGTCCAACATTTTCATCAACAACAAGTGCTTCAAATTGGTTAAAGATTGGTGAGTGAGAACTGTCATCATCGTTACGATACACTCTCCCCGGACAAACAATCTTGAAAGGTGGTTTCAAGGTTTCCATTGCGTGAACTTGCATATTTGAAGTTTGTGTTCGAAGCACGATGTTGTCGGTGATATACAATGAGTCTTGCATATCTCTCGCTGGGTGATTTTTTGGAACATTGAGTGCTTCAAAGTTATAATAATCGGTGTCGATTTCTGGGCCTTGAATGACAGTGAAGCCCATTTCCACGCATATTTCCATAAACTTATTATTAAAACGAGTCAAAGGATGAAGTGAACCTTTTTTTGTTCCCTTGCTTGGCAAAGTGATGTCCACCCTCTCCTTTTCCATTTCGCTTATGAGATTTTCTTCTTCCAACTTCTCCTGCTTTGAAGATATGGCATTCTCCAATTTCTCTCGAACAACATTGGCTTGCATACCAACACTCTTACGCTCTTCTGGCGGTATTTCTTTCATATTGCGAAGGATGGAAGTGAGTTCACCTTGTTTGCCAAGGAACTTAACTCTTGCATCATCCAAACTTTTAAGGTCATTTGCCTTTTCAATTTCGTCCAAGCCATTTTTCAAAATCAAATCCAATTTTTCTTTCACATTTTTCTCCTTTTAACAAAAAATGCCGTCCCATATTATTAGGACGACAAAGCCGTGATACCACCTAATTTCGTGCCGAAAAGCACCTCAATTTTGACATTTTACGCCTGCCAACGCGACAATCCCTACGCAATTTCTCTTCAAGATTGCAACTAGAAAGTGAATTCAACGGAGCAATTCTGTCTTTTTTCAGCAACCAAGACTCTCTGTGAGAACAGCCACCCGCCTACTACTCTTTCATCATCGTTTTTACATTGAAATTATAATCATTTGAAAAAGATTTGTCAAGCAAAAAATATAAAGTTGTCAAGATTTTGAAATTTCTGATGATTTGTGCTAGAATAGTGTTATGGAAAAAAGTCGTTATTTTCAAATTGAAGTGAAAAATATTGTCGAAAAAGTCAATGTTTATCTTTTCTTACGCAAAAACGGATTTTCGGAACATTATCTTAAAAATTTACGCCATAAAAGTGACGCGATAAGAGTGAACTATGTGACAGCAAACGCAAAAACCGTGCTTAAAAATGGCGATATCTTGGAAATTGACAAAAACCCAAGCCCTTCAACCAGCATAAAAAAAGTGGAAAAAGAAATTGAAGTTGTCTTTGAAGACGAAAACTACCTTTTGGTTAACAAACCACCACTTCTTGCCACAATGCCGACAAAATCGCATTTTGATGACAATCTTGCTGGTCGTGTGGTGAATTATGTTGATGACGAAAATTTCACTTTGCGAGTGTTTAATCGCCTTGACAAAGATGCTTCAGGGCTTGTGCTTATCTCAAAAGATGCCATCACTCCACAATTTACTGAAATTTTGGAAAAGGAATATTATGCCATTTGTAACGGCGTTTTGAAAGAAGAAGTGGTGGTCGAAAAGCCCATACTCACACGAATGGAAAATGGTGTTAACATACTAAAACGCGTCATTTCTATCTTTGGTCAATACGCCAAAACTCGATTTGTTCCCATCAAAAATTGGAAGAACTATACTCTTGTGAAAGCAGAAATCACCAAAGGTCGAACTCACCAAATTCGCCTTCATTCTGCTTCAATTTCACACTCACTCATCGGCGACAAAGTGTATGGCATTGAAGATGAGTTCTCTCACGCATATCTTCATCTCAAAAAAATTTCTTTTAGGCATAATTTAACTGGCAAAACTTTTGAATTTGAAGTTGATTTTCCAGATGATTTCAAAAAATTTTTCAATGAAAAAAGACCATAACGGTCTTTTTCCTTTTGGGAACTATTTAGATTTTCTTGAAGACGATTTTCTTGATGCTTCCTTCCCTGCTTCACAATTTCTTGTTGAAGACTTTGCGGATTTTGTGGAAGCCTCTCTCCCTGCTTCAGTGTTGGAGCAGTTTTTGCACGCCTTCTCTTTCTTTTTACCAAACATAGTTACCTCCCATTTTTCAAGGAATAATTCCTTGTTAATTATATTGTTGATAAAATTTTGATTTTTATTCATCAAAAGTGCAAATAAAAAAGTGCGAGCAAAAAGTGGACAAAGGATTTGTCCACCCGCCACAAAAGTGGCACTCACGCAAAAATTTGCGTGAGATTTTGCTCGCACAAATATTCAAAAAAAACTTATTTTTTTGCTTTCTTTTTCTTTTCAGCTTGTTGTTTTTTGTAAGCTTCTTCGTTTTCAATCTGCTTGTTTGCTTCTTCAACAAGATTATAATACTCATCAAAAATTTTGACAGCAATTTCTTGATCGCTTTCTGGTCTTAAGGTTGTTGGCTTTGTTGTTTCATCGCAAAGGAAAACGATGGCTTCGTCTTCTTTCACGCCTTGGATTTTGTCAACAGGCTTCAAAACGACATAAATTTTTCCGTCATAAGGAACAACTGCAACTTGTTCAAAAGTGATTTTTTTGCCTTGGTCGTCTTGCAACACGATTGGGTCAGAATTTTCTGGGTCCAAAAGGATATCCAAGACATCAAAATCAGCCATTTCTTTTTCAACTTGTGCAGATATTTCTTCAAGTTTTTTAATTTTGTTTTTATCCATAATAAATCCCCTTTTCTTTTATTTCTTTTCATCAAGATAATTTTGCAAGATGATTTGAGCAGAAACCTTGTCAAGAAGTTTTTTTCTTTCTTCCCACTTCAACCCTGCTTCTTTGAGATACTCTTCCGCTTCAAAAGAAGTATATCTCTCATCTTGATAAAAAACATCAATGTGTGAAAGGTCTTGAAGTGATGAGCCAAAATTTTGAACTCGTCTAGACATTTCACTTTCAGTGCCATCTGCATTAAGTGGCAAGCCCAAAACGATTGCAGAAATTTCATTTTCTTTTGCAAGACGAACAAGATATTTCAAATCTTCACTGTCGCCCTTGCACTTATACACACTGTCAGCAGTTGCGATTGTGCCAGTGTTATCAGAAAACGCAATTCCGATTCTTGAGTTGCCATAGTCAAGCCCCATAAATTTTTTGTTTTGCATATATCACCAATATCATTGTAAACTAAAGAAGCGAAATTGTCAAACAAAAATCACAAATATATAAAAATCTTTTTATTTGCACGCCAAGGTGTTGATATTGATGGTCACGCGAACACCCAAGATTTCTTGCATCTTCATTTGCGTGCCAGTTATGCCACCCGCTGAAATGGTTTGAGCATTGTTTAGATTCGAGCCGACATCGCGTGTCCAATAGAATAGATAACCACCCAAGATATCAGCAACAAGGTCGGAGAACTCGGCTGACAAGTCGCCAAACACGCTTTGAATTTCACTTTCATTTGACACTATTGCCTGTGTCGGAACATCGGAAGTGGATGTTGTGCCGTTTGCCATTTTGAAATTGGTGACAGTATATGTTTTTGAATTCAAATAACTCAACTCATCCGACCCCATATATTCTTCACTTGCAATTCCACTGACATTGGTGCTGATTTGAGCATATGCATAACCCTTGCCCAAGCAATCATTTGCTGTCCAACCGGTTTGAAAGACGCTTGCAAAGACGATTTTTTCACTCACCGCTGTCACATTGCCACTTTCAGTCGCGTAGTTTGATGAATAATCCCCAGCAAGAACATATTTCACCGGCTCAACTTTGAACCAACTTCCATTATAGCGAACATATTCATCATTTTTATATGTGTATGCATCATAAGGTTTTGTTCCATACGCTTCTTGACCATCTAACTTAAAACTAAAATTCGAAAATGTAAAGTCATATGTAATGTCTTCGATATACCACGTATTAAAAACAATATAAAGTTCTTCATAATTTCCAGAATTAAAAGTAAAACTATTGTCTTGATCAAGGTTATCAAAATATAATTGAGTTTCAGAGTTCTTATCTTGCGTTGGTTTTTCATATAAAACTTGTAATCTTAACCATTTTGCCATTTCATTACTATATGAACAATTGAAACTAATGGTATAACATTTGTTCGGTTGAACTTGAACTTTTGTGCCAAAAATACACCCACCGCCCATTTCTATTAAATGAACTCTGTTTACCTTTTCTTCATTGTCATATTCAATAGTCAATGTGCTCTTATCTCCACGATTTGTATACCTATAGACTTCCCATTGTGTCATATTTTCTTCAAGTTGCTTGGTTGGAAGAGTGTATACATTTCCATTTGTTTCTTCTGCATCTTTCAAACTTTCAAGTTCACTGATATCACTCTCATTTGTCACCTTACTTTGTGGAAAATAGCCCATTTCAACATACCAGTAGTCATTTTCTTTGTCATATATTGCTTCATTTTTTGGAATCCAATGGGCGTGCCAAGAAACACCATCAGTGTATATTTGAATGTTGCTAGCATTTATTGAACCATCCGAAGCAATTGCGGTTGCACCCTCGCCGTTTTCTTTTTCAAAATAGCCCGCAAAAATGTAGCCAGTTTTGGTTGGCGGTGTCACAGTTTCAATTTTGTTTTGACAATTTTGATCATTATACCACGCGTCACCATATTTTAGATAAATATATTTTGGAGATTCATTGTTGTGACTCTCTAAAGTAACTTTATATGTGTTTGGCTCCCATTGAGCATACAATGTCGTCCTTGAAGTGATGACAATAGTGTTACCTTCGTAATAATGTGTGCCAGTGCCAGAAGATGAAGTTGTCCAGCCGTCTGGCGAATATCCTTGGCGGTCAATATCATTTTTTGCCACTTTGACAGAAGTGTTGTGCAGAACATTTTGTGGTGCAGGATAGTCACTTGACGAGCCATATGAACTGTAGTAATCAAAAACATACACTTCGCTTATGAAAACAAGAATTGTTTTATTTGTTGTTGGCGTCCACTCGACCGTGTATGTGTCATTCTTGCTTCTGAAAATCATATCATAATCAGTCAAGGTTGGTGTCAAGCCAATTTTCATATAATACACAACATTAAACGAGCCGGTTGACGAAGCACCATTATATAAACTCAAAACCACATTTTTTGTTGATGAACTTTGAGATTGATTGACTTGCGCAGATTTTCCCGCATCAATAATGTTGTATGCAATGCTGGAAATAAACGGAAAAGCAACTTTAAGCCCCACCGAATTTGTGGCATTCAAAGCCTGAAATCTGGCGGTGAATGTGTATGAATTCATTTGCCAATTTGCTTTTAGTGTGACCGTGCTTCCCATTTTGAGTCCCAAGTCTTTGAAATATTGGGAAGTTATTTTGGTGTCACCATTTGACCAAGATGACAACTGATTTGGCATTGGTCCTTGCTTTGCAAGTGCTGTGCCGAGATTTGTCGCAGTCCAACCAGTGAAAGAATAGCCAGACCTTGTTGGATTTGGAATATATAATACCGAACCAAAACAAGCATAATTTGTTTGAATTGAAAGCGAGCCAGAATTCAATGAATAAGCAATATAGTAAATTAAATCTGCCAAAACGGGTAAACTATGTGAACCAATCATTCGCCAATCAGTTGATGTGCCAGTCGAAATATCCCAACTTCCATACACATCTGAATCCACATCATAAAATGCTGATGTGTTCCCATTAAGATAAGTGCAACCATCATTACTTGAAGGTCCGTTGCCATATCCAGTGCTTGAATGTGAAAAATAGCAATTGCTCACACCGCCACAATATCCACCCACAATTGCTCCACCATAAAGTGTGAAATTGCCAGAATTAAAGCAATTGGTAATATAGCCACTATCACTATTGCCACAAATACCACCCGCTCGATAGCCAGAAAATGTTCCTGTGTTATAGCAGTTTGAAACCATTCCTTGACTTTCACCACAAATTCCACCCATAATTGAGTAACCAGAAATTGCTCCAGTGTTGTAACAATCGTGTATCATCGGTGCGTAAGCACCTGTGGCAGTTGCTCGCCCAACAATTCCACCCAGATATTGCAATGTTCCACCATAAATTGTTGCCGTTATCGTGCTTGAGTTGTAACAATGATGTATATATCCAGAGCTGCGGTTTGGAGAATCAATCAAACCACAAATTCCACCAGCAGTCGGCGAATTTGGTTCAGTGACAGTCACACTTCCGCCAGCATTAAAACAGTTATATATTGTTGTCGCAAAATAATCTTGACTACCTGCATACCCAACAATCCCACCAACATATCCAAAGCCACTAAAATGACAATCAACAAGTCCAAGGTCGTGAATTGTTGCACCAACGGTATAGCCAAAAAGTCCGACATTTGAATAACTAACTGTTAAATTTATGCCGGAAATAATATATCCATCTCCGTCATAATAACCAGAAAACGGATTTGTGCTGTTCCCAATTGGAACATTGAAACTTGAAACGGCAATATTTGCAGTTTGTCTATAATAAGACCTATTGCCAATGCCATTATTAATATTACTTGCAAGTGTGTTTAAATCACTTGAATTTTGGATTAAATATGGTGAAGAAGATGTGCCAGAACCGGAAAATTGAGAACTTAAATCTTCATTTTCATTTTGCGAATTGTCAAATCCCACCCCCGATTCAGTTATGGAGATTTGATTGTATATGTCGCCCAACAAAACACCGCCAGTCACCAAAGCGGACACGATGAAAACTATGAAAAACACAACAACAAAAAGTTTTTTCATATTGATATTATAAATTATTATACAATTTTTTTGCAAACAAATTTATATATATTATCACAAAATTTTTCATAGAGATAACTTTTATGCCTATTTATTATACTTTTTGCCTGAAATTATGGTGAAAGCACGATAAATTTGCTCCAAAAGCATAATTCGAAAAAGATTGTGCGGAAAAGTCATTTTGGAAAAAGATATCTTTTTTTGGCACGCCGATTTCACTTCTGCACTCACACCATATGAGCCACCAACAACAAAGGTTATTTTTGAGTTCTCTTGTGCCAATTTTTCAAGTTCAGCACTGAAATTTTCACTGGAAAACTCCTTTCCTTCAAGGTCGCAAAGATATGTCATTGGAGTGATGTTTTTCAAAATCTCTTCTCCTTCCTTTTTCTTGATGAGTTCAATGTTTTCAAACTTGTTTTGTTCCTTGAGTTCGATGATATTGACTTTGCAAAAGCTCGATAAACGCTTTAAGTATTCACTTTGAGCATCACGCGAAAACTTTTCTTTCAAGTTGCCAACACAGACAAGGTTAATCGTCATCATAAAAGCCCCCAAATGAGAGTGAAGATTGTCACAGCGGACATCAAAACAATTGAGCTTATGGTAAGAATTTTGGTACGAGTTTCCATTTTCTCTTTTTTGGGAATCAAATTGTCCAAATTTTTGCCATATTCTTTAAGTTCCGACTGGCTCATCTCCCCTAAATCTTCAAAAGAGATGATTTTAAACTCCTTCATTTTTTCCGGCTCTTTGTCAAGGTCGCCACTCTTTATTCTTTCAATATCATTAAAGAAATTCACGCGTGTGGTTAAATCTTTGACATATTTTTGCTTTTCTTTTATGCTGTCTTCAAAACTATATTTTAAGAGCAGTTTGACAAGATAGAAAAGAAGAAAAATAAGCACCAAAACAATGATGAGAATTGTCACAAAGCCCAAAATAGTGTTCTCCATTGTCAAGGCGTTCAGTTTGGAGAAAATCCCGCCAGAGATGATTTTGGCGTTGGTCAAATATGAGAGCGTGACACCAATTGCGTTATTCAGAAAGTGGATTATCATTGTCGGATACACGCTTTCGGTGACATACAAAATAAAGTTAAGGAAAATGCCGATGAGTGTGGCATAGAAAAATTGCTCAATATTCATATGAAGAAGCCCAAACATCAGCCCGGTCAAAAGAATATTGTTTTTGAAGCCGATGTTTTCATTTCCAAAAAGGAGCATTCCGCGATGCAAATTTTCTTCGCAAATTGCTGGAAGTATTGCTGTGAAAATAAGTCCCAGAATAAGCGTCCAAATGTTCACCGATGAAGACGAAGATGAAGAAAACTCATAGCCAACGCTTTTCAATATTACATTGAAAAAACTTGCCACAAAGATATTCAAAAAATACACCACGATGCCCAGCCCAACCGAGATGAGAATAACACGCCACGAGATTTTTTTGTAGGAAAAGCAAAAGAATACTTTTTTCAAACTTTTTTTCGTTAAAAACTTGAACATAAAAATGGAAAAGAAAAAGAGTAAGCCAACTTGCAAAACGCCGTTGACGATATATTTCCCATACTCACCCAAAAATGACAATAAACCAAAATGGTTCAGCATTCTTATTGTCACAAAAACGCAAACCACAATAAAGTATATTAAACTTGAAGCAAATGCATATTTTTTACTCACAATCAAACCTCTATATATTCTATTATTAAGCAATGATATTTATCACAAGAAAGACAAGTGCAAGTGCCATCCCCGCATACATTGTGAGCGGAAGTTTGCCCACAAACACCGGTTCTTCACCGACATATTCTTCTTCGTCTTCCTTTTTTGAAGAAAAATCTTTTTTGCGAAGAAAGAAGAAATAGAAAAGGAAGAAAAGTCCACCCACAACAAGTGCCAAAACAAGAGAAACCACCACATACACCCAATTTATAGGCAAATTCAAGTTGATAGCACCGATATTTATTAGATATTGAATGGTCACTGTGGTGAAATTGTTGAAGAAATGGAAAAGTATGGTGTATAAAAGATTGTTGGTTTTGTTCATAATGATGGCAAACACCATACCCATAATGAAAGGATAAATGAATTGGTTAAGATTTTGGTGAATAAGTGCAAAAAGCAAACTCGACAAAACAATTGCCCAAACACTGCCAATTCCCCTTTTCAAACCGCTGAAAATGACACCACGGAAGATTAATTCTTCACAAATTGCCGGCAAAACTGCAAAAAAGACAACATAAAAGACATACCAACCAAAATTGTTGAGTGGAATTGGATTTTCTTGTGACGAAATTCCCCACATATCAAAAAGCGTGCCAAAGCAACCTTCCACGAGTCCAAAAAGCCCAATCACAAAAATAATCCCAAAAAGACAGCAGAAAACTGTGGTCAATGGGTCAACTTTTTTGAATTTCACTTTGACAGCAGAAAGAGTTATGTGATTTATCTTGTTATATATGAAAAACAAAGAAATGAAAGTGATTTCTGCAAGCAAAGTGTATGGAATCGAAAACCAAAGATAGTTGTCATACAAAGTCCGAATCCAACTCTCTCCTTCCACAAAAGTTATGCCAGCACCCTTTGCAATTGCGAACCCCAAATATGAAAAAATGAGCGAAAGGACAAAGGGAATGATTAAAGCATACAAAAACACCTTTCCTGCATCATTAAGATTATAGAAATTTCGTTTTGCCACAACATTTTTAAATTCTTTTTCATTAACAATTTTTGCCATAACTAAAATATATCACAATTTTAAGAAAAAAACAACAATATTAGTGGACATACAAAAATTTTTGCGGTAAAATAATGAAATGAAAAATGAAAAGGATTTTATGGCTGTTGCCATTAATGAAGCAAAAAGGGCTCTCAAAAAAGGTGAAGTGCCGATTGGTGCGTGTGTTGTCAAAAATGGAAAAGTGATTGCAAAAGGCTTTAATTGTCGCGAAAAAACAAAAAATGCCACCAAACACGCCGAAATTGTTGCCATCACAAAAGCCTGCCGAAAACTTCACGACTGGCGTCTTGCCGATTGTGAAATATATGTCACTTTGAAGCCTTGCCCAATGTGTGCTGGTGCAATTGTCAATGCCCGCATAAAAACTTGCCACTATGGCGCGGATGAAACAAATTCCACTGACAACTTGTGTGAGCAGATTTTTTCCAGCAACCGCCTTAATCATAAAACAGAGATAAGAAAAGACGAGAACGCGTCCGAAACTTGTTCTCATCTTCTTTCAACATTCTTTAAGCAAAAAAGGAAATGATTTTATTCCAAGCAAACAAAAGTTTCCACGCAAACAGTGATTCGAACACCCAAAATTTCTGTCATTTTTGCTTGTAGCCCGGTTTTCCCGCCTGCCGATATGCATTCCGCATTACCCAAATTTGAGCCAACATCGCGTGTGTAGTAAAGTAAATTTCCGCCCAAAAGGTCAGTGACAAGGTCGGAAAACTTCACTGCATAGTTTCCATCTCCAAACACTTCATCCATATCTTCTTTTGATGATAACACACAGCTCAAATCCTTTGGATTTTCCACCACATTTTCTCCATCCGCCGTTTTGAAGTTTTTGATATTCAAATCCCAATCTATTGTTGTTAAATAATAATCTTCAAGAAAAAGACTAAAATCAACTTCGACATAAAAATCAAGATCCCCATATAAATCTGAATCCAAATATCCTTGTCCAAGCCCCAGTGAATTTTCTGTGACATACATCCAAGGAAGCATATAGACAATGTCTTCGGTGATTGCCATAATTTTTTCATCGTCAACTGCATTACCTTCGGTATAATCACCCGAAAGAATGAATCGCACCGGCTCAACAAGATAATATCTTCCTATCTCTTCAACGCTGTCATCTTCCATTACTTCTTCACTATTTAATATTATATAAGCATACTCTTCATTATCTAATAAATAAGTATCATATGTGATATTAAAACCAAAAAATAATGACGAATTATATATATCGAAATTTGCTCTCTTTTCATCAAGTTCGGCAATTTTAACTTCGTCTTCAAGGCGGGTTTGTGGAATACTTCCCATTTCAAGATACCAATAGCCTTTTTCTTCATCGAATTTGGCTTCATTCTTGACTTCCCAATGTGCGTATATTGTGGTGTCAGTCGTGGTGAACTCATCACGATTTGTTTGCACCATTCCATATTTGTCCATAATCAAAATACCATCTTCTGTGTAATACCCTTCAAAAGTGTAGCCAGTGCGTTTCGGCAATGATGACACATTGAGTGCGGTAAACTTGGTGCCTTCAGTGCAGTTTTGTGAGAGATAGAAGCCGTCACTATACTTCAAATAAACAACACCAACGCTACTTGTACCGCCACCCATCTCCAAGGTGATTGTGAGAATATCGCTCTCCCAAACAGCAAACATTGTGACGCTTGCCGGCTCGTTATAGGCACTTGTGAATGTGAAAGATGCTCCCGAAGTGTAAGTTGGCTCGGTGGCAGAACTGTCCGCTGACCAGCCTTTGAAAACATAGCCCGGACGAGTTGGCACAGTGGAAGTTATTGTCATTGCAGATGATTGCAACGCATTGCCATATTGATTCCAGCGTTGCAAGCCAGTGGTGTCTTCGCCTGAATATGTCCCGCCATTTCCGTCATATGAAACTGTGACATCACGATTTGAAATGGCGAATAAACTCGCATTCGATGATGACGAAATTGATTGACCTGGCAAACTCCCCGTGACTGCCGATCGAGTTCTTCCCCAAGAATAAAACACCCATCCATTTTGGTCATACATATCATCGACTTCATCAGCACCCAGAATGACAAACGAACCAGAATGTGGTTGTGAAAAACCGCTTGTTGAGCCATCGTTTTTGCGATAGTAATATTTAGTTTCATATATATGTTCATCGGCTTGAATGGCAATAAACATATCGGTGTTCACAGTGATTGTGGTTGTTATGTCAGTTGAAATTGTGACCGGATTTGACAATTGTGAACCTGCAAAAAGCCTTCCCCATCCACTAAAATAGCCATTTTCGTTCACTTCGCCAGTGAGAGTCACTTGTGTGCCCGCGTCCACCTTGACTTCTTTATATCTTCCCCGCTCATCTTCCTGCCAAACAGCACTTTCAAAATCGACATCTGGTGAAGAAAACATAAACCACTCATTTTCGTAAACCCGAAGGCTGAATTCTGGCGGTTGCAAATGTGGAAGCCCATAATTTATGTTTTCATCAATCGCCCAAACACTCTCAAAATCCCAAGGATAAGTCGTGTCCCAATTATCAGCATTTGTATACCAACTTTCATCAAATAATGTTTCCTTGGAAAGTGAAATAGTTTTAAACGCGGAATTAATAGATCCTTGTTCTTCAACTGAATAATAATAAAACGTTCTGTTGTATGGATTCATTGAACCAAATAACGAATCATTAAAAAAATCATATGGTGAAAGATAAATATAGTTAATATGCTGAATTGCTGGCACAAAACAGCAATATACTGTGCCAATTCCCATAGCCCCGTAACCTCCTCCATCCGGGGTGTTTTTTCTCCCAACAAACGCATACGAAAAAGAATTTTTTGCAAAAGGTGTCACTCCACAAAGACCACCATTTGTGGTAGCAGTTTCAGCATATGAAACATATACATACAAATTTCCAATATTATAGCAGTTTTGTATTCCACCAATTCTAAAATCATCACGAGTAGGATCATAACTGGAATTTACAAATCCAACTATTCCGCCACCATAATAGCCATAGATATGTATATTGCCAATATTATAACAATTTACAATAAAGAAAGTGCAACCAGTGCTTGTATTAGCAATAAAACGCCCAGCAATCCCTCCAACATATTCGCTTGCGAAAATTTCACCTTCATTATAGCATTCTAAAACTAAATCAGCAGTTAAAGAAAAACCAGTACTACTTGTCTTAACATATCCAACAATTCCGCCAACATTTAAGTGTTGACTTTCATAACTCACATCCAAATAACTATCATCATTTATACTTCCGTGATTTGAACAATAAGATATTGAACGTTCACGTCTAGATGGAATAAATTTCCCCACAATACCACCAGTGCAAGAAAGTTCGTCAGCAGCAAAACCAGATTGTGGACCAATTATATCGCAATAGTTATGGCAATTATAAATCGTTGTGCTTGATGCATAGCCAACAACTGCTCCAAAATAACCAACACCCCCACCTAGCAACGGCGAAGTGTTGTTGTCATCCTTTATCACCACATTCTTTATTGTTGCACCCACCGTATAGCCAAAAAGACCTTTATATGTTCCTTGGAATTGATAACCGCCTAACCCAGAAATTGCGAAACCACCGCCATCATATGTCCCACGAAAAGGATTTCCCGGCGTTTCTGATTGAGATGAGCCAATCGGCTCCCACATATGTGCCGACAAATCAAGGTCAGCAGTTTGAATGAAAGTTGCTTTTTGCCACCACACATTCGCGTCATCACCATTTTCAGAATTTACTCTGTATGAAAGCCACGCCAAATGCTGTGGAGTTTCAATGTATGCATAATATGTCGTCCCAATCATTGTCCTTTTGGTTGGCACTGCCCAATTTCCAGTGTCTGTCCAAAAGCCCGTTGCAGTCGAAGTGATTTCATTGTTTTGGAATTGGTCTTTTTTGTCATCATCAAAAAGAAAGAATGAGCCAAAAATTAACAAGGCAATCAATATTGCTGAAAAAACACATATAGAAAGGATTTTCGATAATTTTTTTGTCATTCACTCTCTCCATTTTTTTATTTGTTAAAGAATTAACATTTTTCATTTTTGATTTTATCAAATACCCCCCCCGTGTCAACTTTTTTGTGGTAGTTTTGAAAAATTTTTAAAGAAAAATTTAATAAAAAAAGAGAGAAAGTTTTTGCCTAAAAACCACTTCTTATTCTCTCTCAAAAATATATTTTTATGAATAGCAATTTTTTAATAACACAAAAAGAAAAAAGATAGGAATTTTCCTATCTCACAAGAGTTCCATCAATTTTTGATTGAATTCTTCTTCGGTGATAACACCATCTTCTTTCATTTTTCTCAATTCTTCAATCTTACGCTTTTTCTCTTCTTCGCGTCTGTCTTCCATTCGCTCTTCACGGCGTATTTCACTTGGCGAATTGATGATGATTATGTCCGGAATGAACATTGAAATCAAAAGCAAAATCCAAGGAATCCAGCCACCTGCCAAGATGATTATAATGAGCCCAGCAATGTAATATCCTTGCGAACGGCGGAAATATTTCCCCTTGTTTCTCACTGCATAGAGAAGACAAACGCTTCCGATTATTCCTGCCACAACTTCCACAAAAACAAAATATATGCTGTAATATGAAATCATCACAAGATAAACACCCAAGTTCGCATAAAGTTCTGGGTCAACGCAGTATATTATGGCAATGACAAGATTTGCCACCATATTGATAAGATTGATTATTGCAGAACTTAAAATCAAATTTCGTTTTGTTTTGTTCATATTTTTCCCTTTTATTATCAACTTTGAAGTTATTATTCCCCCAATTCGCTGATAATTAACATTATGCTAACATTTTTTTGAAATATTTGTCAAATCATTTTGAAAAAAAACGATTTTGTGCTAAAAATATCTAGTAAGCAAATTTTGAAAAATTTTTTTATATAATGAAAAGGGGCAAAATTATGAGAATTGAAAAAAGATTGGTGGTTATCACTGGCGCTTCAAGTGGAATCGGCTTGGGGCTTAAAAAAATGTTTGAAAAAAAAGGCGACAAAGTCATTGATATCTCCCTTGACGGCGCGGATTATAAATGCGATGTCGGAAATGACGCCGAACTCAAAAAATGTTTTGACGATATCTATCTCAACAATGGCGAGATTGACATTTTGGTGACCTGTGCTGGCTATGGACTTTCAGGTGCTGTGGAACTTCTCCCAGAATCTTCCGCTCGCAAACAATTTGATGTCAACTTCTTTGGCACAAGCAATGCCTGCAAATATGCCATTCCAATGATGAAGAAAAAATCAAAAATTGTCATCATCTCTTCTGCTACTGCACTCTTCCCTGTGCCTTTCAAAACCTATTATTCAGCAAGCAAAGCCGCTGTCAACAGTTTTGCACAAGGACTCAAAATGGAACTTTCCAAAACCGGCATTGATGTGACTTCCATCTGCCCTGGTGATATCAAAACAAACTTCTCGAAAAACCGCGACAAACACTATGACACAAACGAAAGATATGGCAAATCAATTGAACTTTCCACAAAACCGACTGAAAAAACGGAAAAAAGAAGAATGTCGCCAGAATACGCCGTCAAAAAAATTATGAAAGTGATTGAAAAAAGGAAATTTAAGCCACAATATGTCATCGGCAAGCAATATCACATCTTCTATGCTTTCAAACGCACGGTGACCACAAATTTCTTGAATAAATGCATCACCAAAATTTTCTATAAAACTGAAAAATAACATAAAAGTTTGTCACACTTTCCCTGTTTTCAAATATGATGATAATGGAGGGACAAAAATGATTTATCAAAACAAATACTGTCAAGGTCATTGCGTAAATCTTCGTCCTTGCCACACACCACCATTTCCACCTTGCTTTGATGTGTGTCCAAATTGTCAAAATTCTGATGAAATTTTGATGTTCCTTATTGGTTACACAATTGGTAGATGTTGTAAATAATTGATAGTATCCCCTTCAAAAACAAAAGAAAAAAATAATGGTGGCAAAAAAGGTGTCGATTTTGACACCTTTTTTCTTTTTTGAAAAATTATTCATCTTTTTGTATATTTATTATAGTAGTATGCAATGTAGTATGCAAGGAAAATTTGATAAAATTTATTTCAAAATTTCCTGCCATTTTTTGATATATTCACGACAAACCGCAAAAACATCATCATAAATTTTTTCATTTTCCAAATCGCAATCGCACTCTTTCAAAAGGTCAATCGGACCTTTTGTGCAACCTGACGACAGGAATTTCTTATACTTTGAAACCATATTTTCGCTGTCAGAAAGAAGTTTGTTTGAAATATTAATGGCACTAATAAGTCCTGTTGCATATTTATACACATAAAATGGTCGATAGAAATGCGGAATTCGAGCCCATTCATATTTGATTTCATCAATCATTTTCACTTTTTTGCCATAATAGAACTTGTTGAGTTCCATATATTTCGAACACAAAACTTCCTTTGTCACTGGTTCGCCCTTTTCATATGTTTCATATGCAAACTCTTCAAACTCGGCAAACATCGTCTGTCTGAATATTGTCGAACGCACCTGCACCATCATTTGATTATATAAAAACATTCTCTCCTTGTCAGTTTTTGCTTTGGACAAAAGATAGTTGAGAAGCAACATTTCATTTGTTGTGCTGGCAACTTCGGCAACAAAAATGGTGTAGCCAGCATTTTGAACTGGCTGATTTGTGTCAGAATAATAGGAGTGCATTGCGTGTCCCAATTCGTGTGCCAGCGTGAAAACGCTTTCCAAATTCCCTTCAAAATTGGTCAAAACAACCGGCGTTGCTCCATATGTGCTTGTGGAAAATGCCCCGCTGTCTTTGTTTTTGTTTGAAAGAACATCAATCCAGCGTTCATTCTTGGCTCGGTCAATGAGTTCGACATAATCATCGCCTAACACGCTGACCGCTTTTTTGATGAGTTCAATTGCTTCGTCATATGTGAATTTATACTTAATTTCCTTAACAGTTGGTGCAAAAGTGTCGTATATGGCGATATCTTTGAGATTGAGCATCTTTCTCTTTATTTCAAAGAAATCAGCAACAATATCAACATTTTCTCTGACCTTTTTGATTAACAATTTATACGCTTTTTCGCTTGCATTTTCGTTATAAATCGACTTGGAAAGACTGGATTTATACTTTCTCAACTTGGCAATTGTTGCCGTCACTTTGATGTCACCGAGATAGTTGTTTGTCAGCGTGTTGATAAACTCGCCATATTTTCCATTCATCTTCACAAAAGCATTTTTGCGAAGCGTTCTGTCCTCACTTTCGACATACAGAGAATATTTTGAATGGTCAAGCGGATGCTTTTTGCCATTAGAGTCCTTTATTTCGCCAAAATTTAGGTCAACATCACTGAATTTGTCAAAGTTTTCAGCATAGCCATTCGTGAATCTATTGATATTTGCCAACAATCTTTCTTCTTTTGGCGACAACTTATGCATCTTTCTTCTGATTGTTTCCTTGAACATTCGATGATAATTTTTGAACTTCTCATCATTTATCAATTCTTTCAATTTCTTGACAGAAAATTTGAAAATTTCAATTTCAATAAAAACCAAATCAACATTGAATTTGTTTGCCAAAAAGGCAATTTTTTCAAACATTTTGTTGCTTTCTTCACAAGCATTGTCGCCCGCTTTGGTTAAATGAGCATAGATGCACAAAAAACCAAACTCAATGTCAAATTTTGTGTTCATTTCAAGGCATTCAAACAAAATTTCATTGGAAGCGTTGAGTTTACCCTTAAATTTTTTCAACTCTTCAACATCGCCTTGCACTTTTTCCAAACGCGTGTAAAAATCTTCATTATTTTTGCAAAATTTGCTTAAATCCCACTTATATTTTTCTTCAATTTCTTCTCGTTTTTTCATTTTCACCTCACAAAATACTTTTCAATTTTAAAATTTTTCCAAGGTTCTTTTGTGGTATCTGGCGGATTTATGAACACCATTTTTTCTTTTGTGGTTGGATGAATAAAGGAAAGTTTGCCAGCCCAAAGAGCAAGATTGGAAGTTGTCTTACTTTTATTCTTCCCATATTTATTGTCGCCAAACAATGGGCATCCAATATTGGCAAGTTGCACGCGTATTTGATGGCTTCGCCCAGTCAAAATTTCAATTTCCAAAAGACTATGCTTCCCGTCATTTTCAAGTTCTCGATACTTCAATTCTGCTTTCTTTGCACCCGTTTCACTCATTGGCACAACTTTGACAATATTTTCTTTTTCATCTTTTTTGAGATAATTGACAAGAGTGTTTTCTCGATATTTCACCAAATTTTCAGTGACTGCATAATAAATTTTTTCAGTGGTGTGTTCCTGAAATTGTTTGGATAAGCGATTTGCTGATTTTGAGTTGCGAGCAAAGACCATTATTCCACCGGTTGGTCTGTCCAATCTGTGCACAAGACCGATGAAGGCTTCTCCCTGCTTATTGTATTTTTCTTTGACATAATTTTTGACCATTGAAAGCAAATCCATATCACGACTGTTATCACTTTGCGTAGGAACATTTTGAGGTTTTAGAACCACAATGATTTGGTTGTCTTCATATAAAACATCTAATTTTTCCATATCTTCACTCCTGTTGCACCGCACGGAAGAATCAAACCTTCTTCTGTCGGAAGACCAATTTCATCTGCTTCAACATTCTCTTTCCCAAACACGCATTTCAATATGTTTGATATCACGGTTGGCTGAAGCCCGGTTGTGTAGGAATTGATTAAAACAAAAAGTGGATTTTCACTCAAAACTTTTTTTGTGAGAGCCACAAAGTCAGCAAGATTATCTTCAAGTTTCCACATCTCACCGCTTGGACCTCTGCCATAACTTGGTGGGTCCATAATGATGGCGTCATAAAAGTTCCCGCGTCTAATTTCTCTTTCAATAAACTTTTGGCAGTCGTCAACAATGAAGCGTATGTTGGTGATACCATTCAAACGAGCATTTTCTTTTGCTCTTTCCACCATTCCTTTTGAAGCATCAATATGAGTGACCTCTGCTCCCGCTTGGCTCAATGCAATTGACGCTCCACCAGTGTATGCAAAAAGGTTCAAGACTTTGATTTTGCGGTTTGATTTTTTCACAAGATTTTGCATAAATTCCCAATTAACTGCCTGTTCTGGAAAAATTCCAGTGTGCTTGAATCCCATTGGCTTGACGACAAATTTAAGCCCTTTCCACAAAATTTGCCACTCATCAGGAATTTTTTTGTGGAAATGCCACATTCCGCCACCTTCACGCTTTTCATAGAAAGCATCAACATCTTTACGCTTGAAAAGATTTTCTTTTGCGTGCCAAATAACTTGCGGATCAGGTCGAAGAAGTTTCACTCCCGCCCAGTCTTCAAGTTTATATCCATCGCCGGTGGCTATGACTTTATAGTCTTTCCAACTTTCACAAACTCTCATAAAGCTCCTTTTATTTGGAAAGTTTTGAAGTTATATATCCTTCTCCAACTTCAATGTCTTTTGAAATATCAAATTTTTCCAAATCTTCTTTTATTTCTTTAATTAACACTTCTTGTTTGATTTTTGCCTCAAATTTCTTCAACATTTTGATTAAATCTTTGTTTTCCGTCTTGAAAGATGCAGAAATTCGGTCATCAATCGAAAAATCCGCTTCCTTTCTCAAAACTTGCAAACTTCTGACAAATTCTCGATATAACCCCTCTTCAATAAGACCTTCATCAAGAGTGATATCCAAAACAATGGTTTTTCCATTCTCGTGAGCAATCACAAAATCTTTCTTTGGCTTCTTTTCAAGGTTGAATAACTCGCTGTCAAGCCCTTTAAATTCACCAACATCAACTTTACCATTTTTGAATCCTTCAACCGCCATTTTTATTTCTTCATTCGTCAAAACTTGCAAAGTGGTTTTAAGTTTTTGAACATCACCTTTCAAAACTTGCCCTGCTTTTTTGAAATTAACTGACAAAAACTCATCATTAAACTTGCTGTCATCTTTGACAACTTCAATTTCTTTGATGTTAAGTTCGTCTTTGATGATATCTTTGAGAGCATCAACCGCTTTTTTAACGGCATTGTCGCCTGCAACATAAAGTTTCTTGAGTGGCTGTTTCACTTTGATTTGATTTTCATTTCGAAGCATTTGTGCTGTCGACATAATCTCTCTTGCAATCTCCACATTTGCCAAAACATCTTCAAAACTCTTGTTGTATATTTTTGTTGGATAGCCGTGAAGCATAACGCAAAGAGCTTCTTCTTTTTCAACTTCACGCACCATATTCTGCCAGATATGTTCTGTCAAAAACGGAATGATTGGTGTCATAACACAAATAAGTGATTTGATGGCGTTATATAAACACCAATAGGCAGTCATTTGGTCATTTTTGTTTTCACTCTTCCAAAATCTTTTTCTGTTTGAACGAATATAGAAATTGGAAATATCATCCACAAGTTTTTCGAAATCGCGAACCACCAAATAATTTTTGTCATCAGCATAATTTTTGTCGCTGTTTTCAATGAAGTTATTAATGCTTTCAATAAGCCACTTGTCCGCCACAGTCAAATCTTCAAGTTTTGGTGTGAAATGAGCAATATCAGGATTATCAATGCAAGCGTATGTGTTGAAGAAAGTGTATATACTCCAAAAACTTAACAATTTTCTTCTTGCTTCGTCTGTCAAGGTGTAGCCAAAACGCATATCATTCATTGGGCTTGAAGAAGAATAAAGATATCTCACAGTGTCAGCGCCCACTTTGTCTGCAACAACATCAGCATCAAGCGTGTTTCCGCCACTCTTATGAAATTCTCCGCCATTTTCATCTTTGACATATTGATATGTGACAATTTTTTTGTATGGTGCTTTTCCAGTCAAAACCACACTCATTATGAGAATGGAATAGAACCAAAGCTTGATTTGTTCAATCATTTCGCAAACATAATCACTTGGAAAATTGTTGTTAAAAAATTCCTTGTCGGTGAAATACTTTTTGGTGCTGAATGGTGTGATTCCAGCATCCAACCAAACATCGCCGACATCGGTTATCCTTGAAACTTCTTCACCGCAATCACATTTAATTTTGATTTCATCAATCCAAGGACGATGAATATTTGGAAGTTTGTCCACCAAAGTTGGATTAACCGCTTTTTCTCGCAACTCTTCTTTACTGCCAATAATATGAAGTTTGCCACATTTTGGACAAACATAGAATGGAAGCGGAAGTCCATAGAATCTGCTTCTTGAAATGTTCCAGTCACCCATATTATTCAGCCAGTCAATCATTCTTTTCTTGGCATATTCCGGCTTGAATTCAACTTCTTCAATTGCTTTGAGAGCAAGTGGTCTTATTTCATCCATTTTGATGAACCAACCAGAGATGAGTTTATACACAATGTCGGTTTTGCAACGCCAACAATGAACATAACTGTGCTTGTATTTGTGTGAATACAAAAGTTTTCCGTCTTCTTTTAGACGATTGACAACAAGGTCAACGACATCTGTTGTCTTCTTGCTTGCAAGAAAACCAGTGTTTTCAAGCATCACACCTTGTTCATTGATTGGACAAATTTCTGGAAGATTTAATGTCTGTCCAAGTTCAAAGTCTTCAACACCGCATCCTGGAGCAATATGCACAACACAAGTTCCTTCAGCATTGTCCACCATATTCCAAGCCACAATTTTGTGTGGGAATTGTTGTTCTTTGAGTTCTGGAAAGCAGGTTTCATATGTAAGCCCAACAAGCTCACTCCCCTTGATTTCCTTCAATATCTCCACTTTTTCTTTCAAAATGGAAAGTCTGTCTTTTCCAAGAACAAGTTTTTCGCCGTGGAAATTGACAATAACATAGGTGAAATCTGGATTGACAGCAAGTGCCACATTGGCAGAAAGTGTCCAAGGTGTTGTTGTCCACGCCACAATCTTGAAATCCTTGTCTTTGACTGGAAATTTGGCAAATATGGCAGTGTGTTCCACTTCGTGATATGAACCCGATGTTTCGTGGTCACTCAATGATGTTCCACATCTTGGACACCAAGCCATAGGTCGATTTTTCTTGACAATCCAACCTTTCTCATTGCAAACTTTCAAAAAGTGCCAAATTGCAGTGATGTTTTCATCGGTGTTGGTGAAATATGAATTATCCCAATCCATCCACTGTCCCATACGCACACTTTGCTTTGTGATTTCGCCGGCAAAATAATTCACTCTTTCCATACACTTGTTCGTGAATTTGTCAATGCCATATTTCTCAATTTCTGGCTTACCATTAAGTCCAAGTTCTTTTTCCACATTAACTTCCACCCAAAGACCTTGTCCGTCAAAGCCATTTTGATATTGACAATCCTTTCCTTTCAAGGCGTTATATCTTATGGTCAAATCCTTGAGAATTCTTCCCCAAAAATGATGAATACCTGCTCTATTATTTGCAGTTATTGGTCCATCAAGAAAACGAAATCTCTCGTTTGAAGAATTTTTCTTCACAAGTTTATGGAAGCAATCATTCTTTTCCCAAAATTTCAAAATGTCTTTTTCAAGTTCAACAAAATCCGGCACAACTTGTTCTTTTTTCATTTTTTCCTCCTAAACAAAAAAACTTTCCCAGTAAAACAAGACTCTTCCCGGAAAAGTTTGAGTTAACCACTTGTTTCACTAATGGGCTATCACCCACGCCTTCTATTACGGGAAGTCCCGTCCAAACTTACTCTTTTTTTCAGCCGGAAGCTTGAAAAGTGATAATTTCCCTGGCTTCATATTGCGTTCCACCAACCCGCAACTCTCTGTCAATCCCCCAAAAAAATCTTGTCTTTTCTCCAAACGCCTTTACAGTGAAATATAAATTTCAAAAGTTATTATAATAATTCAAAATGGTTTTGTCAATAAATTTTAGTAATTTTCAAGAACAGTGTTCATTTTGAGAACATCAGTTCCGGTGATAATTCCAAGCGGTTTTTCTTTCGCTCCGCCATTTTTTGTGACAATAATTGCCAAAAGTTTGGAATTTTGGTGAAAATGGTCAAGCGCTTCTTCCACCGTCAAATCTTTGTTGGCAAAAACATAATAATTGCTGTTTTCAAGTTTTGAAAGCATATCTTCAATCTTCACATTATCCAAAAAGGTTTTGCAAGCCCCACCTGACAAAAGGTATTTTCCAAACGAATCCAAAATTTTTTGCCCATTTGCAATGCCAATTATCTCACCAACTTTGTTATAGACTGGAATGTTTGAATATGAAGAAGATGCCATAAGCATTATTGCTTCTCTCATCGACTTTGAAGAATCAATTGTCAAAACATCACGACGACAAACAGTTTCAAGGGCTTTTGGTGGAGCAGTCAATAATCTTTCAATTTTTTCGATTTGTTCCACAACTTCAAAATGTGGTTCTGCCATCACATATTCTTCATTGCCGTGCACAATGGCGTTTCGAAGTCGTCCATAATCAATCAAGTCATCTTCATACTTTCTCACAATATAATTTAACGCCACGCTTTTTCTTATTAATTCCGAAAATCCCATACTGCGATTGAGATTGTATCTTGTTCGTATGGTGTAGTCAATATTATTGTATGACTGAATAAACCTTTGCGCATTTGATAAATTTTTCTTCTCTTCCATTTTTCCCCCAGTGTCTAACTTGTTTTGTCACGCTTTAACTTTCAACATTCATAGTATAGCAAAAAAAGAAAGAAAAAGAAAAACAAAATGAACAAAAAAAATTAAAAATAGCCAAATTTTCAACATTTATGCCGAAGGAGCAAGGTGAATTGTGTTGTTTGAGCCTAGATATACATCCGGCACTTCGCCCTTAATCACACTCTCTGCCACCAAAAATTCAGTGACACTGTCGACTGTTGAAGAATATGCTGGCAAAAGTAAACTCACAGTCGCATTCATTGAAATATATAAAGAATGATTTGTTTGGTTAATTCCAGCACTTTCAAACGAACTTGTGAAAGTCGCCGTCATCGCTCCCACAGAAACAAGTTTGATGTTGATTTTTGGACCAATGCCCACCAAAAATGGTAAGCCTGTGAATGTGCCCAAAGCGATATCAATTCCATTTTCGCCCATTCTGTCAAGATAGATTTGCCCGACTTGATAAAATCTTCTTGCAAGCTCATTGACAAGAACGGTGTTAATGGAAATTAGTGATATATTGTCACTTGCATCTTTTTCAATATTGACTAGGTCGTCATAAGTCAAATCGTATTCTTTGATGACATCATAAACAGCATCACTCACCGCCGAAGTCGAAAGCGAATATATCATCGACCAAGTGGCTTCTGTCACAACAGGATTCACAACGAAAAAGATATAAAAAAAGATGAAAAGGACAAAAATAAGAAAAAGCGAAAACGCCACAATTCTTTTCCGTTTTTTGGTTTTGCGTTGGAGATAGCATAACTTCTTCATTATAAAAATGTATATGCAATCTCTTGTCAAATCTTGTCAAAAATTGAAAATTTGTCGTTTCTTTAACTATTATGCAAACTGCTGATTTTCAATATTTTGTGTAGTATGCATTGCATAACACACCATATATCATTTTTTGGTTCGCGAATGGCACATCAAAGCAAAAAGAAAACCGAAAATAATTGCCGCCGCAATTCCGCCTGATGTCGAAGTCAACGAACCTGTGAAAACACCCAAAAGTCCTTGTGACTCCACTGCACTTATCGCTCCTTTTGTGAGAGATGCACCAAAACCAATTATTGGCACATTTATTCCTGCTTTTGCAAAAGAAGAAATGTAATCAAAAACACCAACCGCTTCAAGAAAAACACCAAATATAACAAATGAAACCAATATTCTTGCCGGTGTCAAATTCGTGGTGATAATCAAAACTTCACCAATCATACAAATAAATCCACCAATCAAAAACACAATCAAATAATCCAAAAAAATTTCCATTTTTCACCCTACCCTTCAATCACAATAGCGTGACAAACGCCCGGCACACTTTCGCCTTGTTGTGTGGCAGTTGTGGAAAGTAAAGCCCCAGTTGGCATAAAAAGAACTTTTTTTAATTCTCCTTTTTTCAGTTTGTTTATGATGTATGAATTAAAAACTGTTGCTGAACATCCACAACCAGAACCACCGCACAAAGTCTTTTGGTCACGGCGATAATACATCTGTCCGCAATCGCCATAATTAAGCCCAAGTTTAATCCCCTTCTCTTCCATCAAGTCAATGAGAATCTCGCTTCCAAGTTTACCCAAATCTCCTGTGACAATAAGGTCATAATCATCAGGCGTTGTGGAAGTGTTCTCAAAGTGGGCAAGCATTGTTTCCATCGCCGATGGTGCCATTGCTGCGCCCATATTGTTGACATCGACAATACCCCAGTCAACAACCTTTCCAAAAGTCGCCATTGTCACTTTGGGACCTTCTCCTTTAAGCGACAAAACACACGCTCCCGCTCCGGTGACCGTCCACTGCGAAACCGGCGGTCGCTGGTTGCCAAATTCAAGCGGAAACCGATATTGCCTTTCTGCCGTTGAAAAGTGTGATGTGGTGCAACAAACCACATTGTCATAATATCCGCCATCAACAATAATCGCTCCAACTGCCATCGACTCCGCCATTGTGGAACAAGCACCATACACTCCCAAATATGGAAAATCAAACGCCCGTGCTGCATATGAAGAAGAAATAATTTGGTTGAGAAGGTCACCTGCCACCAAAAGATTGACATCTTTCACTTCAAGTTTTGCTTTTGCGATCGCTCCAATAATGGCATTTTCCACCATTTTACGCTCGGCTTTTTCAAAAGTTTTTTCGCCAAAAAAGTCGTTTTTCATAATATAGTCAAAATAATCCTTAAAATTACCTTCTCCTTCCTTTGGCCCAACAATGGAATACGAGCCGACAATTTTGGGTTGTTTTTTAAACTTAATTGTTTGACATTTCATACTTACCTCACCATTTTCACTGTTAACTAAAAAATTTCGTCCGATAAAATTACTACACAAAAAGCCCAACGATATAGTAGATAAGTCCAACAAACGCACTTGAAACCACACCAAAAACAATGATTGGACCTGCGATTGTGAACATTTTGACGCAAATTCCATAAACTATGCCCTCACATTTATACTCAATTGAAGGACTCGTGATTGAATTTGAAAAGCCAGTGATTGGCACAATTGTTCCGCCACCAGCAAATTTTCCGAGTTTGTCATAAACACCAATTCCAGTCAAAAGTGCAGCAAGAAAGATGAGGATGATGAGTGTGTATGCCCACGCCGACTGCTCTGATAAATTTGGCATCAAAAAAAGAAGCAAGTCGTTGATGCCTTGTCCGATAACACAAATCAATCCGCCCACCCAAAAAGAATTGAAAAGTGATGGAAATGGTCGCGTTTTTGGAATTTTTGCGTTGACATATTTGTTATATGCTTTCATTCTTTCTTTTTCATTCATATATAGCCTCTAAAACAATTTTATCCAACAAACAAAAAAATAAACTTTTGCAAGCAAAAAAAGAATAAAACCAAAAAATAATAACAAACTAAAAATAAAGAAATTTTAAGGAGGCAATATGAAAAATCGAATAATACTTGGAAGTATCGCCGTTTTGCTTATGGCAACAACATTGGCTGGTTGTAACAGCGGAAAAGACGCCACAATGACAAATCTTGCAAACCAACTCGACAAGACGAATAATTCCATTCAAAATGTGAAAACTCTCTCTGACACCGATTTGGATGTGACAGAAGAACTTTTGGACAAACTTGCAACGCAAAACCAAAGTGAAAATGTCCAAAAAAACATCAATATTGCAAAAAACACTTTAAATTGTGAGCGTAATTGCAAGAATGAAGTTTTGAGAAAAACCGCAAAAATCAAAAATTATCTCTCAAAAAATGACCTAAAACTTGCAAAAAATCAAATTTCAGCATTAAAATCGCTTTCAAAAAATTTGTCAAAATATAACAACAGCATTTCATATTCTGAAAAGGAGTTTAACACCGCGATAAATCACTACAACAATATGAAAAAATCAATCAACAAAAATCCAGAAAGAGCAAACGCCAAATTGAACAGTATCACCTGCAACTCAAATGCACGCTGTGCCTACTATGAAAATATTTTGAACACCTTGGACCAAGTGGAAAATGTTTTGAACATCGAAAACTATAATCCATATCAAGACGACAACTATAACTATTTCCCACTTGAAGAAAAATTAGATGACGGAAATGAAAATCTCATTGAAAGTGATGAAAATATTGGCGAAGAGTATGAAACTGCAGAAAAGCCAAAGAAAAAACGCTTCAAGAAAAACATCGACACCTATCTAAATGATGAAGACAAAGAGAAAAAAGAATTTGAAAAAGAATTTGGCGATAAGAATTTTAGGGACTATAATCTTGACACATATGCACCAACCAAACGAAATATTGACACCTATCGCCCATATTATCCATATGGAAACAACTACCGAAATGGCTATATGGGAATGTATGGACAATACGGACAAACTCCATATATGCCATATGGCACCCCGTATAATGCTCCAATAAACAATGGTTCACCATATGGATATAATGCAAACAATTTTAATCGTGTGGCACAATTTGTCGATACCGAAGAAGTTGAAAAGGTTAATGAAAAAGATGATGAAAAATTAAACGAAAAGGAAAAAACACAAAATTTTGATGAAAAAATTTCAAAAAACTTGAAAAAAAGTGAAAAAATCGAGAAAAATGCTCCAAAAAAGGATATGAGAGAAATTGAGAAAGAACCACGACTTGAAGAATTTGAAAACAAAAATGAGCAAGAAGTAAGCGGTCTTGATGTTGAAATAATTGGCAATGACGAAGAAAAAGTTGTGGCACATAATTAAAGACAAGAAAAAATCAGCGACCAAACAAATCGCCGATTTTTTTTACGACCTTTTCAAAATCTCAATAAGGTTCGTTTTATTCTTCTTTGGTGCACCCAGAAGGACTCGAACCCTCCATAATGGTTCCGAAGACCATTGTGATATCCACTTCACTATGGGTGCATAAATTATTATTAAGTTGAGAAAAAGTTGTTGCAATCAAGGAACCATTATGGATACTTTCGGGGACCCCAAAAATATTGATTTTTTTTGGGGAGCGGAGCCGTCAATTGTTTAGCGGAAGATGTTGCAAACATCGGAGCGATTAAATTGACAAGGCGGAGCCGGTTCCGAAGACCATTGTGATATCCACTTCACTATGGGTGCATAAATTGTTATTAAGTTGAGAAAGAGTTGTTGCAATCAAGGAACCATTATGGACACTTTCGGGGACCCCAAAAATATTGATTTTTTGGGAGCGAAGCCGTCAATTGTTTAGCGGAAGATGTTGCAAACATCGAAGCGATTAAATTGACAAGGCGGAGCCGGTTCCGAAGACCATTGTGATATCCACTTCACTATGGGTGCATAAATGTTATTAAGTTGAGAAAGAGTTGTTGTAATCAAGGAACCATTATGGAGACTTTCGGGGACCCCAAAAATATTGATTTTTTGGGGAGCGGAGCCGTCAATTGTTTAGCGGAAGATGTTACAAACATCGGAGCGATTAAATTGACAAGGCGGAGCCGGTTCCGAAGACCATTGTGATATCCACTTCACTATGGGTGCAAAAATGTTATTAAGTTGAGAAAGGCATTCGCTCCGCGGTCTGTCCGTCTTTGGTGGTTGGTCCGCTTTCACGCCGGGGCGGAGAAAACTTGCACACAGGCAACTTTTCTATTTCCGCCCGTTCGAATCCCTAAAAGTTTCGTCTCAACTTATTGGCGCAGAGAAAGGGATTCGAACCCTTGGTGCGATTTCTCGCACACAGCCTTTCCAGGGCTGCACCTTAAACCGCTCGGACATCTCTGCATTTAGGTTTAATACTTAAAAATATTAAGTTGATTTCCTTGACCAAGGTTATTATATCAAACCGAGTGGTTTAAGGTCAAGGGTTCAATAAAAATATTTCATAATTAAAATCTTTAAACCACTCAATTATTATAACAAAACCAAATTAAAAAAACAATCAATTATGGCATTTTTTTCATTATTTAGTATCAAAAAATCTCAATTTCTTGCCGTATTCTTAATCTTAAAAATTATTTTCGCATCTTGCATCATCATAATTCACTCTTTATCATCAATTGCTTGAAGCGAGATTAAAACAATCTCCTATCACCACTTCTTATCAATAATCCCGCCACCATAGCAGACACCATTTTTATCATACAAAACAACAAATTGCCCTTCAGTTATTGCTCTTTGTTTTTCTTTGAAATCAACTTTTATCTTCTTATCTTCCAAAACAGTCACCTTGACCGCTTGGTCTGGTTGACGATATCGAAATTTAGCAAAGCATTCAAACTCTTTTTCCTTCGGTTCTTCTGGAATCCAATTAAAATCTGTGGCAAACAAACCATTTGAGAAAAGTTCTGGGCACTCGCCTTGGCTGACATACAACACATTTTTTTCCAAATCTTTTTTGAGAACAAACCATCTTTCACCATTTCCATCGTGCGTTCCACCAAGATTTAGTCCGCGTCTTTGTCCGATGGTGTAATACATAAGCCCATCGTGATATCCAACCACCTTTTCGTCAAGCGTTCGAATTTCACCACGCTTTGCTGGCAAATATTCTTTCAAAAACTTTTTGAAATTACGCTCACCAATGAAGCAAATGCCTGTCGAATCTTTCTTTTCAGCCGTGGAAAGTCCAAGTTCTTTGGCAATTTCTCTCACTTCCTTTTTGGTTATGTCAGCAAGTGGGAAAATCACCGAAGAAAGTTGCGACTGTGAAAGTTGATTGAGAAAATACGACTGGTCTTTCGTCAAATCGCTGGCTTTGCAAAGATAAGTTTTTCCATCTTTTTGAAAAGTTTTGGCATAGTGTCCTGTGGCTATCATATCCGCGCCCAATTGTTTTGCTTTTTCAAGAAAAGGTCCAAATTTGATTTCGCGATTACATAAAACATCTGGGTTTGGCGTTCTGCCTTTCTTATATTCGTCCAAAAAATATGTGAAAACCCGGTCATAATACTCCTTGGCATAGTTGACGCTAAAATATGGTATGCCAATTTTGTCACACACCCTTTTCACATCTTCATAATCTTCCATTGCAGTGCATTGACCGTCATCAGCGTCCCAGTTAATCATAAAAAGCCCGACAACATCATATCCCTGTTTTTTCAAGAGATATGCCGCCACACTCGAATCAACACCGCCACTTATTCCAACAACAACTCTCATCTTCCCCTCTAAACTTTGAAACCGCCAGTTTCGGTCATTTCGATTGACACTGGCACTTTAAATCTTTTGCAGATGACATACATACAACTCACCATCCACGACAAAACACCGACACCCATTGGAATGTACAAAATTGTCAGATAGTCAACAAGCAAAGAGTTGAAAATCACACAAAAAATCCCATATGTAAACATCAGCGTCATCAAAACACCTTTGACATATTTTCCAACATAATAGTATTGGCCACCCATCAAGCCCAACAAAAGCGTGTATAAAAGTAATTTCAAATAGCTGATATCTTTTGGCAGAGTGCTGACCATAAGGATGTAATCTCTGTCGCCTTTTTTGAGTTTTTCTTTTGCCGCCTGATTTGTGGCATAGTCAAGACGCGAAAAAATCAAGCCACACTCATCGCACTTTTGTGCTGAAGCCAGCATTTTTCTGTCACACCTTGGACAATGTTTAAATAATTTCTGCTTTCTTTCTCTCACCTTATTATTTTAAAATAATAATTGCAAAAAGTCAAGAAGAATGAAAACTTAACCATTCTTATCTTTTAATTTTTCACTTGCCTTGTTGAAATAGACAAATGAAGCCTTGTCATCTTTCACGCCGTGAAGAACAAATTCAAAACGCTCTTTTGCTTCCTTAAACTTCTTCTCGTCATACAATCGAACACCATCTTCAAATTGATTTTTAAACTTCAAGAGTTTGTCCCTTTTCGACTTTTTGAAAGCATCAAGCCCTTCAAAAAGTTCAATCTTTTCTTTTTCAACAGTCAATTTGCCGATATATCGATATTTAAAATCATATTTTGGCGGTAAACTTTCAAGCACCTTTTTTGAAATCAAAAATTTGGCATCGACAAAAGATGAAAGTTCTTGCATTTTCCCCATAACAGAAAAAACATCATTTTCAATTGATGGAATTTTTCTTTCTTCATCACCAGAAATTGAAAAGGTGAAGATGTCATTAAAAAGACAAATGTTTGGCTCGAATTTAGATTTTTTGTTTTTCTCTCCCAGTCCTTTAAGTATGGCATTTGAGCATTCAATGGCGTTTTTCGAATTTCCAAAACAAGCCAAAACACATTCGCCTGAAAACTTATCAATGAATCCGTCAAAGCGTTTGATGAGTGGAGCGACAAACTTAAAATATGAATTAATGTAGTTAAAATTTTCTTCAAGAGTCAAAATCTTTTTCGAATCATTTTTCAAGTTACAAAACAAAATTGTCGCATTTTTTTGAATTTTTTTGCCTAATTCAAGTTCTTTTATATCATTTTTCTCAAAAAATTTTAAAATTTGCTTTGGCATATATTTTTGACTCTCGAAATTTGCCACCTTGATTTTATTCTCTTTTTCTTTATATATGTGATTAATTTTGTTCAACGAATGTTCAATATTTTGAAACTGCTTGTTTCCACCAACTTTAAAGTCGTCCATTTTGACTCGCCCATCGCCCAACTTTGCTGTGACGCGTTCCACTTTCTTCAGTGGCAAGCAACTAAACAAAATCAAAATGAAAAGAAGAACAACATACATAAGAATTGCCACAACAATCCACAAAATTGCATTGCTATTAAAAGCGTTGTCAATATTAAGAGCATTTCGCACCGATTGAGAAGTCAAATCTTCAAGATTATTTATATTGGAAATGTAAACAACAAAAAATCCAAAATTGACAGTTAATGGAAGTATTGAGAAAAAGAGTTGATTTTGAAGAGAAAGACTTTTCAGAAAAATAATATACAAAATTGTGGAAACAATTGTGAAAGCAACAAAAACACCCAGTGCCACATATGACCAAGTCGAGAAGTTAAACACAAACCCTTGCGGTGTTGGAACTATGGCATCAAATAAATGCCTAAAAAGAAAAATGTTTGGAATTAACAAAATAATTGTTAAAATTATCAAAATTTTTGTTGATTTTTTCATATTTTTAGTTTGAGATAAAAGTTTTTTTATATGCAAAGAAATTTTGCATAATATGTCAAATTATGTCGATAATAAAAATATGGGAGAAAAAGTTATGAATGAAAATGAAAAAATTACAAAATATTTGAATGCCATATATCAAAACATAAGAACAGCAATACAGTCGATTGACGAAATCATCAAAAAAGCAAAAAGTGAAGAACTCATCAGCGAATTAAGCAATGAAGAAGATGCTTACAGTATTCTTGCAAAAGAATGTGAAAGTTTTGCCAAGGCAGAAAAAATCGATGGCATCAAAGACAACAACATAATTGAAAAAGCACGCCTTTGGACAAGCATCAATATGTCGACACTCATTGACGACTCAACAAGAAAAATTGCGGAACTAATGCTTTTTGGAACTTTTATGGGAGTTGTCACTTGTGTAAAAGACAAAGATGACCACAAAAATATTTCCAACGAATTGGATGAAATTTTGGATAAACTTTTGGAACTTGAAAGACAAAATATTCATAAACTTATACCATTTTTGCAAGAAAATCACTAAAAATTTAAGTTTTTTATCAAATTTTCATAATTTTTATTACAATTTTTAAAGTCAAACAAAATTTTTCCAATCTCTTCATTCAAATCAAATTTCAATGTCAACTCCAAAATCTCTTTGTCAGAAAGCATCTTTGTTTCGCCGTTTAAAATAACAATAAACAAACTTGTTTTATTTGCCTGTATTTTTTTAAGAAGATTTTTAAGTTGCGTGGAAGGATGAACAACAAAAATATTCGGCTTTGACAAATCCTTGAAATCTTTATTGAAAATATTGATTTTGTCATATTTACTTATGAAGTTTAAGTCAAGAACACCCATAATCAAAAAAACGCCGAAGAGCAGATATGTCGGATTGAAATTCACAAAGCAAAATATGATAAAAAGCAAAAAACACAAAAAAATAAGCAAAAAATTGATTAAAAATGTGATTTTATATGCAATTTTTGGGTTTGTCGACCTTGAAGTCAGTGCAATAAAAATTCTGCCACCATCAAGTGGATAGGCTGGAAGTAGATTTGACAAGCCAACAATCAAACTTATTTCAACGAATTGATATGTCAAAAAATATGATGCTGGAAACAGCCACCAAACTGCAAACATTATGACGGAAGAAAAAATATTTACAAGTGGACCACTCAAAGCAATCCAAGTTTCATCTTTTTCATCAATTGATTGTCCATAATATGACAAACCAACGCCATATGGAGAAAGAGAAAATTTTGAAAGTTTATATCCACACCATTTGGCAACAAAATAGTGTCCTAGCTCATGCAAAAGTGTCACAATAAAATAGTTTAGAGCCACAAAAGAACTTGTGGCAAAAACAAGCCATAAAAATATAATCAAAAAAGCAGGATTGATTTGCACCTTACTTTTCTTTATTTTCACACCACCAAAATTCATACTCTCCTAACTTAAAAACAAATTTGAAAAAATCCCAACAAGAAAAACAACAAGGAAAAACAATGGCAAAACAATTCCCAATTTTATGCGATAACCTTTTCTTATATTCTCATAGTTTTCGCCATAAGATTTTTGCTTTTCCATACTTTAATATATGTTTGTCGATTTGACAAAAGAATAATATATAAAAAAAGAATGACACCTCGCCATTCTTTCTTATTTTTTATGACACATTGCCGTCAACCTTACTCAATCCATCTTCATCTTTGAGAAAATCCGGCAATTCTTCAGTTTTAAGTTCGAATTCGTTATATAAACTGTCGCTTTGAGGTTCTTCCTTCTCTTCTTCGTTTATCACTCTTATGCGTTCCAAAAGTTGCTCATAGTCTGGAAGTTGCCCCAAATCTTCAAGATTAAATCTTTTCAAAAAGTTCTCCGTTGTTGCAAAAAGAAGAGGTTTTCCAACAGCATCTTTTCTTCCAACAACTTCAATCATATTTTGATCCACCAAAATTTGCACGGCATAATCACAATTCACCCTTCTTATATCTTCAATTTCAAGTTTGGTGATGGGTTGTTTGTAGGCAATAATCGCCAAGGTTTCAAGAGCGGCGCGCGTCAAAGACTTTTCACGCACTGGATTCAAAACTTCACTGATATAGTCTGCATAAAGCGGATTTGAAGTGAGTTGGACTTTGTTTTTATATTTTATGATGTGAATTCCTTTCTCTTCATTGTATTCTTTGCACAATTCGTCAATGGCATTTTCAAGTTCTTTTGGCGTGATTTCAAGTTTTTGCAAAATAAAATCTTTGTCAAGCCCATCTCCTGCAACGAAGAGAATTGACAAAATAATTTCTTTCAGTTCCTTTTTGTTTTCAATTTTCATTTCACACCTCATTTGCGGTTATCACAATATGCCCAAATATTTCGCTTTGCAAAACTTTCACTGTCTGCAATTTAAGAAGTTCCAAAAGCGCCAAAAAGACATTGATAAGTTCACTCTTTGTCATATCGCCTTCAAAAAGCTCTTCAAATTCAAATCGCTTTCGTTCTTTGGCAAAGTTGCGTATGGCGATTATTTTTTCGGCAACTGTGAAACGGTCTTTAACAATCTTTTTCGGTTCATCATTTTTCACTGCTTTTTTCAATTCTTCACGCGTTAATAACTTTGCAAAAGCATCGAGAAGTTGATCCAAGACCAAATCCTTGATGACCACCTTGACCTTTTCGGTTTCCTTGCCCGGCTCACGATAAAGTTTGTTTATATCTTCAATTTGCTTCAAACTCTGTCCAGCTTTTTTGAACAATTCATATTCCTTCAATCGGCGAAGAAGGATTTGTTCGTCATCTTCTTCATCAACTTCGGTTGGATCTTGTTCGACAGGCAAAAGTTTTTTGGATTTGATTTCAATCAAGGTCGCCGCCACTGTGATAAATTCACTTGCTCTGTCCATATCCACATTTTTAAGGTCTTGCATATAATTGAGATATTGCTCTGTGATATCTGCAAGTTTGACGGTGGCAATATCCAATTTTGCTTCTTTAATTAGATGAAGTAAAAGGTCGAGCGGGCCTTCAAAATTATCAAGTTTAAAGCGATATGTGTCGGATGACAAAAGCATATCTTCTTGTTTTTCATTCTCATTTACGCGTGCTTCGACTTCTTCCATCGCTTTCCCCTTTATAATCTTCACTTAATTATACAAAAAAATAAAGAAAAAATCAACAAAAAACGCCCTTGAAAGCAAAAATAAAAATCTGCATTTGCAGATCTCTATTTTTTTCTCTTACCAATTTTCAATCACTTTTTTCGCACTATCAAAATATGAGATATGTCCGATATCATCTTTGACAATCAAATCAATTTCCTTGACAACCACGCCGTCTTTTACAACCTTGACACTTCCCACCTTGTCACCAACTTCGAGTGGTGCTTTAAGGTCTTTTGGCAAGTCCAGCGAAGTTGTGTAGGTCGACTCATCGCCTTTTTTCAAAATCGCAACAAAACTTTCTTTGGCAAACACATCACAACTCTCCGTTTTTCCCTTCTTAACATTCAAATTGGCGATTGGGCTCAAAATGTCCACCAAAAATTTGTTTTCAAAATTTGCAAAGCCATAATTTAGCAAAAGCGAACTCTCATTAAAACGCATTTTACTGTTTTCCGCACCGATGACAACCGAAATAAGTCGCATATCACCACGCTTTGCACTTGCTGTCAAACAGCAACCTGCTTCATTTGTCGAGCCAGTTTTTCCGCCGTCACAACCTTCAAAATATCGAATAAGTTTGTTGGTGTTGACAAGTTCGGTTTTTCTGCCAGAAGGATGAATGAGTTCATCCATCCAAATTGTGGAGTATTTGTGATATAAATCGTGTTTCAAAACTTCTCGCATCAAAACAGCCGAGTCTTTGGCGCAAGAATATTGCTCTGGTGCTGGAAGTCCGGTGCAGTTGACATAGTTTGTGTCATTCATACCAAGTTCCTTGGCACGCTTGTTCATTCTGTTTGTGAAACTTTTTTCATTGCCATTGAAATATTCCGCTATTGCCACTGACGCGTCATTTGCCGAAGCCATTATCACAGATTTCAACAAATCTTCAAAGGTATATTCAACATAAGGGTCAATAAAAACTTGCGAACCACCCATTGAAGACGCATTTTCGGTGGTGGAAATAAGACTTTCAAGCGTGACATTACCTTCCTCGTATTCTTCAAGAGCCAAAAGAATGGTCATCATTTTAACCATACTTGCAACCGGCAAATGCTCTTTGGCAGATTTTTGAAAAAGGATTTCGCCACTGCCATAGTCCATCAAAAGTGCACTTTTTGAAAGTATGTCCAAATCGCTTTCCGCTTTAGCGATATTTATGGTCGGCATAAGAAGAAAACAAATTGCAAAAAAAATTAACAGTGAAGATGACAAAAATTTTTTCATATAAACTCCTTTTTGATAGTTTTTTTCAAATGGAGTTTTTTATGCATTATATAACCAAAATCACCTGACCGTTCAATAGATAAAGCAAGAGCGTTTCCAAAAGATTGATTAAAACAAGTGCCAAAAATGCCAAAAGGAAGAAAATTAGGCGGTTGCATTCCGTTCCACCAAACTTCTTGCAGTTGGAATTAATTTTGCTCATCACAAGATAGAACATAACAAGAAGAAAAAGTGTGAAAAGTTGGCAAGGCAAAATGATGATTATCGCCGTCAAACTGCCGCCAAAACCATATAAAAGGAAAATGAGTGCAAAATTCAGCCCAAAAAGATAACTTCGATAAACAAACAAAATTTCGGCAAGTGGAAAGAGAAAAGGCAGAAAGGAAACGCCAAAAAGTATGAGCACATTGACAAAAAGCGAAAGCGTGCGTGAGAAAAATGCTGATGATGACCCCACAAAACCTTTTTGAAAATCATCAAGCGAAATTTCTTGCAAACTGGAAAGATTTGATGCGTTTGAATATTTTATTGCCACGAATATTCCAACGGAAATGGCAATCAAGCAAAGCACCGCAGTCACAAAAAACTTGGCACGGTTTTCCTTCAAGGTTTTGGAAATTGAAAATCTTAACCCATTGACAAACGAATGAGATTTATATGACTTAAACATATATTATTTTATTAATTCTGCCAAAATTTAAGAACAAAAAAGGCTTGATTTAACCAATAAGTTTTCTCAAGCCATTTTGTTTTAATCAACAGAAAAAGTTTTGACATTGACGGTCACCCACACCACGTGTGGATTTTATTAGATTGTTTGTGAGTATTTATTTTTCTCGCTTAAACTCCGCTTGTCAGAATCTAGAGAGTGACACGGTCACAAGCACGCAAGAGTTTTGACATTGACGGTCACACGAACGCCCAAGATTTCACTCATCTTCATTTGCGTCCCAGTTATGCCACCCGCTGAAATCGTTTGAGCATTCAATAAGTTCGAGCCGACATCGCGTGTCCAGTAGAATAGATAGCCACCCAAAATATCAGCCACAAGGTCAGAGAACTCGGCTGACAAGTCGCCAAACACACTTTGAATTTCACTTCGATTGGATGCTATTGCCTGCACTGAAAGGTTTGTGCTGGACTTTCCACCGGTTGCCGTTTTGAAGTTGGCAACGCTGTATGTTGGCGTGTTCAAATATTCACCATTTGCAAGCGAGTTTGAAAGAAATCCGCTAACATTGGTGCTGATTACTGCGTTCGCGTAACCTTTACCAAAGCAATCGCTTACTGTCCAGCCGGTTTGGAAGACACTTGCAAAGACCACTTTTTCGCTCACCGCTGTCACACTTCCATTTTCGGTTGCAAAACCATTTTTCAAACTGGAACTACTCTGCAAAACATATCTCACCGGCTCAACTTTGTAATAACAGCCTGTTAGGTCAAGATATGCATATTCTTCGC
>CALWEM010000028.1 GCA_944377315.1 uncultured Clostridia bacterium
GAAGTGAAATCAAAACCACTTTTGAAGGAAGTGGCACGGAAGATGACCCATATCTTATTTCCACGCCAGCCGAACTTGCTGGGCTTGCATATAATGTCAACTTTGGCGGACAGACATACGCTGGAAAATATTTCAAGCAAACCGCCGACATTGATGTTTCCAAATATTGGTGGGACGCAATCGGGTATTATAATTCTATCGATGATAGAGTTTATTTTCAAGGACATTATGACGGATATAATTATATTGTTTCAGGGTTGTTTACACCTTATGTCGAAACTGATCAATATTCTTATCAAGGTCTTTTTGGCTATGTTTTAGGTGGTCTATCCGGCATACCAACTATATCAAATGTTGGAATAGTAGATTCATTTATTCAAGGATATGAATTTGTGGGCGGAGTTGCGGGATATGCTTATCGTACTATTATTGAAAATTGTTATAGCAATATTGAAATTTCAGGTTATACATCAGTTGGTGGAATCCTTGGTTATGGTTACGATAATGTTATTTTAAAAAACAATTATAGCTTATCTAGTGTTTTTGGAATGCACATAAATTTAGGTGGAATATGTGGTGGCATATATTTTAATTCACAAGTTATAAATTGTTATAATAGTGGCAAAATTCTTGGTATTTTAAAAAGAACAGATGGTGCATTTTTCGGTGCTGGTGGAATAGTTGGAAATGTAGGAGAAAATGTAAAAATAGAAAATTGCTATAACACAGGTTCAGTATTTATAGATAATTATTATTCTCAACAAAATGCTTCTTTTGCTGGTGGAATTGCAGGGCAATTAGCTAATTCTTCAATAATATCTAATTGTTATAATACTGGAGATATTACTGGAGATGCTTTTATAGGGGGCATATGTGGAACATTTAATTCTTCCTCTATTATGTCAAATTGCTATAATTTGGGATTGATAAGTAGTTATTATAGTTCTTGGGCTATAGGCGGAGTTGTTGGGCTAAATTCTTCTGCTACAATGTCAAATTGCTTTAATTTGGGGGAAGTTATAAGTTTGGATTCAACAACAACTGGTGGAGTTGCAGGTCACTTATATGACGAAAGTGTAACTTCAAATTGCTATTATGGTGGCAATTGTGAATTAACAAATGTTGTTGGTAGTCAATCAGTAGTTGAGCCTATAAATTGTGGAGTAATAACAGAAACGGATGCGAAGAGCGGAGAGTGGTATTTGAATACTTCAAATTGGAACGAAAGTTATTTATGGGACTTTGTTTATGTTTGGACGCTTAATAGTTTAGTCAACCAAGGTTATCCAACATTTAAAGAAGTTACAATCACATATCACTCAAATAATAGCGAAAATGAAACTTTTGTTGAAACACATTATGCAAGTTCGGTTCCAGTTGCATCTGACATTTTTTCACAGACTGGGTATGAAATTACAAGTTGGAACACAAATGCAAACGGCACTGGAATAAATTACACATTAAAAGAAACTTATCAAATTGCTTCTGATTTAGATCTATATGCCCAGTGGGATGGAATAGTTTATACAATCTCATTAGACAACCAAACTGGCACCGGTGGAACATCAGAAATTTATGTTAAATACAACACTGGTTTTTATTCAAACTTGGCAACAACAACTTTAATTACAGAAATACCTTCACTTCCAACGCGTTTAGGTTATACCTTTCAAGGTTATTATACTGGTACTAATGGAGCTGGAACACGAATAGTTGATGATAGTGGTAATATCCTTGCAAGTAATATCTTTACAATGAGCAATATAACGATCTATGCTTCGTGGACAGCAAATGTCCCAGCGTATTATGATGAAGAAGGAAAATATTGGTATATTGAATTAGGTAAAATGCCACAAACAAAAGTTATGCAAAGAGAAATAATTAGTGTATTAAATGGCGATGATGTCTTAAATGACAATGATGGTGTGACAACATCAACAAATAAATATTATTTTGCAGAAACAGTTATTTTGGCTAAAATTTATAATGGTGAAGAATATTGCAATTTCCTTGGGAATTGGTATAAAGTTGAACCGATTAGATGGCGAATTGCCACGCCGTCAAGCACAGGCTATGTTTCCACCCACTCATTTGCTGTAATGGAAACTATCGTGTATGTTGGAAAATATTCGTCAAATTCAATAGGCCTTAATGAAGGTTACATTTCAGCAAATAGTGGAGAATTTTCTGCGATTAATTATTTTCTAAATAATTTCTCTGATAGAGAAAAAGATTACTTAACTATGTTTTCAGCGTCCTCTCAAAAATTTATGTCAACTGGAAAAACAAAGGAAACATCATCAAACAATATTTTTCTTTCTTCGCGAGAAGAAATTGAATCTGTTGGCGGAAGTAATGCTTGTGAATTTTCTGATTTGGTTGTCGATTATCTAAATTCATCATATGGCGGTGGACAATATTACTATGTTCGCGACCTAGGTTCAAATTTATATAATGTAACAGCAATAACTCAAAGTGGAGGAATAATCAACCAGCGCCCAACATATATGCTGGGAATGAGATTAACAATTAAGGTTACAGAGTTTGTAACGCAATAAGAAAACATATTTTGTTTAAAAAAACGGCTTCAGTTTAGCCGTTTTTCTTTGCTGTTTTGATGCATTTTGTGCACGCTCTCACCTTTTTTCCGTTGATTTCGGTTTCTTGAAGGTTAGCATTATATTTTCTTGGTGCTTTGTTGTTAGCGTGGCTAACAGTTTTGCCGTCCATTTTACCTTTTCCGCAAATATCACAAACTCTGCTCATCTTTCTTCTCCTTTTAGTGAAATTTAATTTACGCGCTATATGATATCACACCTTTTCGAAAAAATCAACTGTTTTTAGGTAAGTTGTTCATATATTTTCGATTTTTGAAGTATCTATATATTGAAAAATATCTCAAAAACACAATTTTTTTTGTTTTTTTACTTATTTTGCTTGCGTAAAAATTTCTTTTATTGTATTATAATTATGCAAATACTTTTTTCGGAGGTCCACTTTGACAGTTGACACCAATAACTATTATGGCAATATTTCCATAAGTGACGATGCCATTCGCACCGTTGCTGGTTTTACTGCGCTCGACTGCTATGGAGTGGTCGAACTCGTTTCAAAAAGTATCAAAGAAAGTGCCAGAGAAATTTTCAAAAAAGAGCCTTATTCCAAAGGGGTTTCTGTAAATCATATAGATAACCGCATTTTTATCGATATTCACTGTATATTAAAATATGGTGTTTCTATTTCTGCGGTTGCTGAATCTTTGAAAAAGTCTGTTAAGTATTCTGTCGAAAATTTCACAGGAATGATTGTTGACACCGTGAATGTCCACGTCGTTGGTGTGAGAGTTTAGGAGTTTGTATGCAAAAAACAATTAACGGAGCAACTTTTCGTAAGATGGTGCTTGCGGGAGTTATGCTTTTAGAACAAAATAAAGAATATATCGATTCATTGAACGTTTTTCCAGTGCCAGACGGCGACACTGGGACAAATATGTTTTTGACAATGAAAAGTGCTGTGACCGAAATCAACAAGTGTATGAACAATGACATCGCATCTCTTTCAGAAGCGTTTTCAAAAGGAGCGCTTCGTGGAGCAAGGGGAAATAGTGGTGTCATCACATCTCAAATTTTCAAGGGATTTTGTTCTGTGACATCGTCTTGCAAAGAGATAACCACAAAGGATTTTGCGAAAGCAATGCACGAAGGAGCGACAATAGCCTATAAAGCGGTGACAAAGCCAAAGGAAGGGACAATTTTGACGGTTATTCGTGTGATGGCGGAAAATGCTGTTAACCTTGCCAAAAAACACGATGATTTTGAAGTGTTCTTGAAAAAAGTTATCGACACCGGCGAAGAAATTTTGAAGCAAACACCGGAAATGCTTCCTGTGCTCAAAAAGGCAGGAGTGGTCGACTCGGGCGGTCGTGGCATTTTGGTTATCTTCACAGGCTTCTATCGTTTCCTTATGGGCGAAGAAGATTTGGAATACACTTTTGAAGATGAAAAACAACCACAATCAATTGACGATGTGATTGCTGACATAAACAATCTTGGCGACATTGAATTTGGCTACTGCACGGAGTATATGATTATTCATATGCTCAAAAAGACAACCGAAGCAGACATTGACAAGTTGAGAGAAAAGTTGATGGAGATTGGCGACTCGGTGATTTGTATTGGTGACTTGTCGCTTGTCAAAGTTCACGTTCACACAAATGAGCCGAACAAGGCATTGGGTTACGCTTTGGAACTTGGCGAACTTTTCAATTTGAAGATTGAGAATATGCGTGAACAAAACAGAGAATTGAAGAAAAAAGCACAACAAGTGGAAGAGAGCAAAGAAATGGGGATGATTTCTGTAGCGCCGGGCGATGGGCTTGCAAATATCTTCAAAGAGCTCACAGTTGATGAAATTATCGTTGGCGGACAGACGATGAATCCAAGTGCGGAAGACATCGCCACTGCTGCTGACAAAGTGCCAGCAAGAACGGTTTTTGTTTTCCCAAACAACAAAAACATTGTTTTGGCGGCAGAGCAAGCAAATGATGTGACCAACAAAAATCTTGTCATCATTCCAACTCGAAGCGTGCCAGAAGGAATTTCTGCAGCGATTGCGTTCAATCCAGAAGCAAGTGTTGAGGAAAACAAAACGGCGATGCTTGAAGCCATCAAGTCTGTTCGTTCTGGTCAAGTGACATATGCTGTTCGTGACACTCACGTTGACGGCTTTGACCTTCAAAAAGGCGAAATCATTGGACTTGATGACAAAGCAATCTTGGCAAAAGGTAATTTGGTTGGCGAAACCACCGAAAAACTCATTGAAACAATGTTTGATGACAGCATAATGAACATCACACTTTTCTATGGCGAAGATATCCGTGAAGATGAAGCAAATGCTCTTCAAGAAAAACTTGCGGAGAAATATCCGGATTGTGAAGTGACTGTGGCATTTGGCGGTCAACCGGTTTACTATTATATTGTGAGTTTGGAATAAAAGAGAGCGAGAATCCGCTCTTTTTTGTTAATTTATTACATTTTCTTAAAAATTTTAAAAAATAATGAAAAATCGTTTGTGAAATTAAAAATTTTTTCTTATAATATAAAAAAGGAAAGGGAACATGAAAAAATTTTTGTTATGTTTGTTTTCATTTTTGTTTATCACCACTGCAACAATCGGCGGTGGTTTAATATTTTTTGGTTGCAACCAAACGCACTCTGAAAATGCGGGGGGGATTTCAAGACGAAAATCTAGATAAGTATGCAGTTGACTGGGAAACAAGCCCTAATGACCCGGATGGTCTTTTTGCAGAGTTTCCATATGAAGAAGGTGTGCAAGAAGGCACGTGGATTGATTACATAATTGAATATATGGACGGCGAATATGGTGGTCCTGTTGAATACATTTGGGACTGGAATTGGACATATGAGGATGAAGAAAGCGATGGTTCCAGCCAGCGTCCTTATGAAATTTGGACTTGTGAAGATTTGGCTTTCCTGGCATATTATTATAATTATTGTGATGCGAGTCCAAATGCGTTTAAATTGCGTGTAAGTTTGGATATGTCTCAACGCATTTGGAGTCTTCCAATTGGTTATAATTTTGAAGAATTTGAAGAAAAGAAATTTTGTGATTCTGAATTTAACGGAAATGGATACACAATTTATGGGCTATATGGCGGTTCACTTTTTGGGACAATTGAAAGATCCAAAGTTGTGGCTGTGACAGTTTGGTCTTCGGTGGACTCTTGTGTTATTTCCACTGCCTATGATTCATTCATATCAAATTGTTTTACTCAAGGTGAAGATTGTTGGGGAGTTTGTGGTTCCGCATACAACACATTTATTCGGCAATGTGGAAATTATTCTCCAATAACAGCTACTTCACCTTCCTCGCGTATAGGTGGAATTGTTAATCACTATGAAGTATACGATGATATTAAGGAAAATCCATTTAATGAATATGTGGATGAATTTGTTGGTATTGAAGATTGTTTTAATTGGGGAAGAATATATATTCCAGAAGGAAATATGGGAGATCCGTGGGGATACGCTGGTGGAATTGTTGGTTATTATGTGACTGATCCTAATAATGCAAATGATTATGGTCAAATTTCACATTGCTATAATATTGGTGCAGTGATAGGAAATTATGCTGGTGGAATTGTCGGTTTTGCAGAGCAGGTTACTATAACAGATTGTGCAAATATGTCAGGTTATGACTCATATACAGAAACATATGGGGGTGTTTATGGTATGCCTTTTGACTCTACATCAGATACTGCTGGTGAAATTATTGGCGTTGGTGGAGGTGAAATATCCTATTGCTATGCTAGTGGTGCAAATGGGAATAATAATAATATGGGAACTGACGAGTGTTTGTATGGACAATTTAATGGAACTATAGAGCATTCTGGTATTGCATTTAGTGGAGAAGATAATTATGGCTTTATGGATGAAGGAGGCTGGTCGAGTATTTGGGATCCTAATGTTTGGCAAAGTAATGGTGGTTATCCAGAGCTTATTAATACTTTTTTAGGAACAAAATACTTGATTTATTATGATGCCAATGGCGGTAAAATTTCATACGATAAATCATATTATTATGACCTGAGACCTGCATATCTATTAAGACCAAGAAGAGAAAACTATGAATTTTTGGGTTGGAAAGTGACCCATACAAATGGGAATTGGGGCAGTGAATTGTATTTTGGCGGTGAAGAAGGCTTTTATGGCACTGTTTGGTTGGAAGCTCAATGGGAATATCTTCTTGGTGCGACATACACAAATTCTTATCTCTACAGAAGCAGTAACGATCCTTCAACCACAAGAAGGCAAACTCAACAAAGAATTTATGGACAAAGTTTTGTCACATTAACTTTAAGCAATTTAACATATCCAATTTATGAATCAAATGGCTGGGATTTTCAAGGATGGGATACCAGTGCATATCATAATAGTTGGTATGATCCAGGAGAGACAGTGACTTCTTACAATACCAGCAATTCAGATGTAACTTTCTCTGCAATATTAACTCGTGATGTCACAATAAATTACGACCTAAATGGCGGAACAGGCAGTGTGAGTTCCACATATGGAGAAGAAGGTTGGAGTCAAAGTATGACGAGAACAAGTTATGTGTATGCAACTCTTTCAAGCACAATTCCAAAGCGGAGTGGCTACACTTTTCTTGGTTGGGCGAATAGTAAGACAGCCACCGAACCGGACTATGAAGCTGGCGAAAATATATATTCAAGTAGCCGGTATGATGGTCTTAACAGAGAGTATACCAGTTCGGCAAGCATAACGCTATACGCTGTTTGGGAAGCTGATTCCTTCAAAATCAATGTCAACTATAATGTCAATGGTGAATGGTTCTACACTGGACTTGATGGTTTCACCTTTGGTGTCAGTGTTGACGGAATTTCAATGGGCTCAAATTTCAGCGTTTATGAAGATTATGTGGACCCGGGTTCGCAAGTTCAAGTTTTTTCAACCAACAAAAAACAAGGGTATAATATAATAAGAATTGAAAGCACAGTCAATTCCACCACAAATGAAGAGATAATTTTCACAATGCCATACTCCGATGCTTATGTCAATATATATGTGGTTTCGCAAACTTCCACGGTGACTTTGAAATATGGCAATGGAGAAGCTGACGGGAAAATATACTTAAAATATGATGTCGGATGGTATAGTGATTCCGCTTGCACAAAGGCTTTGAACAAAATCACTCCGCCAACAAGGACGGCATATGTTTTCAACGGGTTTTATGTGGACGAAGCCGGCTCGGGAACGCAAGTGATTGACACAAATGGAAATATTTTGGTGCCGGATAACTATTCGACAAGCACGAACATTGTTTGGTATGCCGTTTGGACTGCCAAGAATCCAGCGCATCAAGATGCAAGTGGAAAATGGTATGTCGAAATGGGGTATTTTCCACAAACCAAAGTGACAAATACAACTCTTAAAAATAGCATAAAAAATAGTGGCACGGCGACCGGTGTGACATATTCAATTGCTGGGCAAACGCTGACGGAATATAAATATGGCAGTGATAAGTATGCTCTATATAACGGCGAATACTACAAAGTTGAGCCAGTGCGATATATTTTGCAGAGTAGTTCCGATTTAAAAGATGGCTATGCAACCGAAAGTGGCAATGTGACAGCAGTTTCGGAAAAAGTGGTCTTTG
>CALWEM010000029.1 GCA_944377315.1 uncultured Clostridia bacterium
TCATATATAAATTTTTCACAGAAATAAAAAAATTCAACAAAAAATTATGTTGAATTTTCAAATTTTCTGTATTTTTAAAAAATCAAAGAGCAACAACCAAGAAGATGACAACTGCAACAAGTGCCACACCCAACAAAATACCCGACCAAAGCACCGGTTTTCTGTTCCAAAATGCCTCCTTCTTTTCTGACTTTTCTTTGGCACCTTCCACTCTGATTTCCGCCTTTTCGTTTTCTTTTTCTTCATTGGCGACATTTTCAGAGTTTTCGTCAGCACTCTCTTCACTTTGAGCCACATTTTTCTCGCCATCAATTCTTGGTGGTGGAGGTGGCACGCGTCTTAAATCTTTTGGTGGGATTGGCAAATCTCTTTTTTCTTCATCCATACTCATACCTCAATAGTTATATTTTACCCTATTAAAGCAAAAAAGTCCAATAATTTCACACAATTTCTTCAAATTGCCAAATATTCTCAACATCGAGTGATGCATCAAGATTTTCCACAATGATTGACAAAATATATTTTTTATTGCTTTCAAAAACTGCTTCGTTTGGCATTATGAGAAAAGTGGAAAAAGTGATTTTTGTGCCAGCATTCAGTTCTTCATTCAAATAAAAATAGCCGTCAGCACTTTTCACAAAATCGTCAGTGGTGACAAAATCAAAAACGGCATTTTCTTCACCAAAAACTTCGGCTTTGACTCTCACTTTCAAATTTTTGTTCAAATCTGAAGCCTTGATTTGGATTGTTTGAGCCAACTTCTCTTTTGGAAGAAGCGAGCCGTCAAATGTGAAAGAAAGAACACTTGCTCTGTTTGGTTCAAGATTTATTGTGACATTTTCGCCCAAAGTTAGGTCAGTGTTTGAAGAAAGATATGACAAAGAGAAAAAGTAGCCTTTGAACGCCAAAATCAAAACGATAATCAAAAGCATTGCCAAAATGATGACAGAAAAAAACCAAGGATAAATCGATTTCTTCATATCCTTAGTTTTGTCCAATTAATCTTAATTATTCACCGACTTTTTCATTTTTTCTTTTCGCCTACGCTTGTCACGCTCGGCACGGAAATTGTCAATTTGGTTTTTCTTAAAGGCTTGACTTTCTTGTTGCAATTCCATCTTCTTTTTCACCCACTCGTATTTTCTGTTCCCATAAATGGTGTCATAGGCAATAACGCCCAAACCTTGAAGAAGGAAACAATAATAGTTGGAAAAACGCCACAATAGTAACGCCCAGAAAACACTTCCTTGCAAATAGTTTGAAAAGATGACCGTGAAGGAAATTTCGTTCATACCCGAACCGCCCGGAAGTGGAATGAAACTTGCTGACAAATCAATGAGTGCACCGGCGATGAAGAAAATTGTGTATAATTCACTCGCCCCTGTTTCTGGAAAGCCTTGGAAGATGCAATATATAAAAAATGGAATTGAGTAGCCAATAATATAGCGACCTGCGTGAAGGAAAAGTTGCAAAATGACATCCCAAAACGACTTGCTGTATTCCTTCATAATGTTTTGATAGTCTTCCACAAACGCCCAAACTTTTTCATATTGCTTGTCATAGTCTTTCAAAATTCTTATCTTACACAAGAGTTTCAAAATCCAAGACACCACTTTTTTGCCAAGTTTTCTTGACAGCGACAAAAACATAATAACAAAAAGTGCGCCCGCTGCAAGAGTAAAGCCAATATAACCAGTTATTGAAACATAACCAAACAAACCATCTGTGAATTGTCCAACAATAATACAGAAGAGCGAAATAATTATCCAAGTCATTTGCTGAAAGATAAATTTTGCCACTGGAATGGAAAGTGCAGTCGAGCCCGGAACATCCTTCGAACGAAGATATTGCACCGCCATCGCTTCACCACCTGAAAATGGAATGACAGAGTCATAATATCTCAAAATACTAACAGACTTAAACGACAACGCCCATCGCGACCTTCTTGTTCGTTTGTATATCATTCTCCAAGCACTGAATGCATCAAAAAAAGTGTTCAACAAAATCAAAATAATATATATCAAAAATGGTAAAGGGTAAATTGTTAATTCACCCAAAGAAGTGAAGTCTTCTTCGCCCAAAATATTCCACAAAAGTAAGGCGATAACCAAAGCAATGTTGAAAATGAGAAGCAAAATGCTGGTTATTTTTTGCTTTTTGGAGTTTTTCTTGCTTGCCTTTGTTTCCACTTCATCAAGTTTTTCATTCACTTTCTCTTTGTCTTCATTGGCAAGCTCTTCCATTGCTTTTTGGAGTTTTTCTTCTTTTTTTTCTTTCAACTTGTTTTTAAAACGAGAAAAAACACCCTTCTTCACGCTTTCGTTTTGGAAGGTGGTTTCGTCTTCAATGACAATTTCCTTTTTTTCTTCAATTTCCTTCTTCTCGTTTTCAAAGTTGTCCATATTTTATATATTAACAAAAAAAGAAACCTTTGTCAAATCAAAGTGAAAAATTAAGGTTTCTTTTTTCTTTTATTTAAAATAAATCTTTATAGTTGTCTGGATATTTCACAATGGCATCATTATCAGCCTTTGTCAAAGTTCTCTTCAAGTGTTCAAGGTTTTCAGCTTCAAAGTTGTCAAAATTGTTTTCAACATAAACAGCCTCATAAAGCAAATCAAAATATGTCTTGTTGTTGAAAATATTAACTCTTGTTGAGCCAAGTTTTTCAATATCTTCAAAAGTCAATGAGAATTCACTTGTGATGTTCTCAAACAAACTTTCCACTTCGCCAGCATAGAAAAGAATGTAAACGCCGTCATCTGTTCTTATAAGGTCAGATAAATCACCAACTTGAGCATTTCCGTTGTTATATAATTTTTTCAACGCTTCATCGAATGCTTCATTTTGACTTCCGCTGAAAGTTTCGTTATAAACAACTTCATTGCCATTAACACCAAAAACTGCCGTTTTGTCACTGTTTTGGAAAGTGGTGTCATCATTATAATAATACAAATATTTAATGAAAGCATCTGCGCGAGCATAGGCAATGCTTTGATTTTTCTCATCCACATACGCCTTGACTTCTTCTTCGCTCATTTTTTGATTGCTTTGGGACACTTCTTCATATGTTACATATTTATATTCATCGTTGGAAAGAAGGGTTTGAATTTCCTTTAAAAGTCCGGAAGCAGAAATTTTTCTTCCTGTGCTTTTTCCTGTTTTTTCATCTTTAATGTCAGCATAAAGAGCATTATAAATTGAATTGAGTTGTCCTTCAATATAATCCTCATCAGCAACAACTTCGCCGGAATTAATTTCCTTTTCCAAATCTTCTGGTGTTTTTTGTCCGTCTTTGAAAGAAAGTTTGATAACACCGACATTGAAATAATTTGTGGCATTTTCTCCGCTATAAACATAGTGAACATTTGTTGAAGATGAGAGAACATCAGTTTCAAAAGTTTCTGGGTCGTCACGATACAAGTCATAATCTGCTTTCACTTCGTTCACATAATAATCCAAAATATTATCAACACGAACACCTGTCAATGTTGAGCCATTTTCTGCTGCTTTGTTATATAACTCTTCATATTTTTCAACAACATAGTTATCGCGAACGATATCATAGATTCTGTCAAGTTCAAAATAGAAAACTTCATCATCATCTTCAAATTCAACATAACTATAGTTATCACGAACAGTTTGAATATATTTGTTAAAAGCAGTTTTCCAATTTGTGTCAGCCATATAAGCTTTCAAAGTTTCATAGATCAATTCTTGGAAAATTTGATTTCCGTCTTTGTCTTCATATTCATAGTCATAAACCACGCCGTCATTATTTTTCAAAATTTCATAATTTCCACTGACTGTTGCCACTGGTGTGGTCTTTTTGATTTCATACTTAACTTGTCCATCTTGTGTGTGCTTATAATAAGTTGCAGAAGGTTGATATTTTTGATAAACACCGCTCTCTTCTTCACTTGAAGTTTCTTCATCTTCTTCAATTCCCAAAACTTCGTTATAGTAGGCTCTCAAATTTTCATAGATTGCATCATAAGTCTCTTGCCAAAGATATGATTTTTCTCGGTCATTAAAAAGTTCCTTGCCTTCTTTTTGTGCTTGCACTTCCACATCACGAATCATAAGTTCACGATTGATGATGGTGTTGAGAGTTATATCAATTGCTTCTTCTTGCGTGTAGTTATAATTATTGACATAGTTATAACCATATGAATTGTAGGCATTGATAAGTTCGCGCTTTGTGATCTCCAACCTGTCGCTCACTGTTTTGCCATTGAGTTCATAATTAAAATTGATGCTGGCAACAACTGCATTATAATAAGTTTCAAGGTCTGTGCCAAATAAATTACAGCCAGTCAAAACTGACGCACACATCATTAAACATAAAACCAGTGATAAAATTTTCTTCTTCATAAAATCTCCGCGTAAAAATACTAACTAGAATATTATATATTAATCTCAAAGAAATTTCAAGTAAAATTAAGTAAATTTTAATCTTTTTTTAATTGAAGAGCTTTCATAAACATTTCTTGAAGGGTTTTCATCTTGTTTTCCACGCTTCCTTCTGCGTTCAATTTTAGAATGGCAGAATCGGAAAATTTTAAACTGAAATTATAAAACTCTCCCATTTTCGACAATCTTTTATCGATAATTTCCTTGCTTTTATATAAATATACCAAGCATTCTTTGGCTGTTATTCTTATGAGTTTGACATTGAAATTGACCGCCAAGTTTTTCAATAAAGCAATGTTAACAAGATTTATCGTCTCTTTTGGCACATCTCCGTTTGTGAGCTTTAACTCTTCCAAAACCTTATCCTTTTCATTTTGAGTGGAAATTTGACTTATCTTGTCATAGAAAATAATACGCTCTTCTTGTGAAGCGACATAATCTTCGCTTATATACGCATCAAGTGGAAGTTCCACTTTGATTTCTTTGACGCTTTCACTTGTGCCATCTTTAAGTCCACGCGTCACTTCATCCAAAAGCTTGATATATAGGTCATATCCGACTTTTTCCATATGTCCGTGCTGTTCCTTGCCCAAAATATTGCCCGCACCACGAATTTCAAGGTCACGCATTGCAATTTTGAAACCGCTTCCAAGTTCACGAAACTCGGTTATCGCTTCCAAACGCTTGTAGGCATCTTCCGTGAGAATTTTGCCACGGTCATAAGTGAGATAGGCATACGAAAGTTTGTCACCACGCCCGATTCTTCCCCTTATTTGATAAAGTTGGCTTAAGCCCAATCTGTCGCTGTCCACGACAAACAAAGTGTTCAAACTTGGAAGGTCAATCCCATTTTCAATCAAGGTTGTGCTGACAAAAACATTATACTTATTATCATAGAGTTCAGAAATCACGCGTGACAATTCTTTTTCCATCATTTGCCCGTGAGCAACACCCACTTTTGCCAAAGGTATCAAAGAGCGAATGTGTGATGCAAAACTTTGTATTTCCATCACTCGATTGAAAAGAATTAATACCTTGCCACCGCGTGCAAGTTCTCTTTTCGTCACATCCACCAAAAGTTCATCACTGTAGTCTGTGACATATGTTTGAATTGGCAATCTGTCCTTTGGCGGAGTGGCAATCACACTTATGTCACGAATGTTTGAAAGCGACATATGAAGAGTTCTCGGGATTGGTGTGGCAGAAAGTGTGATGACATCAATATCTTTTTTGACTTGCTTGATTTTCTCCTTGTCTTTCACACCAAAACGCTGTTCTTCGTCCAAAATTAAAAGTCCCAAATCTTTAAACTCGACATTTTTACCCAAAATTTTGTGCGTTCCAATCAAAATATCAATTTTGCCACTTTTTAATTTCTCCAAAATTTCCTTTGTTTCTTTTTCGCTTTTAAACCTGTTCAAGACCTCAACTTTCACGCCAAAATCCTTAAACCTTTCCTTTGCCGAGCGATAGTGCTGTTCACTCAATATCGTTGTCGGACAAAGAAATGCCACTTGTTTGGAATTATAAAAAGCCTTGAAAGCACCACGAAAAGCGACTTCTGTTTTTCCAAAGCCGACATCGCCACAAATCAGCCTGTCCATTATTTTGTCACTCTCCATATCTTTGTCGATATCACTTATTGCTGTTTCTTGGTCAGGAGTGAGTTCAAACGGAAAACTGTCAGCAAACTGTTTTTCAAGTTCTTCATCTCGTTCAAACTTAAATCCTTTTTCCGTTTCACGCTCTTTATATATTTTGGCAAGTGAAATGGCGATTTCTTTCAAATTTTCCTTGACTTTTTGTTTTAGGCGTGTCCATTCGCTGGAGCCAAGAGCGTTAAGTTTTGGGTTTTCCGCACCAATATACGCCGAGATATAATTTGCCTGTTCTGTCGGAAGATATAAAAGTGCACCATTGCGATATTCCAAAACAAAATAATCTTTTTCAAAGTTAGTAAGTTTCAAGCGAACAATATCTTTGCAAATTCCAATTCCATAGAAAGAGTGCACAACATAATCGCCCACTTTTGGCAGATAGGAAAAGCGTTCTTTTCCCCTTTTATATTCCACCTTCTTTGGTTTATATAAATCATCAGTGCCAATTGCAATGATTTTTTCTTGCAAAAAACTGAAAGAAAATGGAAAATAGTTTGGCACAACATAAACATCATTTTCGCCCACATTTCCGTCAAAAACTTGAAACGATATGTTGTTTGTGGTCAAAAATTCTGCCATCATATCCTTGAATTGCCCGCAAAAAAGAAAGGTTTTTATGTGCTGGCTTTTATAGAGCAAAATATCTTTTTTCAATGCCAGAAAGTCAGTCAAATAACTTTTTTGACCAATGGTGGAATTTTCATAACTTGCAATTTCTGTGTTTGTGAAGACAATTTTTCTCTTTTTGTATATATCTTGAAAGTCGACAAACATATCTTCGCTTGCCCAAGACAAATTTTTTCTTGCTTCCTTCAAAATTGCACATTCATTTTCAATTTTCACCGGTTCATCAATAATGAAATTTTCACAAATTTCACTGACATTATTTTCTCCCAGCATTAAATTTAATGGTGTGATTTTGAAAGAAGTTATCTCTTTCAAGGTTTTCATTGATGAAGTGTCAAATTGGATGATACGCTCCACTTCTTCATCAAAAAATTCCACTCTCATCGGGCTTTCTTCGCCAAACAAAAAGATATCCAAAATCTCGCCACGAACGGCAAACTGCCCTTCAATATTGACATATTCTGTTCTCTCATAACCAAATGAAGCAAGTTTTTCAAAAAGAGCATCAAGGTTGTAAGTTTTTTCTTTTTCCAAAACTATTTCTTCATTGAGAGAAGCCAAATTGAATTTTGTGGACAAAGAAGAAGGAAGAAATATCAAATAATCAATCTCTCCCTTCAAAAATTTGGAAACACTTCCAGCAAAATGAAAAAGATTTGGGTCGTATCCTTCAACTTCACGACCACAAGAGATAATTTCCACCTTAAAAGAGAGAGAAGTGAGGGCAAATTTCAACTTGCTTGCTGTGACAAAATCTCCGCAAAGATAGACAGCCCGCTTCTTTGTTGCCGTCAAAATCGCCTTCTCGCCAATTGTCAGTCCGCCAATCTTCTTGAAACCCAGAAGATTTTTTTCTTTCAAAAAATCAACTATCGTCATCTCAACCTATCTAAAATTTCCACCGCCGCTTTTTCAATGATTGGCTTGAAAACTTCCTTATCATATTTTGAAAGCACAAAATCTTTCAAATCCATAAAAATATCTCTGCCGATGCCCACCTTCACTCTTTCAAATTCTTGACCAATATTGTTCACAATGCTTCGAAAACCATTGTGGGTGCCACCACTTCCGTGTTCTTTATATCTGATGCTACCCCTTGGAAGGTCGATATCATCAGCCACCACCAAAATTCTCGCATCGTTATATTTTTTCTTGAAAACTTTGACAGCTTCACCAGAGTTATTCATAAAAGTGAGTGGTTTAACCAACAAATATTTTTCTCCAGCAATCGTTGTTTCTCCCACCAAAGATTTGTATGTTTTTTTAAGTTTGAAAGTCACACCCAATTTTTCGGCAATAGAATCGACAACATCAAAACCGATGTTGTGATATGTGTTCTTATATTTTTCATCATAATTTCCAAGACCGACAATAATTTTCATACTCTCCCCTTATAATGTTTCATTAATCAATTTTTCAAAAGGTCCAACCGTTTTTCCTTCTGGAATTTTGCTTTTTTCGAAATAACTTTGCACCAAAATCGCATTGTCACAAACAATGGTGTCCAAAAGATAGTTTCCGCTCTCCAAAACGACATTTTTGCCGATGTAACTTTCCCCTTTCAAAATGTTGTTTGGATAGATAACCACACCTTCTTCAATCTGCACATCTGCTTCAATATAAATCGTGTCCTCGCCAAACAACACCACACCTTGACTTTTGTGAAAAGCAAGAATTCTTTTGTTGAGCACTTTGAAAGCATAGGAAAGACGCTTGGAAGAGTTAACCACAAAAAAATCATCCGTGCCAAAACTCGCAAAAGGAGCAGACAAAAGAGTTTCATAGTTATCGACATATTCCGACCTTATCACAAAACCGCGTTGAAGAGGCAGAAAGTTCATTTTCTTGGCTGAAAAATATTTCATAATTTCCAAAAATGTGGTTTTTTGAAGAAGCGGTGTGTCGCTGTATAGAACAGCAATTTGTTTGTATTCGCCTGCATATTTTTTCAAAAAGTCGAACACCAAACTTTCGTTTTCCAAGATTTTTTGCGTGCAGATTGAAGATGCCATTTTCACCCAATCCACCATTTTTTTGCCACAAAGGTCGAAATTGCAAAAATCAAAAATATCATTTTTGACTTTGACAATCAAAACAAGAGTTTCTTCCTTTATCCATTCCACGGAACTTGCAAGAATCTCTGGTTCAGTGTTATTCATCTTTTGAACAACGCTATCTAAATCAGTTTCAAAAGAAGTTTTAACTTCTTCAATTGTTGAAATTTCCATATCCATATTAATATTATAAAAACAAAACCAAATAAAGTCAAACAAGTTTCTCAAAAATTTGCCAAATTTATTTTTATTTTAAAAAAATTTGTGCTAAAATTAAGTTATGACAAGAAAAGTGAAATGGAACATTATTACTCTTCCATTAATTTTGGCAATGACAATTCTTCTTTGCTTAACTTTTTTGCCACACTCAAAAACATCGGCAGAGATGCTTCTTGGTGATAACCAAACTTTGAGCGTTTCTGACACATATTACTCAATGAGCATTCAAGGCTATAACAGAAACAACGCTGTTTTGGAAGCAAAAATCAGTGAAGAAGTGGAAGTTATCGACCAAAAAATAACTTATGTTTGCTATGACTGGTCGAGTGTTTCACATCTGAAAATAAGTATGCAACGCTCTTCAAACACCGACCCAAATTTCAATTTTTTGGGTTATGAACTTCGCTTGTCATATATGCAAACGGAAAATTTATCTCAAAATATTCACGATTTTAATGGCAAAAAATTCAGCGATCTTGTCATTTATTCTTCTTCAACTTCGTCATCAATGCCGTCTTTCACATACTATATCAACGAAAAAGAAGGAGTGAAAGAGAGCGAACAAACCAAAATCGGCTATGGCTTTGGACTTTATAAATTTGAATTTGTCTATAAATATCTCGACACTGGCGACACTTCACAAGAAAAAGCAACTGAAAAAAGTATCGGGTCAATCTATGTCGCCATTTTACCAGATGATATCGACACCACAAGCGGAAGTTTTGGAATTTCCTACACCGTCTCATCTTCTTCCACCTTTCTTGACGCTTTCACCTTCAAAATTGACAACGACACATATAAATATGTCAATCCTTGCTACATTGTTTGGTTTGTGGACGGCGTGGACAAAGGGAATATGCACTATGTTTTGACAGAAAGCGACCGTGAAGGACAATTTTTCTCCTATTCAGCACTTTGGGACAGTTATGAAAACCGAAACGGCAACACTTTCTATTTTGACAGCAATGGTATTGAGGCAGACTTCACGGTCACCTGCTCAATATATGACTCCGAAGGCAATTTGAAGGCATATAATTCGGTCGATATCACCACCATCAAAGTTAATCCGGTTTCATATTTATGGCTTATTATTGTCGGAATAATTCTCACCATTGTGATTATTTCTTCCATCATTTTGATTTTTGTTTTAAAAAAGAAAGAAAAGATGTATTAATTTGATTTAATCATAAATAAAGTGTTGATTTTGAAAATAAAGTATGATAAAATATTAGTATGAAGAATTTAGATAAATTAGCAATAAAAGATAACATTGTGATTGCCACCACGGAAAAATCTGTGGAAGAAATCGCCATCCCAAAATCGGTGGAAAAGATTGGGAATTCTTCTTTTTCCAACTGCCAATCACTCCAAAAAGTCACTTTTCCAAAGTCTTTGAAAGAAATTGGGACTTGGGCTTTTTATAATTGCAAAGCACTTGAAAAACTTGACACACCAAATTCAGTGGAAAAAATTGGCTCGCAAGCCTTTTTTAACTGCATATCTCTCAAGGATGTCACTCTTTCTGACTCCTTAAAAGAACTTGGCAATCAAGCATTTTCAAATTGTGCTTCGCTTGAAAAAATAACTCTCCCAAATTCTTTGAAAGAACTCAAAGGTTGGACTTTTTATAACTGCAAATCACTCAAAGAAGTCACAATGCCAAAGTCTTTGAAAGAAATTAGCGACTGCGCTTTCTATAATTGTAAGGCACTTGAAAAACTTGAAATTCCAAATTCAGTGGAAAAAATTGGTGATGAAGCATTTCGTGATTGCATATCGCTCAAAGAAGTCATCGTTCCTGAATCTGTGAAAGAACTTGGCAATCGAGCATTTGATGGTTGCACAAATTTGAAAAGTTTGAAGATTTTGGGCATTTCTCCGAATGAGTATTTTCGAGCCAACAACATCAATTCATACTCTTGTCAATTCTATTACATCACAAAAGACAAAGACAAATTTGTTCTTGACGCTGTCAGCACATCTTTAAAAAAGCTTTCAAAAAATCAAATAAGAATGGAAAATCCATATCTAATAAACTACTACATCAGGTTTTTTGATGATGAGAAAAATATCAAATTTTTAAACCAAATTGACAATTCTCTTTCAAAATATATTGCCATTCTTGATGACAAGAACTTTAAAGAAAAGAAAGGATTTAATTTTGAAGATATAAATAAATTCAACATAAAAAACTTCAACAGTTTGGCAAACGAATTTAATTTTGAAAACGAGCAAAACAGATTTGATTTCATCAAACTCTGTGGAAATCTTGGCATCTTTATGAGCGAACCTGTGACTGAAAAAAGAATTTCAAAATCCGGAAATGTTATTGAAGAGAAAATTCCATATTTCCAAAAAGCAAAAGAATTTTTGAAAGAAAGAATGCTTGAAGGCTCTTTGAAACCAAATGAAATGCACGCAATGTTTGACAATATGAAACCGGAAGGCTTCAAAAAAGAATTTGTCGACTTTTTCTTGAATAAAGCAAACTTTGAAGAATTGATACAAGAAGAGAGAAAACAATCTGGATTTATCTCAAGATGCTATAACGAGTTTGAAAATGTCCAAAATTCACACACTTCTCAACGCGGAAGCCAAAGACAACTTGCTCCAACAGTCAAATTTTTCAAAGGATATTTCGCCACAAACAAATTTAAGGGCGTGACAGAAAAAACATCAGAAATCGCCTTGACAATTTCTCCATATTTTTCTGACCAGGAAAATTTTGATAAAGCGGTGGAAATTGCCCAAGAAAAAGAAAGCAGAAATGTTCCAGACAACATTTTGGAAGATGAATATTTGAAAGAAGAAGATATTTTCGAAAAAGTTGACAGCCTTTTGAACAAAACAAAAGGAACACTTTGTGACACAACTTCCACTTTGGTGGATTTGGCAAACAAAAAGTTCACATATGAACTCCTATCGAAAAGTGACCCAGTAAATTTTGTTTTGGGAAAACTTTGCAGTTGTTGTGCACACCTTGAAGGTGCTGGAAATGGAATTATGCGTGCAAGCATTGTGCATCCAGATGTTCAAAACATCGTTATTCGCGACAAAAAAGGTGAAATTGTTGCCAAATCAACATTGTATGTCAACCGAAATGAAGGTTATGGCGTTTGCAATAATGTTGAAGTGAACAATAATGTTATGCAAGAAGACCGAAAACTTGTGTATGATAAATATAAAAAAGCGGTGGAAACCTTTGCTGAAAAATATAATGAGAAATATCCAAAAAATCCACTCAAAGTCATAACAGTTGGAATGAGTTTGAACGATTTGTCAGATATAATCAAGAAAAATGACAAGGAATCAACAGTTATTCACGAAGCGCTTAACTATGGAGAATACGCTTTTGATGGCGCAAAACATAATGGCGACAGTTCCAAATCGCAATTCATCGTTTGGGAACAAAACAAAGAAGCCGAGGTGGAAAATGAAAAATGAATTCTTGGTTGAATATAACGCCATTTTGGACGAGCAAATAAAAATCAACACCCTTCTTGAAGAAAATGGAAAAAAAGTGCAAATATTAAAAAATCAATACAAAAATGCCGACAGCAAAGAAAAAATTGAAATTGCCATTTTTCTGGAAAAGATTGAAAACGACCTTGCGGAAATTCAAAAACTTTCAAATGAAAACAGCGAAAGGACACAGCGTTTGTTGAAAAATTCCGCCGAACAATAAAAACGCGTGACAAACATTAAAAAAGACTTTGTTTTTGCAAAGTCTTTTTTAACCACTTATGATATCGATTTTTAACCCGCACACGCAAGGGTCTTGATATTAACTGTCACACGAACACCCAAAAGTTCACTCATCTTCATTTGTGTGCCGGTTGTGCCACCCGCTGAAATCGTTTGAGCATTCAATAGATTCGAACCAACATCGCGTGTCCAGTAAGCAAGATAACCACCCAAAAGGTCAGCCACAAGATCGGAGAACTCGGCTGAAAGGTCACCAAACACACTTTGAATTTCACTTCGATTGGACGCTATCGCCTGCACTGAAAGGTTTGTGCTAGACTTTCCACCGGTCGCTGTTTTAAAGTTGGTGACGCTATATGTCGGCGTGTTCAAATATTCGCCATTTGCAAGCGAGTTTGAAAGAAATCCGCTGACATTGGTGCTGATTTGGGCATTTGCGTAACCTTTACCAAAGCAATCGCTCGTCAACCAGCCGGTTTGGAAAACACTTGCAAAAACGATTTTTTCGGAAACCGCTGTCACATTACCACTTTCAGTCGCTTCGCCCGCCGAGTGTTCGCCAGCAAGAACATATCTCACCGGCTCAACTTTGTAGTAACAGTCAGTTAGGTCAAGATATGCATACTCTTCGCCGTCCAAAGTGTATACCTTCAAAGTGTGTCCAGCAATCGTGTATGTTTTTGAAATCTCATTGCCACTTGTTCGTTCGGCGTCAAGCGAAGAGATAAGGCTTTCATCGCTCACCTTGGTTTGTGGAAAATACCCCATTTCGACATACCATTTTCCATTCCCGTCCTGCTGTGCCAAGTTTTTCGCTTTCCAATATGCAAAGATTTCAGTGTCGGTTGTGGTGAAAGAAGTGGTCGCGACAATCTCGCCAGTTTCGTCAATCACCACATTACCACCGCCATTTTTGTCAGTGTAATAACCCAAAAACTCATACCCCACTCGCGTTGGCAACGAAGCAAGTTTGGTTATCACATTCGTTCCGGCATCGTTGGAATAAAAGCCCGTGTTATATTTTTCATAAATTTTTGAAATTTCACCGCTTCCATTTTGATGATTCAAAGAGATTTCAAAAATTTCTGGTTGCCATTGAGCATACAAATCAATGGTTGAAGAAATTTGACAGTCTTCATTCTGACCATATATCTGTCCATTGCCGTTTTCAAGAGTGTTCCAGCCAGCAAACACATACCCCTCTTTTTCATATGGATTGTTTGCGATTGTCACAGAACTAGCGAAATATTCTTCTTGAAAACTTTTTTCTTCGCCATTATTGGAGTGATATGTGATGGAAATTTTCTTGAAAATCGGATAGCCATCATTGACATTTTCATCAAAAGTCCAAGTGTAAAGAAAATCCCAAGGATAATTTTCATTCCAAAGCGATGCATTAAGGTAAAAATCTCCCGTTTTCGCCTCGATTGCGATATTTTCAAGATACTCCGCCTGACCTTCAACATCAGCGCCATTAATTCCGCCAATATTTTCGCAGTCGCCACCATAATAAGAATTATGGCTTCCATTGACATATCCAATAATTCCACCAATGTGATTTTTTCCTGTAACTCCACCTAAATTAAAACAACTATAAACTTTTCCAGAATCAAAATTGTTGCCAACAATACCACCAGCCATTGAAGTTTTTGAAGCTATTGACCCCAAATTGTAACAATTACTTATTGTTGCACCAGTGTAGTTCATTCCGGCAATTCCGCCAACATTTTTTGTTCCACTTATATCTCCCAAATTGTAACAATCCGTTATAAAAGAGTTTTCTCCTTCATTTGTTCCGACAATTCCACCAGGATTTACCCCTTGAACATTTCCAGTGTTATAGCTATATTTAATTACACTTCTATTTTGATCCAAAGTTTGATTAGCGCCAACAATGCCTCCTGGACGATCATCGCTATAAATATAACCAGAGTTGTTGCAATAGCTCACTGTGGAGTTCATATTGTAACCAATAATCCCACCAACAGCAAAATCACTACCTAAAATCGCACCAGAATTTTGACATTCTGTCACTAAATGTGATGTATCATCAACAACAAAGCCAACAATTCCACCAGTTCGAGAAGGTGACATAACTGTGCCAAAATTTTGGCAATTAATTACTGTGGTGGTGTGAGCATAACCAATAATTCCACCATTCTGATAATGAATTCCCACAATGTCAGCTTCATTTGAGCAGTTTGAAACAATAGCCCATTGTATGAATCCCACAACTCCACCAACTTGGCTATATCCTTGAATTAGCGAATTCTTAATCCTAACATTTTTTATTTCTATTTCGGACAAATTACTGTGGGCACACCCAAAAAGCCCTTGGTCAGAATATTCATCAGTTTCACCATATGGTGTGAAAAGACCAGAAATTGTGTGATTACCACCATCATAATTTCCAGAAAATCTAGATTTATTCGTCCCGATTGCGTCCCACCAATATTTGGAAACATCAATATCGGCTGTTTGCTTGAAATATTTTCCAGCGTATGTCTGTCCGCCAAAGTTGACATTATATGCAAGCCCAGCAAGTTCACTAGGTGTTGAAATGAGATATGGGTCATCTTCCGTGCCACTTCCTTCAAAAGTGGTTTTGATTTCACTTCGCATTTCTTCGTCCGTCCACATATAGTCTGTTTTTGGAAGAGAATATTGATAAAGTGTCGGATACCCTTCATTTTCAGCAGGGTTAACTTTCCAAGTGTATGTAAAATCCCAAGGATATTCGCTGTTCCAAGTGCCAGCAGTGTTATCAACAAACCATTCCTTTGTTTTTGCATCAGTTTCAATTGTTGAAAGATA